>DASSJS010000082.1:0-9181 GCA_035691085.1 Longimicrobium sp.
CCCCAGCGTGGGCTTGATCCCGACAACGGAGTTGGCGGACGAGGGGCAGACGATGGAGCCGTCCGTCTCGGTCCCCACGGCGATGGCGGCCAGGCTGGCGGCCATGGCGGCGCCGCTCCCCGAGCTGGAGCCGCAGGGCGAGCGGTCGAGCGCGTACGGGTTGCGCACCTGGCCGCCGCGGCCGCTCCAGCCGCTGCTGGCGTGGGTGGAGCGGAAGTTGGCCCACTCGCTCAGGTTGGTCTTGCCGATGATCACCGCGCCCGCCGCGCGCAGCCGCTCGGCCAGGAAGGCGTCGCGCGGCGCGGGGGTGCCGTCCAGCGCATAGCTTCCGGCGGTGGTCATCATCCGGTCCGCCGTGTCGATGTTGTCCTTGATCAGCACGGGGATGCCGTGCAGCGGCCCGCGCACCCGCCCGCCGCGCCGCTCGGCGTCCATCGCGTCGGCGATCCGCGGCGCGTCGGGGTTGGTCTCGATCACCGCGCGCAGCGTGGGCCCCTGCGTGTCCACGTCGCGGATGCGGCCAAGGTAGAGCTCGGTGATCTGGCGCGAGGTGTAGCGGCCGGCGCGCATCCAGTCCTGCAGCTGCTGCACGGTGGCCTCTTCCAGCTCGAACGGCGGCAGCGCCCGCGGCTTGGTGCCGGGCACCGGCGCGGATGCATCGACAGGCGACGCCGAGAGCCCCGGGGCGTACGCCGCGCCCGCCACGGCCAGCGCGCCGGCGTGCAGGAACCCGCGCCGGCTCAGGCCTTCGCGGCTCTCGGGAGTTTCGGGGAGATCGGGCGCGGACGGATCGCGGTCGGCCATGTGAGGATCTGCGCGTTACGGGGTGCCGGAGGGGGAACGGATGGATCGTACGCGCGGGGCGGGGCGGCGGCAAGCACTCGCGTATGCGGAATGCCGGGGGCTCTGGCCTGACGGAGAGATGTTGGGCGATCCGAGGCGCCGCGGGGACCGTCACCCTGGCTTTCCGGCGCGACTGTGTGGTGTCCAGAAAGCCGGTCCCTCTACCAAACCGCTGGGAGAGGGACCTGGGGCGCTGCGCGCCGGCGGCTTCGGCGCGGGGCGATCCTCGGCGCGGCCCCGCGGGCTATTCCGGCTTCCCGGGGCTCACGCGGTGGCGTGGGCCTGGTGGTAGTGCTGGCGGCCGTGCGTGGCCGGGGGCGGGCGGAAAAGGAGGAGCGGCTTGCGGGTGCCGCGCAGCACCTGCGCCGCCGTGCTCCCCAGCAGCAGCGAGCGCGCGCCGCCGCAGCCGTGCGTGGCCATGGCGATCAGGTCGGCTCCCACCTCCGCGGCCTCGTGCAGGATGGCCAGCGAGGCGGATGGATCGACCACCACGCGCGCGTCGCTCACCGTGACGTTGGGCGGGAGCACGCCGGCAATGCCGTTCAGGTACGCTTCCGGGGTGGGGGGGAGATCCGCGTGGATGAACGACGGCATCTCGCCCGGCCCCAGCACCCGCAGCAGCTTGACCTCGGCGCCCGTGGCGTGGGCTACGGCCACCACCGGGTCCAGGATGGCTTCCGAGAAGGCGGAGCCGTCGAGTGGAACCAGGATGGTGCGGGGGCCGGTGCCGCGCGGCGGGGCCGGAGAGTCGGGGCGGGCCAGGAGCACGGGGATGTGGCTGTGGCGCATCACCACCTCGGCCACGCTCCCCATCGGCCCGTGCAGCCGCCCCCCGGCCGCGTGCGTGGACATCACCAGCAGGTCGACGCGGGCGTCGCGGGCGTGTTCCACGATCGACTGTGCCGGGTCGCCGCGCAGCATGCGCGAGGAGGCCATCACGCCCCACCGCACCGTGGCGCGCGCGGCCAGCGCCGTCAGCTCGTCGGCCTCGCGCTCATACGCCTCCTGGTCGGAGCCGTTGTCATAGGCCGCGATCTGCTCCCACCCGTACGCCGGAATCGCCTCCAGCGCCTCGCCGGGGCGATGCTTTCCGTGCACGCGCAGCAGTTGCAGCCGCGCCCGGCTCTCTCGCGCCAGCGACGCGGCAAGGGGCAGCGCGCATTCCGCCGCCGCCGATCCGTCCAGCGGAACCGCGATGCATCCGAACATGGCTCCCTCCCCCTGGCGATGGGTTGCATGCGTCCATCCAGTACGATCGGCGTTCCGTGGCCGGCGCGCCGTGGGGAAGTTCCATCTCGGGGTGTGGGGGGATGGGTGGAGCCGGGGAAGGATCGGTCGATGTGGAGCGATCCGATGCGCCGTGGGAGCCCTCACCCTGGCTTTCGGGCGCGACTGGCGTCGCGTCCAGAAAGCCTGTCCCTATCGCAAATCAGCCTGGGAGAGGGACGTCAGGCGCTGCGCGCCGGCGACATCGAGTGCTCGCCACTGCCAGTGGCGCGCGCCATCACCTCAGCGGAGGCAAAGCGGATAGTCCGCGCAGACGCCGCGAAGACAGGTGTCGTGTGGTCGTTCCAGCGGTTTCAACCGTCCCGGCGACCCGGCCGGCCGAACGGTCAGACGTCTTCGGGCGATGCTTCCGCATTCCGCTTCCGCCGCCCGCCGCTCCAGCCGAAGCGCTCCAGCGAGACGCGGCCGCCGGCGTCGAATACCACGCCCTCGGCTTCCAGCCGGAAGCGCTGCTCCACGTCGCCGCCGGTGCCGCGGCGCAGGCTGATGCGGCCCTGCGCGTTGATCACGCGGTGCCAGGGCACGGTGGTGTGGTCCGGGAGCGCGGCCATCGCGTACCCCACCTGCCGCGCCGCTCGGCCCAGCCCCGCCACCTCCGCCACGCGCCCGTACGTGCTCACCTTGCCGCGCGGGATCTTGCGCACCACGGCGTAGATCCGGTCGTAGGTCGACGTTTCCGTTTTCGTTTCGTTCGGCATCGGGTGGTGGTGGAAAGCGGTAACGGGGGCTGGGGAATCCGGAAAATATGGTTCATCGCGGATTTCGTTGCAGCAGGTCGCGCGCACCGATCCTGTCGACGAGTGGCTGCAGGCGGCGCTCGCGCTGAGTATCGAAATTTTTTGGTTCTTCGTCGATCTAGTTGCAACGTGATCGCACCGGAGCTCGCCGACGAGTGGCTGCAGGCGGCGCTCGCGCTGAGTATCGAAATTTTTTTCAGGAACACCCGCTTTCGTCGGTCGCCCCGTCGTCTGCGCCTGCAGGCTTCGTTCACTGCGTCATCAGGGGAAATCGAGCCCTCCCGATCCTTCGTGCGTCTCCGCAGCCGTCGTGGAACGGCGAATGATCGCCATCCTGCCATCGACGCGCAGGACGTGCACGACGACCGGACTCGCCCCGTGATCCCCTGATCGATCCGTTGAGACAGCCGGCCTTCCGTGAGTGGCCGCGGAGGCGAGGAGGGTCTTTCCCCAAAATTTGGTTCATCGCGGATTGAGTTGCAGTCCGCCTGGGAAGGCACCCTCGATCTTGAGGTTGCGGGAAAACCTCGTCAGGTCACGGATGCGCACGCTCTGCTGAGATCGTAGGACGCATCGTTCTTCGCGGCTACCCCTTGCACGCCGCGAACGCTGATGTTAAATACTGAACCATATGGTTCAGCATAAGACGACCCGGCTTGATACTTCGTTCGCCGCGCTCTCGGACGCCACGCGGCGTGGCATTCTGGAGCAGCTCGGACGAGCCGACGCTTCGATCACGGAGCTTGCGGCGAAGTTCCACATGACGCTCACGGGCATGAAGAAGCACGTTGGCGTTCTGGAGCAGGCGGGGCTCGTCACCACGAAGAAGGTCGGGCGGGTGCGGACGTGCCAGCTGGGCCCGCGCCGGCTGGAGGAAGAGACGGCGTGGCTCGAGAGCTACCGCCAGCGCTGGGACGAACGCTTCGACGAGTTGGACAAGGTGGTCGAGGAACTTACACGAAAAGGAGAAGAGCGATGAACGCAAGCACCGAAAGCAGGCCCGGCCCCGTGAAGAACCGCACCACGGTGGAACGGAAGTCGGACCGCGAGGTGGTTGTCACGCGGACCATCAACGGCCCGGCGCGCATCGTGTTCGAGGCATTCACCAGGGCCGAGCTGCTCGAGCGGTGGTGGGTGCCCAGGTCGATGGGAATGACCCTGCTGTCCTGCGAGGTGGATGCTCGTGTCGGAGGCAAGTACCGATTGGCATTCGACGTCGGTGGCCCCGAACCGGCCGCGTTTTTCGGCACCTATGTCGAAGTGGAGCCGTATTCGCGCCTCGCGTGGACCAATGAAGAAGGCGGCGATGGCGGGTCCGTCACCACGGTGACCTTCGATGAGAAGGGCGGCAAGACGCTGGTGGTCTTGCACGAGCGCTATCCTTCGAAGGAAGCGCTCGACGCCGCTGGCACCGGAGCAGCCGAGGCGATGTTCGAGACGTTCGATCAGCTGGACGAGCTTCTCATCGCCCTGAGTGAGAGCTCGGGACAGTAACGGAGACGTGGATCTGGCGGTCGGTCGTGCGATTAGCCCCGGCTCACACTGGCCGGGGCTATCGGGCGGAGTCGTGAACATTCGAGTCGAAGACAGCCAATTCAGGTATCCAGTGGCGCCTCGAATGTTCGGTTCCGAGCCCCGTCTATAGATCCTTCGGCCTGCGAGTTGATACAATGCAGCCGGTTATGTCGTGACCGGCCTCAGGATGACATCATCTGGTTTTTTCTCGATACCTAGATACACAAAGTCTCCAGGCGGATTAGAGATCACCCGTGGTCGTGGAAGGCGCGGCTGTCGGCGGGTGCCTGGGCGCGGGGCGTCATTCCGTAGTCGCGCACCACGTGGGCGATGCGGAGGCGGTAGTCGCGGAAGAGCTCGGTGCGCCCCCTGACCTGTGCGGCACGATGCGCTTCCAGCCGCCGCCACTGCGCCACCGCCGCTTCGTCGCGCCAGAACGAAAGCGAGAGGATCCGCCCTGGATCGGCCAGGCTCTGGAAGCGCTCGATGGAGATGAACCCATCGATCTCTGCCAGCAGCGGCTTCAACTCGGCGGCGATGTCCAGGTACGCCTGCGTGCACCCGGCGTGCGGCTCCACCTCGAAGATCACGGCGATCATCGGTCTCTTTCGCGGGATTTGAATCAGGCGAACAGCGGGATGCGCCCGTTGACGGATGGGAGATACGTCCGCCGCGCCGCCATTTCCGCGAAGCCGGCATCCATCTCCAGCATCGCCCCCAGCGCCGCGGCGGCGATGGTCCGCGCGAGCGCGCCGCCGGGGCACGCGTGGGCACCATGCCCCAGCGTGAACGCGCGCCGTTCGGCGCGGCGGAGGCAGAGGCGGTGCGGCTCGGGGTTCGCCGCGGGGTCGCGGTTGGCGGCGGCGAGCAGCACCAGCACGGCGTCGCCCGCGTGGACCGTGTAGCCGGCGATCACCCCCTCTTCCGCGACCCACCGCCGCGTGTTCTGCACCGGCGGATCGTGCCGCAGCACCTCGTCGAGCAGATCCGGCAGCAGCTCCGGGGCTGCGCGGACCCCCGCGAGGAGGGCCGGATCACGGCCAAGCGCGACGATGGCGTTGCCGAGCAGCCCGGCGGTGGCATCGTGCGACTGGAAGAGGAGACCGATCGCGTTCGCCGCCGCCGTGCGCGCGTCCGCCTCGCCGGCGGCGGCCAGTGCGGCCGTGAGCGCGCTCAGCGGCGGCGTGTCGCGGACATCATCACCCCCGAACAGCTCCATCAGCCGCGCTGCCGCTTCCGCCCCGCGCCTGACCGTCGCCGCGTCCGCGCCGGGGGCGGCGGAGCGGACGAAGGCCGTGGTCCAAGCCGCCACGTCCGGCAGCCGGTCGTCCCGCACACCGAGCAGGGTCGAGACTACGTAGACGGGGAGGTGGAAGCCCGCGTCGCCGCGCCAGCCGCCATGCTCCCGCCACAAGGCCCGCGTCCATCGGCCGGCCAGGGAAGCAGCATCGGCCAGATCCAGATGCGCCACCGCTGACACAGCGCCGTCCCGCCGACTGCGGTGCGCGGCTCCGTCGCTCATCCGGGCCACGCGCGCGAACACCTCGCCCGCGGCGGTGCCGGCCAGCGCGGCGGGCACGCGCTCGGCCGGCGGGCGCACGTGGCACAGCGGCGAGGCGAGCACCGCCTCCACCGCACCGGCCGACGCGGCGACCCACGCGCCCACGCCCGCATCCCAGCCGAACGGACGCTCGCGGACCAGCCGGGCGTAGAACGGATATGGATCGGGGTGCGTGGCGGCGGCAACGGCGTTCGCGGGCTCGGGCATCTGGGAGACGATGGGGCAGGGGGATGGATGGCCGGAGCGGCGTGGCGGAAGTATCCCCGCGCGGCCCTCATCCAGCCAGCCCAATCGATTTGCCCGCGGCCAAACCGATTGGGAGGTGATGATGCGCATCTCCCGATCTGTAAACTACTTAGACGAATTTACGCGATACCGCGTCGACATCCGCCATCATCCTCCCGCGGCTTGCCCCAGGCAGGCGGACGGTGCGACAATCCGGCCGTCCACCAGCCACCATGAAAGGCTCGGCGATGCAATCCTCCCCCGACCTCGTTCGTGTCGCCCGCACCATCGGCGAGCCCAGCCGCGTGCGCATGCTGGCGCTGCTGATGGGCGGCCGCGCGCTGACGGCGAAAGAGCTGGCGCATGGCGCGGGCGTGGATCCCGCCACGGCCACCGCGCACCTGCGGCGCCTGGCCGGCGACGGCCTGGTGGACGTGGCGGCGCAGGGGCGGCACAAGTACTTCCGCCTGCGCGGGCCCGAGGTGGCCGGGCTGGTGGAGCAGCTGATGGTGGTGAGCGGCAGTGACGGCTCGCCCGCCGCGGCGCCCGGCGAGCCCATCCGCAGCGCACGGTTCTGCTACGACCACCTGGCGGGCCGCCTGGGCATCGCGGTGACGGACGCGCTCGTTTCACGCGGCGTGCCGGAGCGCGGCGCGGGGACCTTCGAGGTGACCGCGGACGGAAACCGTTGGCTCGGCGAGCTGGGCGTTCCGGTGGAGCCGCTGCGCCGCGCGCGGCGATCCTTTGCCCGCGCGTGCCTGGACTGGAGCGAGCGGACCGACCACCTGGCGGGCGCGCTCGGCGCCGCGCTCGCCGCGCGGATGCTGGAGCTTGGCTGGATCGAGCGCGTCCGCCGCTCGCGCGTGGTGACGATCACCGGCACCGGCCGCCGCGAGCTGCGCGCGCGCCTGGGCGTGGTGGTGGACGGCGGGTGAGGGCGGGGAAGGCGGGGAAGCTGGGGGGCGGGAGGACGGATGCCGGTGCGGCCGCGGCTGGCCCTCTCCCCCCGGCCCCCTCCCCCAAAAAACTACCTTGGGGGAGGGGGAGAATTCTGCGCGGGAGGAGATTGTGGAGTGCGTCCTCCGGCCACGCGGGACTGTATTTGGCGCCGAAGGTCGCAGGCCGCGCCGATCGTCCCTCCCCTGCAGTTCGGGGGAGGGACAGGCGATCAGGACCCGACGCAGTCGGGGCGCCTGATCGCCAGGGAGAGGGCTGGGGCGCGGACGGAGCGAGCTGGTCCCGGCACCCGCGTGGACGCCGCCCCTCAGTGCATCGCCCCCTCGCTGCCCGCCTCCACCGGCTCCGCCTCCAGCTCGGGGACGCGCCAGGCGGCCACCAGGGTGATCACGGCCATCAGCACGATCCCCCAGAACACCGCGTGCAGGCTTTCCGCCAGGCCGCCGCGGAGGAGCGCCATCACGTCGGCGCCCAGCCGGGCGGCCCTGGGCGCGGCCTCGCCCATCAGGTCCTGGATGCTCTCCAGCGAGACCTTCCCCGCCAGCCCGTTGCGGCCCAGGTAGCGAGTCATCTGGAAGTTCAGCACGCCGCCGAAGAGCGCCGCCCCCAGCGCGCTGCCCAGGATGCGCATCAGCATGTTGCTGGCGGTGGCCACGCCGCGCTGGTTCCACGGCACGCTGGTCTGGATGGCGACCACGAAGGTGGTCCCCAGGAACCCCAGCCCCACCCCCAGCAGGAACGATCCGGCGCCGGCCGCCACCGGGCCACGCCCGGCCAGCAGCGCGATCACCAGCGTTCCGGCCAAGGCCGCCCCCCCGCCGATGCGCGCCAGCCGCCGCACGCCCACGCGAACGATCAGGTTCCCCGCCACGAAGCTGGCGATTGGCCACCCCAGCGTCATCATCGACAGCGTGAGGCCCGCCCGCACCGCCGACCCGCCCAGCACCCCCTGCACGAAGGTGGGGAGGAAGGAGATCACCCCGATCATCATGATCCCCGAGGTGAGCGTGGCGATGTTGGCGTTGCGGATCAGCGGATCGGCCCACAGCTCCACGTGCATCAGCGGGTCGGGCGCGCGTCGCTCCTGGCGCACGAACAGGAACAGCGCCAGCACCGAAAGCGCCAGCAGCGGCACGATGGCGACCATGCCCCAGGTGCTGGCCTGCGTGAGCGCCAGCATCAGCGGGCCCACGGCGGCCAGCAGCAGCACGGCGCCGGGGTAGTCCACCTGCGGCTTCTGGCGCTCCAGCCCCTCGTGCAGGTACAGCCAGATCAGCGCGACCGAGGCGATGCCGAAGGGGATGTTGGCCCAGAAGATCCACGGCCACCCCAGCGTGTGCACCAGCACCCCGCCCGCAAGCGGCCCCGCGATGGACGAGAACCCCCACACGCTGGACATGTATCCCTGCACGCGCCCCCGCTCTTCCAGCGAGTACAGGTCGCCGATCAGCGTGACGATGATCGGCTGCACGGCCCCGGCGCCGGCGCCCTGGAGGAAGCGGAACGCCACCAGCAGCGGCATGGAGCGGGCGAAGCCGCACAGCAGCGAAGCGGCCAGGAACAGCACCACGCCCGCGATGAAGACGGGCTTGCGCCCCAGCAGGTCCGACAGCTTGCCGCAGATGGGGATGGCGATGGCCTGCATCAGCAGGAACGACGAGAACACCCAGCTGTAGAGCGCGAAGCCGCCCAGCTCGGCGGCGATGCTGGGCATGGCGGTGGCCACGATGGTGCCTTCGATGGCCGACATGAACATCGCCAGCACCAGTGCGGCCAGCACCAGCGGGCGATGGGTGGTGCGTTCTTCCAAGACGGCTCCGGCGTACGATCAGGATGTGCAAACGATTCCGCGTCCCCACCAGCTGCGGCGAGGGCGCGGATGAGATCGAGCCGGGGGGTGGTTGCAGCACTCGTACCGCGGCGGCGGCAGGGGGTCGGGCATCGTCGCGAACCAAGGCTGGGTCAACAGGTGCGCGAGTGCGTGAGTGCGCCAGTGCGTTGGGCTCGCTCACGCACTCACGCACTCACGCACTCACGCACTCACGCACTCACGCAC
>DASSJS010000083.1:0-20346 GCA_035691085.1 Longimicrobium sp.
CCCTGGCCGCCGGCCGGCATGCTCACGCTGTCGGGCGTGGTGGCCTCGGTGCGGCGGTTCTGCGCCTCCAGCGCGTCGCGGTTCTCCTCCGCGGCGCGCACGTGCTCGCGCGCCTGCGAGGGATCGTCGCTCCCCTGCCCGCTGTTGCTCATCCCACCGGTGCCGGAGTTCTGGTCCATCATCCCCTCCTGGTCGTCAGTTCCGCGCTTCGATTCGAAGGAGGGGGACGGGGCAACTTCCATTCCGTGCCCCTGCACTGCTTCATTGATCCGTATCAGATCGCCAAATTCCTCTTCTTTATGGCCCTAGAGGTGGGTCTTAGCGTGTCCACGACTTCTGTTTGAACAGACCTTTTGCACGGCGACTGAAGCGAGTCACTTTTCGAACAGATACACAACTACCTTGCACAAGACCCTTGCGCGACCGTCGTCGCTTGCACAAGATTTGGGAAAACCCACACGATCCAATCGGCAGGCTGGGCGTCACCGGGGCGGGCAAGCCGTTCCCGTGCAACGAGTTTCGTTGCCGGGAGCGGCGGCGGGCCGCAGCGGCACGCCGGGCGGGAACACTCGGAAGTCCGGCTCGCCGTTTGTCTCTTTGGATGCCGCGGCTCTGCTACGCATCTCGCCGCATGCGTCCGCCATCGGGCAGCCGTCCGTGCGCCCCGGCCGAAAGCAAGCGATCTCAGCCGTCACGGTGTGATTGACGGGAAGTGAGCGTGAATCGCCGGGCGCGGCTGATCTGCCGGGCACGATCGGCGTGCGGGTCATCTCTCCCCGTCTCCGGGGGCTTTCTTCGGTTGGACAGTGACAGGTACACCTCCCCAATGAGTAGACGAGCGATTGGTGCGTCACGTCACATCGGCGTCGGCGAGGATGGATTCAGCATGGTGGAGGTGCTCACCGTGCTGGTGATCTTCGGCATCCTGGCGGCGATGGTGGGCCCGCGCATCAACCTGGCGCCCGCGCGCGCCGGGTCGGCCGCGAGCCTGGCGGGAAGCACCCTGCTGGCCGCGCAGCGCGCCGCCGTGGCCCGCCAGCACAACGTGGTGGTGGCGTTCGACCAGGCCGGCCGGCGGCTGCGCGTGCACTACGACGCGGACAACGACGGCCGCGTGGACACCGACGAGCACGTGACCTGGGTGGCGCTGCCGGAGGGAGTGGTGTTCGGGCGGGCCGGGGCGACGGCGGGGCGGGCGGGGGCGGGCGCGGTGTCGTTCCGGCTGCGGCAGGACGGCTACCCCGCCGTGTTCTTCCTGCGCAACGGGAGCGCGAGCGAGGAGGGGGGCTTCTACCTGACCACGGCCGCCAACCAGGCCGCGGGGAAGGCGGCCGAGGCGAGGATGGTGGTGCTGGACCGCGCCACCGGCCGCCCGGGCTGGCAACGCTACGACGGGAGCACATGGAAACCGGAATTCTGACGCGCCGCGCCAACGCCGGGTTCACCCTGGTGGAGGTGATGGTCTCGATGGTGATCCTGGCGATCGTGCTGGTGGGCTTCCAGGCGGCCGCCACGCGCCGGCTGCTGGGCGACCTGCAGTTGCAGGACACGCGCAACGCCGCCGTGCAGCTGGCCGCCGACCGCCTGCGCGTGGTGCAGCTGGACCCCGTGTACAACGAGCTGTACGCGCGCTACGCCGGCACCGAGACCAGCATCGCCGGCTACACCGGCTACAAGCGCGTGACCACCGTGGTGCAGACCCTCAGCAACGGCAACGACTTCACCACCGTGACCGTGCGGGTCACCCCGGCCGGGCCGGTTGCGCCCGTGCAGCGCTCCCTGGTGATCGCCGCCCCATGAACACCGCCGCCCGCCTGCGGGACACCCGCGGCATGACACTGGTCGAGCTGGTGGTGGCCACCCTGATCGTGATGGTGGTGCTCACCGTGTCGCTCGGCTTCTTCCACATGCAGGCGCGCTCGCTGCGCGCCGGCACCGGGCAGTTCGCGCTCACGCAGAACTACCGGCTGGCGCTGGGCACCCTGGCCAGCCAGGTGCGCGCCGCCGGCACCAACACCGCACCCGGCCAGCCCTTCCTGGTCTATGCCGGCCCCGACGCGGTGGCTTTCAACGCCGACTTCGTCTCGCGCGACCCCAACGAGCCCTTCGCCGTCTCGGTGGACACGGCCGCGGCGGTGGGCGAGGTGGAGGCGCTGGCCAGGGGCGACCGCTTCACCCTTCCCGTCACCTCCTTCGCCTACCCCGACACCAGCTACCGGATGGGGCCGGTGAACTCGGGCGCCGAGACGCTCTCCTTCTTCTTCACCCCCGACACCACCACGCCGCGCGCCGACGACTTCGTGCTGATGCGGCAGGTGAACCGCGGCGCGCCCGCGGTGGTCGCGCGCAACCTGCTGCGCACGCCCGGGGTGCCGTTCCTGGAGTACCTGTATCCGCAAGACCGCCCGGGCGCCACGCAGGCCATCGAGCGCTACTCGAACGTGGTCCTCGCCCACTCCGCCCCCGTGCACGGCAAGCGCGACGGGGCGAGCCCCGACACCGGCGCCGCCGCGCGCATCGACCTGGTGCGCGGCGTCCGCGTGAACCTGACCGCCACCGACGGCGTGGTGGGCCCGCGCGAGCGCCGGCGCGCCGTCACGCGGACCATCCTCCTCGCCAACGCGGGGGTGGCGGCGCTGGAAAGCTGCGGCGAGGCGCCGCAGCTGGGATCGATTCTCAGGGCCACGCCGTCGGCCCCCGGCGTTCCGCCGCAGGTGACGCTTGCCTGGAACGCGGCCACCGACGAGCGCGCCGGCGAGCAGGACGTGCTGCGTTACGTGATCTGGAAGCGCGCGCAGGGGAGCGCGCAGTGGGGGCCGCCGTTCGTGAGCCTTCCCTCGGGGAACGCCAGCTACACCTACGTGGACACGCAGGTGGAGTCCGCGCGCGCCTACGACTACGCCATCGCCGCGCAGGATTGCACGCCGTCGATGTCACTCCAGTCCCTCACCTCGGCCACCCTCCCATGACCCTGCCCCCGAAGTGGCTCCCTGTGCCCCGGCAGCTGTCCAACCAGCGGGGCGTGGCGCTGGTGCTGGTCCTTCTGCTGGTGCTGGCGGTGGGCGCGCTGGCGCTGGCCGCCATCACCCTGAACGGCAACACCACCCTGATCAACCAGTGGGACGAGCGGCAGGACGAGCTGGAGACCGTGGCCGACGCCGGGCTCGAGGTGGCGCGAAGCAAGCTGAACGCCTCGCGCGCGCTCTTCCCCGACAGCGGCTACGTGACGCTGGAGAACGGCGCGGCGGTGGTGGACGCCACGGGGCGCACCCTTCCCGGCGTGAAGCGCTCCACCTACGCGGGGCCGATCGGCGTGAGCACCGGGCAGTACGGCGTGTTCGGCAGCCTCCTCTCCATCGCCCGCTACGCCAACGGCGACCGCGTGGTGCGCCGGGCCGACATCACGCAGGAGAGCTTCGCCAAGTACGCCTACTTCACCGACGTGGAGGGGAGCATCGTCTTTGGCGGCGGCGACCAGATCCAGGGGCCGGTGCACTCCAACGACGTCATCCGCATCCACACCACCGGCGCCACCTTCAAGGGCCCGGGGATGGTGACCACGGCCAAGACCTTCAGCGGGGCCGAGAACGCCAGCTTCGTGGGCGGGAAGAAGGAGAACGCGGGGCGGATCGAGCTGCCGCCCACCGCCGAGCTCACGCGGCTGCAGGGATACGCCTCGGCCGGCGGCACCGCCTTCACCGAGCCGTCGGGCGGCAACCCCGGCACGGCGCGGATGCGCATCGAGTTCCTGTGGATCGACCTGAACGACAACGGCGCGGCCGAGCCCGACGAGGGGTTCTTCCGCGTGTACGTGTCGAACCTGGACTGGTACCTGATGGGCCAGCAGCCCCCGGGCGGCGGCGGATGGACGGTCACGCCCAACTGCGGGTTCTGGCGCTCCACCGGCGCGGGGCGCGGCCACTTCGTTCCCCCGCGCGACAGCGGGGCCACGGCGGCCGACAAGCGCGCCATCCTCACCACCGCCACGCGGCGCTGCTTCCTGGGCGGCGACCCCACCTTCCAGGCCGACAGCACCTTCAACCCCGAGAGCTGGAACACGGGGAACCGGCAGGGGTGGATGCCTCGCCCGTTCGCCTGGAACGGCGCGTTGCCCGCCAAGATCAACGCGCGGCCGGACCGTAACTATCTCTTCCCCCTGTCGCGCTCCTTCAACCCCAACTTCAAGGGGGTGATCCACGTGACCGGGAGCGTGGCGCTGAGCGGAAAGGTGCGCGGGCGGGTCACCATCGCCGCCACCGACAACATCTACATCGCCGACGACCTGACCTACGCCATCCAGCCGGGGGGGAGCAGCGACTGCCAGGACGTGGACATGGTGGGGCTGTTCGCCGGGAACAACGTGGTGGTGTCGGACAACTCGCTCAACACGCCGCAGCAGATCCCCACGGCGGGCACCACCTGGTACTCGTTCGACGACAGCAACACCGGCGTCTTCCTGCAGGGCGTGGTGCTGGCGCTGAACCTGTTCACGGTGCAGAACTACGACCAGGGGCCCACCGACGCCAACGACTGCGAGGCCTCCAACTGGGGGCGCGGGTGCCTGTACCTGTCCGGCGGGGTGATCCAGCACACCCGCGGCGCGGTGGGGCTCAGCGACGGCCACGGCTTCCTCAAGCGCTACTCGTACGACGTGTGCGCCGCCAAGAAGCCGCCGCCGTACTTCCCCACCACGGGCCGCTTCAGCCGCTCGCGCTATTACGAGATCGACCCCGTGAACTTCGACGTCGCCGCGTTCTACAACCGCTGGAACGCGGGCTCCTGATCCCCGGGAGACGGTACGATAGAACCACGGAGCCCCGCGCCATCCCGAAGCGCGGGGCTCTTCGCGTCCTCCCGGGGCCCACCGGGCACACGGAGGACGAAGGAACGAAGGGAGTAGAGGCGCGCGCGCAGTTCCTCCGCTCCCTCCGTTCCTCCGTGTGACCTCCTTCTGTTCAGACGTGATGGAATTGGCACGGATGGGACGGGCGGCGACCGTTCCACGCCGCCCGCGGCACTCCGATCCGCCACCGAACACCCCGAATGCGCCGCCGATCCACCCAAATCTCGTGATGCCATCGAATTGCAGAAAAGCCTTGCCACGCCTTGGCGGGCGGCACAATTTGGCCGCGTTGGACGCGAGCCATGCGGCTCCCCGCCCGTCCGTCCGTGGACCGGTCGTTGTCCATGTTCGGATACTTTGCGCCCTCGCGTTCAACACCGGGAACCCCTCATCACCCGTGAAGAAGCATCCGTGACCATGAGCGAGCTGAGCAGTGTGCTGCAGGAGGTGCTGAAGGCACTGGGGATCGAAGGCGTGGAGCGCGTGGGGCTGTACCGCGGCGCCGACGCGGGCGACCATCACCGCCACCCCGCCGCCGCCGAGGCGGGGGGCGGATGAGCCGCCCGTCAAGGGATTGCCGGGAGCGCCGCGCGGGGGAATCTTTCCGTCTTCGCGAAACCGCTTTCGCCACCCGCACCTGCCTGACGCCCGATGACGCCCGCCCCCGAGCCCGTGGTCGACCTGCGCTCCGACACGGTGACCCGGCCCTCGCCCGAAATGCGCCGCGCCATCGCCGAGGCCGAGGTGGGCGACGCGGTGCTGGGCGACGACCCCACGGCCGCCGCGCTGGAGGCGTACGCGGCCGAGCTGCTGGGCAAGGAGCGGGCGCTCTTCTTTCCCAGCGGGGTGATGGCGAACACCGCCGCCATCCTCAGTCTGGCCGAGCCGGGGACCGAGGCGGTGATCGACGCCGGCGGGCACATGGTAAACTACGAGGAGAGCGCCGGGGCGCAGTTCGGCGGCATCCAGTTCCGCGCCGTGGCCACCCGCGACGGGCTGCTCACGGCCGACGACGTGGCCGGCGCCATCCGCCCCAATTCGCCGTACCTGCCGCGCACCTCGGCGGTGTGCCTGGAGAACACGCACAACTACGCGGGCGGGCGGGTCCTCCGCCTGGTCCAGCTGCAGGCGGTGGCCGAGGTGGCGCGCGAGCGGGGCGTGCGGGTGCACCTGGACGGCGCGCGCCTCCCCAACGCCGCGGCGGCCAGCGGGCTGCCGATGCGCGCCTACGCCGCGCACGCCGACACGGTGATGGTGGCGCTCAGCAAGGGGCTGGGGGCGCCGGTGGGCTCCATCCTGGCGGGAAGCGCCGAGCTGATGGAAAGAGCGTGGCGCCTGCGCCGCCGGCTTGGTGGCGGGATGCGGCAGGCGGGGCTGCTGGCCGCGGCCGGGCTGTACGCGCTGCGCAACAACCTCGAGCGGCTGGGCCACGACCACGCCCGCGCCGGGGCGCTGGCCCGCCGCTGCGCCCAGGTCCCCGGCGTGGCCGCGCTGAAGCCGCAGACCAACATCGTGATGCTGGACCTGGACGACGCGCGGCTGGACCCGGCCGCCATCCTGGCCGGCCTTGCCGAACGCGGCGTGTGGATGACGCAGTTCGGCCCGCGGCGCCTGCGCGCGGTGACCCACATGGACGTGGACGACGCGGGAATCGAGCGCGCCGCCACGGCGTTCCAGCAGGCCGCGGGCGCCCTCGTGGCGTAGCGCGGCAAAGTTTTCGGGCGCGCGAACGAAACCCTTGTGCGCGGCGCCCGGCGGCTGTAAACTTTCGGGCGTTCTTCGGGAACCGTGCTCGCGGCGCGGTGTACTGAACGGCCACGGCATCCGCCTCCCTCCACAGAGCCCAGGCACAGATGATCAGCACCAAGGTCGACACCGGCGAAGACCGCAAGCGCGCCCTCAACGTCGCGATCGGCAGCATCGAGAAGGCATACGGCAAGGGCTCCATCATGCGCATGGGCGTGAACGGGCCCATGGTGAAGGTGAGCTCCATCCCCACCGGTGCCATCAACCTCGACGCGGCCATCGGCATCGGCGGCATTCCGCGCGGGCGCATCACCGAGATCTACGGCCCGGAAAGCTCCGGCAAGACCACGCTCTGCCTGCACGTGATCGCCAACGCGCAGAAGGCGGGCGGGATCGCCGCGTTCATCGACGCCGAGCACGCGCTCGACATCGAGTACGCGCGCAAGCTGGGGGTGGACGTGGACAACCTGCTGGTGTCGCAGCCCGACACGGGCGAGCAGGCGCTGGAGATCGCCGAGGTGCTGGTGCGCTCCAACGCGCTCGACGTGGTGGTGATCGACTCGGTGGCGGCGCTGGTGCCCCGCGCCGAGATCGAGGGCGAGATGGGGGACAGCCACGTGGGCCTGCAGGCGCGGCTGATGAGCCAGGCGCTGCGCAAGCTGACCGGCGCCATCAACCGCTCGCAGACCACGGTGATCTTCACCAACCAGATCCGCGAGAAGATCGGGGTGATGTTCGGCAACCCCGAGACCACCACCGGCGGCCGCGCGCTCAAGTTCTACGCGAGCCTGCGCCTCGACATCCGGCGCATCGGCAGCATCAAGGACCGCGAGGTGCTGGTGGGGAACAAGACGCGGGTGAAGATCGTGAAGAACAAGGTGGCCGCGCCCTTCAAGCAGGCCGACTTCGACATCATGTTCAACGTGGGGATCGACCACTACGGGATCATCGTGGACCTCGGCGTGGAGAACGACGTGATCAACAAGAGTGGCGCGTGGTTCAGCTACGGCGACGTGCGGCTGGGGCAGGGACGCGAGAACGCCAAGGGCTTCCTGCAGGAGAACCCCGAGCTGGCCGCGCAGATCGAGGCCAAGGTGAAGGACGTGCTCGGCATCCGCGGCGTGGCCGCCTCCGGCGACGACGGCCCCGCCGGCGGGCTGGAGTGAGCGGCCCGGCCGCGGCGAGGCCACGCTTCGCCGCGGTCGGTTGAGGATCCGCGGGGTTCGAAGACAGCAGGTGGAAGGGCGATGACCCCTCCCCGGCCGTGCAGACGGCGGGGAGGGGTTTCTCGTTCCGGGGTGATGCGGGGGGACGTGGCACCGCGCTCGCGATACCGGCCCCTCACCTCGGAGGAGAGCCCCCGCGCAACCTCCGCTCGCCGTCCCTCGTATATCCTTCGCGCCACGGAGGGCCGTGGTTGACGCTGAAGGTGCCGGGCGGCAGCTTGTCGCCTCTTTCGAGCAAGGCCCCGGAACGCGGGGCACCGGGGTTGCAACGACCGTGCGGCGCGCTCACGCGGCGCACGAACCAGATAGACGGGCTGACCGGACAACGTGACCGAATCGCATCCGCATGGGGGCGAGCCAAAGGGAAGGTATCTCTACACGCTCGCCCTGGGCGCGCTGGGGGTGGTGTATGGTGACATCGGCACCAGCCCCCTGTACGCGCTGCGCGAGTGCTTCCACCATTCCACCGGGATCCGGCCCACGCACGACAACGTTCTCGGCATCCTGTCGCTGATCGTGTGGTCGCTGATCCTGGTGGTGTCGGTGAAGTACCTGATGTTCGTGATGAGGGCCGACAACCGCGGCGAGGGCGGAATCCTCGCGCTGCTGGCGCTGGTGGCCCCGCCGCGCAGCGCGGTGCCGCGGGGCTCGCGGCGGGTGCTGCTGCTGATGGGGGTGTTCGGCGCCGCGCTGCTGTACGGCGACGGGATGATCACCCCCGCCATCACCGTGCTGAGCGCGGTGGAGGGGCTGAACGTGGCCACGCCCTTCTTCGAGCCCTACATCATCCTCATCTCCATCGTGATCCTGGTGGGGCTGTTCCTGGTGCAGAGCCGGGGGACGGCCGCCATCGGCCGCATCTTCGGCCCGGTGATGCTGGTGTGGTTCTTCAGCATCGCCGCGTTCGGGCTGGTGGAGGCGGTGCGCAAGCCGCAGGTGTTCCTGGCCGTGAGCCCGCACTACGCCGTGGGCTTCATGCTGCACCACGGCTACCTGGGCTTCCTGGTGCTGGGCTCGGTGTTCCTGGTGGTGACCGGCGGCGAGGCGCTGTACGCCGACATGGGGCACTTCGGCAAGAACCCGATCCGGATGGCCTGGTTCTCCCTGGCGCTGCCGGCGCTGCTGCTGAACTACTTCGGCCAGGGCGCGCTGATCCTGCGCGACCCGGCCGCGGTGGAGCACCCGTTCTTCCGGCTGACCCCGGGGTGGGCGCTGTATCCCATGGTGGCGCTGGCCACGGCCGCCGCGGTGATCGCCTCGCAGGCGCTGATCTCGGGCGCGTTCTCGCTCACGCGGCAGGCGGTGCAGCTGGGGTACAGCCCGCGCGTGGACGTCGACCACACCTCCGAGCGCGAGATCGGGCAGATCTACATCCCGGGCGTCAACCGGCTGCTGATGGTGGCCTGCATCGCGCTGGTGCTGGGCTTCCGCAGCAGCAGCAACCTGGCCGCGGCCTACGGGATCGCGGTGACGGGGACGATGGGGATCACCACCGTGCTCTTCTACTTCGTGGCGCGCGAGCGCTTCGGGTGGACGCGGGTGCAGGCGGGGGTGCCGGCGGCGTTCTTCCTGGTGATCGACCTGGCGTTCTTCCTGGCCAACGCCACCAAGATCGCGCACGGCGGCTGGTTCCCGCTGCTGGTGGGCGCCGTGGTGTTCACCGCGATGACCACCTGGAAGACGGGGCGGCGCATCCTGGCGCAGCGGCTGAGCGAGACCACGCTCCCCATCGCCCTGTTCCTGGAAGACGTGCGGCGGAACACGGTGCACCGGGTGCCGGGGACGGC
Source organism: Longimicrobium sp. (assembly GCA_035691085.1). Classification (GTDB taxonomy): domain Bacteria; phylum Gemmatimonadota; class Gemmatimonadetes; order Longimicrobiales; family Longimicrobiaceae; genus Longimicrobium. The sequence continues at coordinate 9,603 of DASSJS010000083.1, forward strand.
GGTGTTCATGTCCAGCAGCCGCGACGGCACGCCCCCCGCGCTGCTGCACTCCCTGAAGCACTACAAGGTGCTGCACAAGACCACGGTGTTCCTGAGCGTGGAAACGCGCGAGGTGCCCCACGTGACCGACGAGGAGCGGATCGAGGTGCAGTCGCTGGGCGAGGGCTTCTTCCGCGTGGTCCTGGGCTACGGCTTCATGGAAGACCCCAACGTGCCCCTTGCGCTGGCGGCGATCCGGGAACCGGGGCTGGACCTGCGCCCCGGCCACACCACCTTCTTCCTGGGGCGCGAAACGCTGATCCCCTCCAAGCGCCCGGGGATGGCCGTGTGGCGCGAGCAGCTGTTCGCCGTGATGTCGCGCAACGCGCGGACGGCCACCTCCTTCTTCGGCCTTCCGCCCAACCGCGTGGTGGAGCTGGGCGCGCAGATCGAGCTGTGACGGCCGCGCCCTTCGCCGCCGGCCCGCGGAGCGGCGGGGGAGCGCGCGGGCGCTCCTCCGGCCTCCGGACGGCCGTACGGACCCCACCCTTCCCGGAGAGACCCAGGGCATGAGCCGATTCCGGACCCACCCCGGGAGCGCGGCGTGACGCAACGGGAGCAGCCGCGCGGGCGCTACCTCTTCGTGCTGGCGTTCGCGGCGCTGGGCGTGGTGTACGGCGACATCGGCACCAGCCCGCTGTACGCCATGCGCGAGGCGTTCCGGCCCGCCAGCGGGATCGCGCCCACGCCGGGGAACGTGCTGGGGATCCTGTCGCTGATCTTCTGGGCGCTGATCCTGGTGATTTCGGTGAAGTACCTGGGGTTCGTGATGCGGGCCGACAACCGGGGCGAGGGCGGGATGATCGCCCTCACCGCGCTGGTGGTGCCGCGCAACGCCAGCACCGGGCGCGCGGGGATCCTGGTGCTGCTGGGGCTGTTCGGCGCGTCGCTGCTGTACGGCGACAGCATGATCACCCCCGCCATCTCGGTGCTGAGCGCGGTGGAGGGGCTGGAGGTGGCCACGCCCTTCTTCAACCCCTACGTGGTGCCGATCACCATGGCGATCCTGGTGGCGCTGTTCCTGGTGCAGCGGCACGGCACGGGGGGGATCGGGAAGGTGTTCGCGCCGGTCACGCTCCTCTGGTTCCTGGTGCTGGCCGTGCTCGGCACGGCGGAGATCGTCCGCCACCCGCGGGTGCTGGCGGCGGTGAACCCGTACCACGCGGTGCAGTTCTTCGCGCACAACGGGATGGCGGGGTTCCTGGTGCTGGGGTCGGTGTTCCTGGCGGTGACCGGGGGCGAGGCGCTGTACGCCGACATGGGGCACTTCGGCAAGCGGCCGATCCGCATCACCTGGTTCGCGCTGGTGCTCCCCTCGCTGATGCTGAACTACTTCGGCCAGGGGGCGCTGCTGATCAACGATCCCGCCGCCGTGGAGCACCCCTTCTTCCTTCTCGCCCCCGGCTGGGCCACCTTCCCGCTGGTCACCCTGGCCACGGCGGCCACGGTGATCGCCTCGCAGGCGGTGATCTCGGGGGCGTTCTCGCTCACCCGGCAGGCCATGCAGCTGGGGTACCTGCCGCGGGTGCACATCGAGCACACCTCGTCGCGCGAGATCGGGCAGATCTACATCCCGGGGGTGAACTGGCTGCTGATGTTCGCCTGCCTGGGGCTGGTGGCGGGGTTCCGCGAGAGCAGCAGCCTGGCCAACGCGTACGGCGTGGCGGTGACCACCGACATGGTGTTCACCACGCTCCTCTTCGCCGCGGTGGCGCGGGCGCGCTGGCGGTGGCCGTGGTGGCGGGTGGGGGCGCTGGCGGCCTTCTTCCTGGTGATCGACCTGGCGTTCTGGGGCGCCAACCTGGAAAAGATCCCGCACGGCGGCTGGTTCCCCCTGGTGGTCGCCGCCATCATCTTCGCGGTGATGACCACGTGGAAGACGGGGCGGCGCATCCTGGCCTCGCGGATGCACGCCACCACCCTCCCGTTCGACCTGTTCCTGCGCGACGTGGAGACGCAGACGCCCGCGCGCGTGCCGGGGACGGCGGTGTTCATGTACGGCAACCCCGACGGCACGCCCCCCGCGCTGCTGCACAACCTGGTGCACAACAAGGTGCTCCACGAGCGCGTGGTCCTGCTCACCGTGGACACGCTGGAGATCCCCATCGTCGCCGACGACGAGCGGGTGGAGGTGAAGGAGCTGGGCTCGGGCTTCTACCGCATCGTGGTGCGCTACGGCTTCGTGGAGGAGCCCGACATCCCCGCCGCGCTGGCGACGCTGAAGGTGCCGGGGCTGGACCTGCGCCCCATGTCCACCAGCTTCTTCCTGGGCCGCGAGACGCTGATCCCATCGTCCAAGCCGGGGATGGCGATGTGGCGCGAGCACCTGTTCGCGGTGATGACGCGCAACGCCCGCACCGCCACCTCGTTCTACGGCCTTCCGCCCAACCGCGTGGTGGAGTTGGGGGCGCAGATCGAGCTTTGATCCGGGCTGGCCGGTCCCGCCCGGGCGGGGTGGCCCGAGCGGGGCGGGAGGGGGATCCGGCCGCCTCCAGGCTCCTCCGCTCCGCCGGTGTGAGTGCGGCCCGCGGTGGGCGGACCGGTGGGATGAGGGGCATCTCGTGCGTTCCAGGGAGATGCGAGGCCGGCGCCCGATCATCCGGAACGCGGAGGGACGGGATGCGTCGACTTCGTTTTTCTGCTCCTCATCTCCTGGCCGCGCGGCTGCCCGCGGCACCCGGCGTGCACGCGGGTGACCGCCCCGGGCGAAACCCCGGGCGGGTGACGGCGGTATCACCCACGTGGCCCGCCGGTGGGCGGCGGGCAGTGGAGCGGAGCTGAAACGCGCGTGTTCGAGGTCGTCGGCAGGAAGAAGAAGGAAGGCCCATCGGCGGCGGGGGCGCTGGTCGCGGTGCTGGTGCACGCGGTCATCGTGCTCCTGCTGGTGCTCGCCTTCCGCCAGACGGTGCTGCTGGCCGGCGAGGGCGACCGCCAGGACGCGGTGAGCGGCCGCGCGGGTGGAGGCGGGGGTGGCGGGGGCGGGGGCGAGCAGGTAAGCTACTACGACATTCCGCCGCCTCCGCCGCCACTCCCCGCGCCCGCGCCGCCCGACCCCACCGCGCTGGTGCCGCCGCCGGTGGTGCCACCTCCGCCGCCGGCCGTCACCCCGCCCGCGGAGACGAAGCCGGCGCCGGTGGTGCCGCCCCCGCCCGCTCCCGTGGCGGGCCCGTCCACGGGCGAGCAGGGCGCGGGGACGGGCCAGTCGGTTGGCCCCGGCACGGGCCCCGGCTCCGGCGGCGGAAGTGGTGGAGGAAGCGGCGGCGGCACGGGCACCGGCACGGGCCCGGGGACCGGTCCCGGCAACGGAGGCGGCGGGGGAGGCACCAGCCGCATCACGCCCCCGGTCACCGACCTGTTGCTGATCCCGCCCAACCGGCCGCGGGGGATGACCAGCCGTGACGTGGTGCTGCGCCTGACCGTGAACGAGCGCGGCGACGTGACCGACGTGGAGGTGCTGACCCCCACCGGCAACCGCGGCTACGACGAGCAGCTGAAGCGCACCGCGCGCGACTGGAAGTTCAACCCCGCGCGCGAGGTGGCCACCAACCGCGCCGTGGCGGCCAAGACCGACGTGACGCTCACGATCTGAAAAAGAAGTGCTGAGTACGGGGTGCCGGGTGCTGGGCATCGGCGCCGTGGCGAACGGCCGGCCCGAGCGGCGCTTCGCGATGGAGCTGTGCGGCAGGCCCCGCAGCCCGCCCTCAGCACTCAGCACTCAGCACTCAGCACTCAGCACTCAGCACTCAGCACTGAAGTCTCGCCGTCCCACCCCCCTCTCCACCCAGGACCACCGAATGCCGCCCACCGCACCCGCCGAGGCCCCGCCGCGCCCCGCCCACACCAGCTCCGAGGGCGAGTTCAAGCGCGGCCTTTCGCTGATGGACGCCACCCTGCTGGTGGTGGGGTCGATGATCGGCTCCGGGATCTTCATCGTCTCGGCCGACATCGGGCGCACCATGAACTCGCCGGGCGGCCTGCTGCTGGTGTGGGTCGCGACGATGGTGATCACGGTGTTCGGCGCGCTGAGCTACGGCGAGCTGGCGGCGGCCATGCCGCGGGCCGGCGGGCAGTACGTGTTCCTGCGCGAGGGGCTGGGGCACCTTCCCGGCTTCCTGTACGGGTGGACGCTGTTCCTGGTGATCCAGACGGGGACCATCGCGGCGGTGGCGGTGGCGTTCGCCAAGTTCCTGGGCGTGTTCATCCCCGCGGTCTCGCCCGACCTGTTCGTGAGCTTCGGCAAGATTCCCGTGCCAGGGTCGGCGGCACCCGGCGTCGTTTGCACGACGGCGCCATTCTGCGGCATCATCGAGCTGGGGCTGTCGCCGCAGCGGGTGGTGGGGATCGTGATCATCGCGCTGCTCACCTGGGTGAACATGCGGGGGCTGCGCGAGGCCAAGTGGATCCAGCGCATCTTCACCATCGCCAAGACGGCGGCGCTGCTGGGGCTGGTGCTTCTGGGCCTTACGCTGGGCCGCAACGCCGAGGCGGTCGGCACCAACTTCCACCATATGTTCGCCGACATGCCCGGCGGCACCGCGCTGATCCTGGCCTTCGGCGCGGCGATGGTGGGGTCGCTCTTCAGCGCCGACGCGTGGAACAACGTGACCTTCGCGGCCGCCGAGGTGGAGCGGCCGCAGCGCAACCTTCCGCTGGCGCTGGCGCTGGGCACGGGGGGCGTGACGCTGCTGTACGTGCTGGCGAACCTGGCCTACCTCTCCACCCTCAAGCTGTCGCAGATCCAGACCGCGCCCGAGGACCGGGTGGGCACGCTGGCGCTGCAGCACATGTTCGGCCCCGTTGGAGCGTACCTGATGGCGGGCGCGATCCTGATCAGCACCTTCGGGTGCATCAACGGACTGATCCTGGCCGGCGCCCGCGTGTACTACGCGATGGCGCGCGACGGCGTGTTCTTCGAGAAGGCGGGGCAGATCTCGCCGAAGACGCACGTGCCGGTGTGGGCGCTGGGCGTGCAGGGCGTATGGACGGCGTTCCTCACCCTCACCGGCAGCTATGGACAGCTGCTGGACTACGTGATCTTCGCCGCCCTCATCTTCTACGTGGCCACCATGCTCGCCCTGTTCGCGCTCCGGATGAAGCGGCCCGACATGGAGCGGCCGTACAAGGCGTTCGGCTACCCCGTCATCCCCGCGCTGTACATGCTGGCGGCGCTGGGGATCGCGCTGACCCTGCTGGTGGCCAAGCCGCAGTACAGCTTCGCCGGCCTGTTCATCGTGATCCTGGGGATCCCCGTCTACTACGTGTGGCGGGCGAGGCGGAACCCGGACCGGGCGGCGAACTCGTAAGGGATGTCGGCCGCGGACCAGGGGGAGAATCCCTTCGAGGATCTGGAGCGAGCCGCTGAAGAAGAGTTCAGGCGGCTGATGGAACAGCGGGTGGTGCTGTTGACCGAGGACATGGCGCAGCGCCACCCCGGGCTGAGCGAGGCTGTCGCCGCGGGATTGTCGGAGGCCGCCCAGGTGTGCTTGGCCCGGCATCACCAGCCGCCGACCACCTTTCGCCTGGAGCACGATCACGGGATCATCGAGGCTGTCGTGGAGTGGGAATTCCCCTCCGAGCGGACGCGTCGGGCGTGGGCGAACCAGAGTGTTACCACCGAGCACGGGGCCTCTGCTCTCGTGCTCGCGGCTGTAGAAGCAGTCTTTGGCCTGGTGGCAATCAGCAGAGCCGAATCACTGTCGGGGGCGGATTACCTCCTCGTTCCCATGGATTCGGATTACGGTGATTTCGACGCCGCCGTTCGGCTCGAGATCTCGGGCGTTGACAGTGGCCCGGTGCGGCGGGTGTACGAGAGAGTGCGCCGGAAGATCACTCAGGTGGCGCGAGGAACTGGTCGGTATCCTGCACTGGTCGGCGTGGTGGGATTCGATTCCAGGAGAATCGTGCTGGAAACCGTGGGGGTCGCCGAATGAACAGCGAGTGGCTCGATCTTCATCGACAAAGCGAACGGCTGGCGGGTGACGCGCATCTCTGCATTGCGCAGGATCGAGGCGATCCCGCGGCCTTGTTCCGGCAGGCGGCCGAGTTCGAGGAGCTCGCGCTTGAAAGGATCCCCGCTGACAAGGTTCGCACCCGTGGGATAATCGGCGTGAGCGCGGCCGCGCTATGGTTCAAGTCCGGCCAGCACGATCAGGCGGAACGCGTGGGGCGTCAACTGCTCGACGATGATTCACTCCCGGGTTTCACGCGATTGGAAGTTCAGGACATCCTGAACGCGATCGAGCAATCCCGTGCGCGTAGCGGGAACGCAGGCCCCGGTGGTGCCACGGTGTACGACGTTCAGGTCACCTTCAGCCAGCACTACCGCGTAGCGGCGCCCTCGCGCGGTGCCGCCGAAGAGCTCGCGATGAAGCAGTGGGCTCGCGGTGAGAATGCCGAAGCGTCCGAGCTGGTGGCGGTTACCACGGTGGAAGCCGATCGCGCAAGCGGACACTGAAGGACCCTCCGCATCCAGGCCCGCAGGCGATGGCGGGGCGCCCGCTGGAGCCGTGCGAGAGAACGAATCAGGGGCGGGCGGTCCGCGGATCAAGCGCGGCCGTCCGCCCCGTTGAACATTCCATCGCCCGGCGCCGAGGTCGTGTGGCGCTCACCGGGCCATCTCCCGGGATCCTCGAGCCATGGCCGATACGTCCGAGCTCGTCGCCAGCGATTCGCCGAACGGGAACGCGCAGGCGTTCGTGGAACAGGACGGTCGCGTGGCGTATCTCTACCTCACGGGTGACGAGGAGAGCGGGCTGGGCTTCCGCTCGTGCTGGGTGCGGAACCTGGTGCCTGCCCCGGACGCCGTGGACGTGGAAGGGATGCAGCGCGGCGAGGCGCCGCTCCTGCCGCGCGCGAACTGCCGCCACTCCGCCGGCGCGCCGCCCCTCGAGCCGGATCGCCTGCGCATCGTGTGGCTGGAGGAGGGAGACGGCGCCGCGTTGCTGGAGGGAGACGAGCTGCTCGCGGTGATCCCCGGGGTGGAGCGGGGAGGGCGGCTTCGACGGCTATGCTCGCGACTGCATGGGCAAGTCGCCGGTCGCGTGGGAGCTGCGCCCGGAGAACGCGATGCACGAGCGCGTGCGGCGGGCCGAGGCGGCGTGGGCCGCGTGGGAGCGGGAGCCGGGGCCCTGGCCGGCGCTGCGGGAGCGCGCCCTGGCGGCCCTGGAGGCGCGGCTAGGCCCTCCTTCCAACCACTACGCGATCGACGGTGGCGCGTGGCCGCCCACGGCGATGCTGCGGATCCCCGTGCGGGATGGCGCCGCGTTCGTCACCCTGGGGATGTGCCAGCGCCCGCAGCCGAGGGTGGAGACGCGCCACGAGGACCCGGCCCCGTACCGCCGCATCGAGCTGGGGCTCTGCGTCTCGTCGGGCGTGGATGCCGCGCTGGAGCGGAGGCTGGCGGAGTACGTGGCCGGCCAGGCGCGGCTTCCCTGGGCGCGCCACACCTGGCTGGGCGATGGGCACACGGTTCCCTGCGACGCGTTCGGCGAGGGAAGCCCGTTCACCGCGGTTCTCCTGCTGGCGCGACCGGCGGATGCACCGGCGCCATGCCTCCCCGCGTACGCCGGCGATCCGGTGACCGTGCTCTGGATGATCCCGATCACCGCTCCCGAGCGAGAGATGGCCACGCGCGACGGAAGCGGGGCCCTGGCGCGGCGGCTCGCGGGCGAGGGGCGCGGCTGGATGTACCGGCCGCCGGCGCGGGGGTGGCGCTCCCTGTTCCGGAGGTGAGGCCCGCGGCCGCATCGCCCGTCGGCTGCGGCGCGCCGAAACGCACCGCGCCCGCCCGCCACAACCGAAGCCTCGCGCGGTTCGCGAGGCTTCCTGCGTCGTGGCGGTGCCTTCAGCCGCCCCGGCGCGGGATCCCGGCCCATGCGCGCCGGCTTTTGGCCGTGCCACGAACGAAAGCCAATCCGGCGGCACACCTTGAGAGCCGCCCCCGCGCCGGGTTAAGTTACGAATTCGTCCGAACCTGAAGCCTTTGCCCTGACGGATACATGCGCTCCGACGAGATCCGCGCCGCGTTCCTGGACTACTTCGCCCGCAACGGCCACACGGTGCGCCCGTCGTCGTCGCTGGTGCCGGCCGACGACCCCACGCTCCTGTTCACCAACGCGGGGATGGTGCCGTTCAAGAAGGTGTTCCTGGGGATGGAAGACCCCGGGTTCCGCCGCGCGGCGTCGAGCCAGAAGTGCGTGCGCGCCGGCGGCAAGCACAACGACCTCGAGAACGTGGGCTACACGGCCCGCCACCACACGTTCTTCGAGATGCTGGGCAACTTCTCGTTCGGCGACTACTTCAAGCGTGACGCCATCCGCTTTGCCTGGGAGCTGCTCACCGACGTGTTCGGAATGCCGAAGGAGCGGCTGTGGGTGACCGTCCACTACACCGACGACGAGGCGATCGGGCTGTGGACGGAGATCAGCGGGCTCCCGGAAACGCGGATCTTCAAGCTGGGCGACAAGGACAACTTCTGGCAGATGGCCGACACCGGCCCCTGCGGCCCGTGCAGCGAGATCCATTTCGACATGCGCCGCGAGGGCGCGCGCGGCACCGACGTGACGATGGACGAGTTCGTGGAGGCGGGCGACCGGGGCGAGTTCCTGGAGATCTGGAACCTCGTGTTCATGCAGTACGACCGCGATGCCGACGGGAACCTGCACCCGCTCCCGGCGCCGTCCATCGACACCGGCTCGGGGCTGGAGCGTGTCGCCTCGGTCCTCCAGGGCGTGGACTCGAACTACAAGACCGACCTCTTCACCGACATCATCGAGCGCGCGGTGGAGATCGTGGGGGTGCCGTACGCGTACGAGAGCGAGCAGGGCGGGAGCTACCGCGTGCTGGCCGACCACGCGCGCGCCACGGCGTTCCTCCTGGCCGACGGCGTGTTCCCGTCGAACGAGGGGCGCGGCTACGTGCTGCGCCGCATCCTGCGCCGCGCGGTGCGCCACGCCTGGCTCCTGGGCCGGCGCGAGCCCACGCTGGCCGGCGTGGCGGAGGCCGTGATCGACCGGATGGGCGTGACCTTTCCCGAGCTGCTGGCGCGCCGCGAGTACATCGTGCGGAACACCCGCGCCGAGGAGGAGCGCTTCCTGGCGACCATCGAGGACGGGCTGGAACGCATCGACCAGATCGCGCCCGTGGGCGGGAGCGGGACGATCGCCGGGAAAGAGGTGTTCACGCTCTATGACACCTTCGGCTTTCCCGTTGACCTGACCGAGCTGATCGCCGGCGAGCGCGGCTACACGATCGACCAGGAGGGCTTCGAGGCCGAGCTGGACGTGCAGCGCCGCCGCAGCCGCGAGGACCGCGCCCGGAAGGGAATCGGCGTGGGCGCCGAGGAGCTGGCCGACGGGTGGGAGGTGGTGGGCGACGCGGCCGGCGCCGAGCAGGAGTACGCCGCCTACCGCGCCACCGCGCTGGAGACCGACATCCTCGCGTACCGGCGGATGGACGACGGGCGGATGGCGCTGCAGCTGCGCGAGAACCCGTTCTACGCCGAGAGCGGCGGCCAGATCAGCGACACCGGCCACGTGCGCGGAAACGGGTGGGCCATGCGCGTGAACGAGGTGCGCAAGGTGAGCGGCCGCGTGGCGGTGCTCGGCCCCGTGGAGGGCGACTTCTCGGCCACCCCCGTGCATGCGGAGGTGGAGGAGCCCACGCGGCGCGACATCGAGCGCAACCACACGGCCACGCACCTGCTGCACGCGGCGCTGCGCGGCGTGCTGGGCGAGCACGTGCACCAGCGCGGCTCGCTGGTGGCGCCCGACCGGCTGCGCTTCGACTTCACGCACGGCGCGCCGATGACGCCGGATGAGATCGCGCGGGTGGAGGAACTGGTGAACCGCGAGATCTGGCGCAACGAGCCCGTGCGCACCACCGAGATGGCGCAGGACGAGGCGAAGGCGAAGGGCGCCATGGCGCTCTTCGGCGAGAAGTACGGCGACCGCGTGCGCGTGGTGGAGATCCCGGGCTTCAGCATGGAGCTGTGCGGCGGCACCCACGTGCGCACCACGGGGCAGATCGGGATGTTCCGGGTCGTGAGCGAGACCGGCGTGGCGGGCGGCGTGCGCCGCATCGAGGCGGTGACCGGCCCCGGCGCCTACCAGCGCGCGCTGGCCGACGAGCGCACCATCCGCGAGGCCGCGGCCGCGCTCAAGACGCGGGACGAGAACCTGCTGCCGCGCCTCCAGCAGGTGCTGGAGCAGAACCGCGAGCTGCAGAAGCAGCTGGAGCGCGCGCGCACCCAGGGCGGCGGCGACGTGGTCTCGCGCCTGGTCGACGGCGCCGAGAACGTGGATGGCGCGAAGGTGATTGCCAGCAACGTCGATGCGGAGGGCGCCGACGGCCTGCGCCAGATCGGCGACCAGCTGCGCGAGCGGCTGGGGAGCGGGATCGCGGTGATCGCGGCCGGTGGTGAGCGGCCGATGATGCTGGCCGTGGTGACCGACGACATGATCACCCGCGGCATCCGCGCCGACGCGGTGATCCGCGAGGTGGCGGCGCTGGCGGGCGGGCGTGGCGGCGGCAAGCCGCACATGGCGCAGGCCGGCGTGGGCCAGCCCGAGCGCGTTTCCGAGGCGCTGGGGAAGGTGGTGGAGATCGTGCGGCCGATGCTGGCGAAGGGGTGAGTACGAGAGTACGGGGTACGAAAGTGCTGGGTGCTGGGTGCTGGGTGCTGGGTGCTGGGTGCTGGGTGCTTCGG
>DASSJS010000084.1:0-21207 GCA_035691085.1 Longimicrobium sp.
GGCGTGCCCGAGGCGCCGCTCCGCTCGCAGCGCGCGCGCATCGGCGCCTACCGCGCCGCGCGCGACCCGCGCTCCGCCCACGCGGCCGCGCTCGCCTTCCGCCAGCGCGCGGACGACCCGGCGCAGAAGGCCGAGTTGGGGACGCTGGCCGCGCAGGCCGCGCTGCAGCTGGGCGACACCGCCGCGGCGCGCGTGGAACTGCGTGACGCGATGGCCGCGGCGCCCTCCTCCGGCGCGGCGGTGGACGCGGCGCGGCTGATCCTCTCGCTGCGGCCGACGGCGGAGGATCATCTCTCCGCGGCCATCGTCCACGACCGCAACGGCAACGCGGGGCGCGCGGCGGATGAATATCGCGCTTGGCTGGCGGCGAACGCGGGATCGGCCGAGCAGCGGCAGGACGTGCGGATGCGCATGGGCCGGGCGCTGTTCGCCGCCGGGCGCCACCGCGAGGCGATCGACGTGCTCTCGGGGCTCGGCGCCGCGCCGCCGGCGGTGGCGGCGGAGGCCGGCTACATCGCCGGGCGTGCCCGGTACCGCGTGGGCGGGCGGGCGGCGGCGATCCAGTCGTTCCTCGCCACCGCGCAGCGCTATCCCGGCCAGCCCTCGTCCGCCGACGCGCTCTGGCAGGCCGCCGACTTGACGGATGACGCGGGGAACCGCGCGGGCGCCAACGCCATCCTTCGCCGCCTGGTGCAGGAATATCCGCAGAGCCCGCGCGCCGGCGAGGCGCTGATGCGGCTGGGCGGCACCGCGCTGGCGGCCAGGGACTGGAACGGCGCCGCGGCGTGGTACGACCAGTATCGCGCCCGGTACCCGTCCGGCGACCTGTGGCTGCAGGCCACCTACTGGGCGGGGCGCGCCCAGGCCGCCCGCGGTGATGCGGCCGGCGCGCGCCAGCGCTGGCAGCAGGTGCGGCAGAAGGAGCCGCTCTCGTACTACTCCGTCCGCTCGGCCGAGCGAATGGGTGAGCGCTACTGGCCGATCCCACTCTCCCCCGCGCCGGCGGACGCGCCGCAGACGGTGGAGCGGCTGCGCGGGTGGATGGAAACGCTCGACCTGCTGCGCCAGGCCGGCCTCTGGCGCGAGGCGGAGGACGACGTCGCCCGGCGCGTGGCCGAAGCGGGGACGGACCGCGCGCTCCTCTATCCGCTGGCCGAGGCGCTGGAGGCGCGCGGGTTCGCGCCGCAGGGGATCCGCATCGGCCTGGCCATGCGCAGGGCGGGCGCCCCGTACGACCTGCGTCTGGCGCGCATCCTCTACCCCTTTCCCTACCGCGGGATGGTGGCGGCGGAGGCCCGGGAGCGCGGGCTGGACCCCTTCGTGGTGGCCGCGCTGATCCGCCAGGAGTCGAGCTTCAAGCCCCGGGCGCGGTCGCGCGTGGGCGCGCTGGGGCTGATGCAGGTGATGCCGGGCACCGGTTCGGGCCTTGCCTCGGGCGCGGGGATCAGCGGGTACGACGCAGACATGCTGCTGAACCCCGAGATCAACGTGCACCTGGGCACGCGCTACCTCGCCAGCCAGATGCGGCGCTGGGACGGCGAGCTGCCGCTGGTGTTCATCGCCTACAACGCCGGCCCCGCGCGCGCCGAGCGCTGGCGCAGCTTCCCCGAGTTCCGCGACCGCGAGCTGTTCACCGAGCGCATCCCCTTCGAGGAAACGCGCGACTACGTGAAGATCCTCACCCGCAACATCGCCATCTACCGCGGCCTGTACGGCGGGTGATGGGTTCCGTGACACCACGAACAGCAACTGCACCCAATACGGACCTTCAGATGGCTGCGTGCTCGTCTCTGGGCAGCGGCTTCTCGCGCGGCGGATTCATAAGGAGCTGCCGGTTCGCGCAGGGTGATCCGCAGTCACCCCCCCAGCACGATCTTCCCCGCGTGCACGGTGCCGATCACGCATGTCTTCCCCTGCGGATCGCCGTTGGGGTCGAAAGCCACGGGGCCGGCCACGCCGTCATACCGCGGCGAGCCGCCCTCGCGGCCCACGCGTTCCAGGTAGCGGCGCACGTCCTGGCGGGTGCGGGCGCCGTCGCGCAGCGCACGGGCCAGGAGATACACGGCATCGTACGCCAGCGCGGCCGACGAGTCGGGCTCGCGCTTCCACCGCGCGCGGAAGGCGGTGTCGAACGCCTTCGCCCTGGCCGACGCGTCGGGGTGGAAGAGGACGCCGATCATCGTCCCCTCGTAGTGCGATCCATCCTCCTTCAGCGCCTCCAGCCCGTCGCCGCCCATGAAGCGCGCGTTCAGCCCCACCTCGCGCGCCTGGGGGATCAGCGTGCGCGCGCCCTGGTCCACCCCGGCGATGAACACCATCTGCGCGCCGCGCGCCTTCAGGCGAAGCAGGTAGGGGCGGAAGTCGGCCATGTCTTCCAGGTACGGGTCCTCGGCCACCGGCGCGGACCCGGCGTCGTGCAGGGCGCGGTCGAACACCCGCATCAGCCCCTCGCCGTAGTTCTCGTTGCTGTACAGCACGGCCGTCCGCAACCCCGTGCGCCGCGCCGCCGCCGCCAGCGCCACCGCGTTGGCCGAGTCGCTGCTGGCCACACGGAAGGTGTACGGCCCCAGGCCGGAGATGGCGGGGCTGGTCGCGCTCGTGGCGACCGTGGGCACCCCCGCGTTCTCGTACACCTGCGCGCTGGCCACCGTGGTGGACGAGTAGATCGGCCCCGCCACGGCCAGGATGCGGCCGTCGTTGGCCAGCGAGTCGGCCACGCCGATGGCGGTGCTGTCATCCCCCTTGTCGTTCACCTGGCGCAACTGCAGCGGCCGCCCGCCGATCCCGCCGTTGGCGTTGATCTCGTCCAGCGCCATCCGCGCGCCCATCTGCGAGAGCTGGCCGTACAGGTCGGGCTTCCCCTCGCCGTCGGTGAGCGGGATCTGCAGCCCCAGCCAGAGCGGGTCGGCCTTCTTCGTGCACCCGGCCGAGACCAGGGCGATGGAGACGAACAGGGTACGGGCGAGCGCGCGCGAACGGCGGGCGCCAGGGTAAACGTGCGTCGGCATGGGCAGGGAGGAGCGGTGACGCGGGGGATGAAAGCGGGGTTCGGAATGAAGGTCCGCGCGAGAATGCTACGGGCGTATGCCAAGGCTTGTCAACGCCTTGCAGGAGGCCAGGTTGCAAGCCCGGACGCGCCCGGTTACGTTGCGGCCATGGCATGCACAACCTGTTCGGCGGGCCGCGCGCGCCGCCGCCCGGAAAATACGTTTCCGGCGCACCGAATCCGCACGTTTTCCGTGGACGTGTGGCGATGAGCGACGCGACGGCGCTCGCGCACCCCGAGGAGGAGCCGCTCGAAAAGCCGTACGACATGCGGCTGATGCGGCGGCTGATCGCCTACGTGCGGCCGTACCGGCTGCGCGTGGCCGCCGCCGTGGCGCTCCTCTTCGCCGGTTCCATCACCGAGCTGGCCGGGCCGCTCCTCACCAAGATCGCGCTCGACGAGGCCATACCCAACCGCGACACCGGGTACCTGGGGCTGCTGGTGGCGATCTACTTCGCCTCGCTGGTGCTGGCCTTCGTCTTCGAGTACGGGCAGACGCTGCTCACCACCTGGCTGGGGCAGCGCATCATGTACGACCTGCGGGTGCAGGTATTCGAGCACCTGCAGCGCCTGTCGCTGCGCTACTTCGACAAGAACCCCGTGGGCCGGCTGATGACCCGCGTGACCAACGACGTGGAGGCGCTGAACGAGGCCTTCTCGTCGGGGATGGTCACCGTGTTCGGCGACGTGTTCACGCTGGTCTTCATCCTGGCGGCCATGCTGAAGCTGGACTGGCGCCTGGCGCTGGTCACCTTCACCGTGCTCCCGCTGGTGTTCGCGGCGGCGTTCGTGTTCCGCGCGCTGATCCGCAAGGCGTTCCGCGACATCCGCATCCGGCTGGCGCGCATCAACGCCTACCTGCAGGAGCACCTGGGCGGGATGCGCGTGGTGCAGCTGTTCGGGCGCGAGCGGCAGGCCATGGAGCGCTTCGCCGCCATCAACCAGGACCACACCGACGCCAACCTCCGCTCCATCACCTACTATGCGCTCTTCTTCCCGGTGATCGAGGTGCTGTCGAGCGTGGCGATGGCGCTGATCCTGTGGTACGGGGGGTGGCAGTCGCTGGCGGGGAGCATCTCGGTGGGCGTGGTGGCGGCGTTCCTCCAGTACACGCGCCGCTTCTTCCGGCCGATCCAGGACCTGTCGGAGAAGTACAACCTGCTGCAGGGGGCGATGGCCGCCTCGGAGCGCATCTTCGAGCTGATCGACACCGCGCCCGAGGTGGGCGAGGCGGCGGAGCCGGTGGACCTTCCCGTTCCCGGCCGCGGCGAGATCGAGTTCCGCGACGTCTGGTTCCGCTACGACGAGGGCGGCGAGTGGATTTTGCGCGGCGTCAGCTTCACGGCGCGGCCGGGGGAGCGGGTGGCGATCGTGGGCGCCACCGGGGCGGGGAAGAGCACCATCATCAACCTGCTGATGCGGTTCTACGACGTGGACCGCGGCGAGATCCGGCTGGACGGCGTGCCCATCCACCGGGTGCCGCTGGCGGAGCTGCGCGGGCGGATCGGGCTGGTGCTGCAGGACGTTTTCCTGTTCAGCGAAGACGTGCGCCGCAACATCCGCCTGGGGCGCGAGGACATCAGTGACGAGCGGGTGCGCGAGGCGGCGCGGCGGGTGGGCTTCGAGCCCTTCGTCCAGCGCCTTCCGGCCGGGTGGGAGCAGCCGCTGGGCGAGCGCGGCACCTCGCTGAGCGTGGGCGAGCGGCAGCTGGTGAGCTTTGCCCGCGCCTTGGCGTTCGACCCGCTGGTGCTGGTGCTCGACGAGGCGACCAGCTCGGTGGACAGCGAGCTGGAGGCGCGCATCGAGACCGCGCTGGGCGAGCTGATGCGCGGGCGCACCTCGCTGGTGATCGCGCACCGCCTGTCCACCGTGCAGCACGCCGACCAGATCCTGGTGCTGCACCTGGGCGAGATCCGCGAGCGCGGCACTCACGCGCAGCTGCTGGAGGCCGGCGGATTGTACGCGCGGTTGTACGAGCTGCAGTTCGTCCGCATCCAGGAAGCCCGCACGCAGGCCGAGGCGGCGGACTGAGGCGGGACACCCCCTGTCTTGCTCTCGCCGCGGGCGGCGTGCCGGGCGGGCACCGCCAAAGGAGTGAACACGGAGCAGCGGAGAGAGCGGAGTCAAACGGAGAGGGCTGCAGTTCTCCGTCTGACTCCGCTTCCCTCCGCTGCTCCGTGTTCATTGCTGTCGCGGTTCAGGGAGCCGGGTGCGGCACGGTGCCCGGGCGTATTTCCATGGCAGGGCGACGAATGTCCGCATCCCGATCCATTCCGGTGAAAAACTGCCGGCGGGCATCCCACGATGCCCGCCGGCAGTTTCTTGCACCGATTCGAAGCTACTGCACCGACACGTCGCGCAGGAAGATCACCGGGGCGAGACCCAGGTTTTGCAGCCACTCGCCATGGTTGCGCAGGGTGACGGTGTTCACCTGGCCGCGGTTCACCATCGCGCTCAGGTCCAGCACGAAGGTGTAGGCCTGCCCGCCCGCCACGGCGTAGTAGTTGGACGGATCGTTGTTCTGGCTGAAGTCCGGGCTCCAGAACAGCCCCCAGTACGGGTCGGCCTGCCCCGCGAAGCTCCCGCGGTTCTGGTAGTACGGCTCGGTGCCGCCGCGCACGGTGTAGGTGTAGTCGGCCGCCTTGTTGGCCAGCACCGCGGGCGTCACCGGCACGCCGTTGACCGTCACCTCCAGCAGCGTGCTGTTGCCGGCCGTGCTCCCCGCGTCGATGCGCGCGTCGAAGCGCAGCGTCACGGCGCCCGTGGACGCGGGCGTCACCGTCCAGCTCGACGCCTGCCCCACGGCCAGCACCAGCGACTGGCTGGGCGGCGGGGTGGCCGCCACGGTGATGGTGGCGCTCCCCTCCACGCCGTCCACCGTGGCCGTGACGCGCGCGATTCCCTCCGCCACCGCCGTCACCCCGCCGGTGGGGCTCACGGTGGCCACGGCGTCGTTCGAGCTTGCCCACGCCACCGCGCGGCCGCTCACCGCGCGCCCCCACGCGTCGCGCGCCACCGCGTCCAGATCGCGCGTGGCGCCCGGCTCCAGCGTCACCGTGGACGGCGACACTTCCACCGAGGCGACGATCGCGCTGACCGTCACCTGCGCCGAGCCGGTCACCCCCTCGGCCGTGGCGGTGATGCTGGCCGTACCCTGCCCAACGCCCGTCACCACGCCGCTCGCCGACACGGTGGCGACCGACGGGTTGGAGCTGGCCCAGGTGAAGGTCCGCCCGTTCAGCACCGCCCCCGCCGAGTCACGCGCGACGGCCGTGAGCTGCGCCGCGCCGCCCTGCGACAGCGTCTGCGTGGCGGGCGACACCTCCACCGCGGCCACGCGGGCCACGGCGCACTCGGGCATGGTCACCAGCGTCTGCCGCTCGGCCCTGAGCGCGCCGATGATGTAGTCGCGCGACTGGCGGGCGCCCAGGTAGCTGTCGGTGAAGCTGTGCAGCCCGAAGCGCTTGAACACCTCGATCGGCCCGCTCAGCCCCGTGATCTTCCAGTACCACTTGCTCCACGTCTTGTGAGCGTCCTTCGACTTGTCGGTGGTGACCTGGGTGTAGTCCTGCGTGAACGGCAGCCACAGGATGAAATCGTACTCCACGTACAATCCCTTCTCCAGCCCCGGGCGCAGCAGGAAGTGCCCGCTCACCGGCGCCGCCGCCGACACCACGCCCACGCACAGCCGCTCCTGCGTTTCGGGCCGGCTGTCGCGGTTGATGTGCAGCGCCTCCTGCGTGACCAGGTTCCCCTGCGAGTGCGGCATCACGATCAGGTTGTGGCCGTCCACCAGGCGGTTGCGCACCGTGTCGGCCCAGGCGCGCGAGTCGGGCTCGGCGCCGTGCGCCAGGGTGCCGGTCACGTTCAGCACCTCGCGGATCGCCTCGGTCAGGTCGTTGTTCCAGAGGAAGCGCCCCAGCGCCTCGGCCGAGCACTTCACCAGCCGGGGGATCAGCAGCAGGTAGCCCAGCAGCGTGCGGTCGCGGAACGCCTGGTCGAAGCACCGCGTGACCGCGAGGCCGCCGTTGTCGGCGTGGCGGAAGGTGGCGTTGTAGAACAGGCGGAACTCGTCGTTGGGCCCCAGCACGCCGGCGTCGCGGGCGGCCTTCTGGGCGGCCAGCATGTTGTCGGCCGCGCCCGCCGGGTCGGTCAGCACCCCGTTCACGGTGAAGTACGTCACCTTCCCCGCCGGCGCCGCCGCGAGCGCCGCCCGCGATCCGCGCCCCGCGCGCAGGCCGGCCCCGGCCCCGCTCTCGCCGTGCCCCGGCGAGACGGCGAACACGTGGTTGGCCAGCGCCTCGTGCGCCACGCGGATCGCCGCCGAGTCGGCCACCGGGTCATACGCCACGGCGTAGACCGAATCCATGTGCGCGATGGCCGCCTCCAGCTCCATGCGGTCGTACACGCCGGCCACCAGGTCCAGGTGGCGCTGGAAGGCGGCGGGCTTGTCGGCCTCGGTCAGGATGGCGCGGGCGCTGGCCACCAGCGGCTCGCCGCCGGCGGGGACCGTGCGGTCGCGCTCGGCGCTCGCCGTGATCACCCGGTCGCGGTCCATCGCCACCGTGCCCGAGGCGGGCGCGGGCTCGCCGTCCACCGTCACCACCAGGCCGTGGTACCCGGCCCCGGCCTGGTAGGCGTACGCCACCTGCGCGCCGTACGGCAGCATGGTGTCCTGCTGGGGCGGCGTCCCCGCCGCGCCCGAATCGACGACCACGGTCAGCCGGCGCACCTTCTGCACGCGGAACTTGATCGGCAGCGTGCGGCCGTTCACCACCGGCAGCTCGCCGCCGTCCACGCCGCGGCGGCCCGCGCCGTTGCTCACCACGCGGACGGCGCGCGACGCCGCCTCGGTGCCGTCCACCGTCACGCGGATGCGGTACGCCGCGCCCACCGTGAGCGGCGAGGCCGAGGTGTGCCAGTTCACCACGTACGCCTGGCCGTCGTCGTCCACCCGCACCCGCTCGGAGCCGGTGCCCTCGCTGGTTGTGAAGCGGGCCACGGGCGCGGCGCACCCGGCGTCGTCCGCGGCGCAGATCTCAACGACGGGTGACAGGCCGGGGTCGAACACGCCCGCCAGCTCGGCCGGCTGGCCGACGGGCGGCAGGAACACGGCGGGCCGCGCCGGCACGGGCGGCGCGGAAACGCTGTCGCCGTCCAGCGTCACGGCCGCGTCGCGCGCGGGCGATCCGGTGTCGCGGCTGGAGGTGGGGGCGCCGTCGCGGCACCCCGCGAACAGGAGCAGCGAGGCGGCGGCCAGGAGAGCGGGTCTGAGGCGTTGCATGAGGGTTTTGAGGTAAATCGGAAGGGGTGCCGCACGCGGCAGTGAGGCACGGCGGCGGTGGCTCGCGAGACCGGGTGGTTTTCGCGAAAGGATTGGGGAAGGCCCGGAAGATGCTGCGCGGAACGATGCCGGTGCGGCGCTACCGGAGCGGGAGCTCGCGGAGCGGCCGGCACGGCGGATGAGATCCGAGGGGCACGGCTCGGCAGCCGCGGCACGCGGAAACGCGCGCGCACGGATCTGCCGGATGGATTTGTCTGGGCTTGAAGCGAATGTATTCTGAAACCGTAATCCTGTCAAACAATGTCTGAAACGGTCGCTGGCGGGCGCGCGGGAGGCGCCGGTTCGCGTGCGCGCGCCCGCGGCCTCCATCGGGTGCTGGGGATGGGGATGGCGGCGCTCATGGCCGGGTGCCGGTGGGTGGCGGGCGGCGGCGGGGCGGGGAGCTTCGACGCGCGGGTCACCGGCGCCGTCACCGCCACGCTCTCGGGCCGCGCCAGCGCCGCGACGCTCGGCCGGCTCGCCGGCGAGGGATACGCCATCACGCTCGCCGTGCCCGACGGGCGCGCCATCTACCTTTATACCAGGACGGCGCCGCGGGCGGGGAGCTACACCGTGCACCCGTTCACCATCGGGCAGCCGGCCGAGGGGTACAAGGCGGCGTTCCTCTCGCAGCCCAACGGCGCCGCGTACCAGGCCACGTCGGGGACGGTGGATCTCACCTCCCCCGGCGGCTCGCGCCTGAAAGGCCGCTTCCAGTTCCAGGCCGAGGCCACGCCCGGCGCGGCCGGCGTCACCGTCGCGGGGACGTTCACGCTGCCGTAGCGTTCAGGCGACCCTCGCCTTGGATTCGTACAGGCCGGCATCGTCCCTCGGCCGGCCTCCTGTCGAAACCGTCCGCACGGAAGTCGCCCCATCGCCTCCCTCCGTGCATCGTTTCGTACCCGATGAGAACCGGTTAACTTCCGCCCGATCCCCCCATCGTCCCAGCGCACCCGCAGGAATGGCGAAACCCGCGTCCCTGGCCGACCGCTTCCACCCGGACCTGCGCGCGCTCGGCGTGAGCGACGACGCGCGGGTGCTGGTGGCGCTCTCGGGCGGCGCGGATTCCGTCACGCTCCTGCACCTTCTCCGCTTCGCCGCCGGGGAGGGACGGGCGGTGTTCGCGGCGCACTTCGACCACGCGATGCGGGCGGAGAGCGGGCGCGACGCGGCGTGGGTGGCGGGGCTCTGCCGCGCGTGGGGCGTCCCCCTGGTCCACGGACGCGCGGAGACGCCGCCGCGGACGGAGGAAGAGGCCCGCGACGCGCGCTACGCCTTTCTCCGCCAAGCGGCCGACGAGGTGCGCGCGGACTGGATCGCCACCGCGCACCACGCCGACGACCAGGCCGAGACGGTGCTCTTCCGCGTGCTGCGGGGGACGGGGATCGCCGGGCTGGCGGGGATTCCGCCGGTGGACGCCGGGCGTCGGCTGGTGCGCCCCCTCCTCCCGTTCACCCGCGCCGAGATCCGGCGCCATGCCCGCCAGCACCGCCTGCGCTGGCGCGAGGATGCGTCCAACGCGGGGCTGGATCCGGCGCGCAACCGCATCCGCCACCAGATCCTTCCGCTGATCGAACGGACGATCGCGCCCGGCGCCCGCGCCGCGCTGGCCCGGCTGGCCATGGCCGCGCGCGACGACGAGGCGGCGCTGCAGGCGCTGCTGGCGGGTGAGACGGGGGGGCTGGCGCGCGAGGAAGACGGGGCGTTGATCCTTGTCCGGGAACGGTTTGCGGGTTATGATTCCGCCGTGGCCGCTCGGCTGCTGCGTGCTCTCCTGCGCCGTCTTGGGGTGGTCCCGGACAGGGACGGAACCCGGTCGGCGCTTCGGTTTATCGGGAATGCACCCAGCGGGCGCGAGCTGTGGCTGGCCGGCGGCATCCGCATCCGCACCGAGTTCGGCGAGGCGCGCATCGAGCGCGACCCCGGCCCGGTGCCTCCCGACGCCCCCCTGGCCCTCGGCGGCCCGCGCGGCACGGGGGTGTGCCGCATCGGCGGGCGCGAGCGGCGGGTGGCGTGGCGGCCGTCAGACGAGCCGCCGGCGCCTGCGGAGGGCGGGGAGAGCTTCGCGGTGAGCGGTGACGCGTGGCCCCTGCTGGTGCGGGGATGGCTCCCGGGCGACCGGGTGCGCACCCCGGCGGGAACGCGCACGCTCAAGCGGCTGTTCAACGACCGCCGCGTGCCGCGCGGAGCCCGCGCCCGCCTGGCCGTGCTGGCCGACGCGCACGGGCGCGTGCTGTGGGTGCAGGGGGTAGCACGCGGCGCACCCCCGCCCTCACTCGGAGAGCCGGGAGTGACCGTTGAGATCATCGATGCCTGATTCCGCACTGACGCTGGCCCGCACGGGGGGGCGCGAGCTCTCCCGCATCGTGTACGACGAGATCGAGATCGCCGCGCGCGTGGAGGAGATGGGCCACCAGATCGCGGAGGCGTACCCCGAGGGCGAGCCGCTGCTGGTGCTGGGGCTGCTCAAGGGGTCGTTCATCTTCCTGAGCGACCTGGTGCGCAACATCCCCCGCCCGCTGCACGTGGACTTCATCGTGGCCAGCAGCTACGGGAGCGCGACCACCACCAGCGGCATCGTCAACCTGCTGTACGATCCCTCCATTTCGCTGGAAGGGAAGCACATCATCCTGGTGGAAGACATCGTGGATAGTGGCACCACGCTGTCGCGCCTGATCCCCATGCTCGAGGAACGGGGACCCAAGTCGCTGGAAATTTGTACTCTTCTCCACAAGCACATTGCGTCGCACCTGATCCGTGAGCCCCGATGGGTCGGATTCGATGCGCCGCACGAGTTCCTGATCGGCTACGGCCTGGATCACTCCGAAGACTTCCGCAACCTGCCTTTCATCGGGAGCCTGTAGCCCCCGGGTGGGCAGGCCGCGCAGGCGCGGGCCGGGGGGAGCACCCCCGGAGGCGCGCCAGGGAAAGCATCAACTGAATGGCTGAAGCACCCAACGCCCCCAAGGGCCCGCGCCTGGGCCGCATCACCCGCACCGTCTCGTTCTGGGCGCTGCTGGTGGTGATGGCCATCCTGCTGGTGGAGATGACCAGCGGCGGCCAGCGCCAGGTGGCAGAGATCAGCTGGACCGAGCTCAAGAGCCAGATCCAGCGGCGCAACGTTGCGTCGGTGCAGATCGTGGGCGGCCAGGAGGGGCAGCTCGCCCAGGGCGAGTTCCGCGCCGCCGTGCGCGGCCCCGACGGCACGGCCGTGCAGCGCTTCCGCGCCCGCCTCCCCATCGCCAACTCCGAGAAGCTGCTGGAGATGCTCGACGCCTCGGGCGCCCAGGTCACCGGCAAGGGGACCGGCGAGGGGTGGCTGAGCTGGCTGAAGGTCCTCTTCCCCTGGCTCCTGATCCTGGCCTTCTGGATCTTCCTGTTCCGGCAGATGCAGGCCAGCGGCAACAAGGCGTTCCAGTTCGGGAAGAGCAAGGCCAAGCTCCTCTCCGGCGACACGCCGCGCGTCACCTTCGACGACGTGGCCGGCGCCGACGAGGCCAAGCAGGAGCTGCAGGAGATCGTGGAGTTCCTGAAGGACCCCAAGCGCTTCAGCCGCCTGGGCGGGCGCATCCCCAAGGGCGCGCTGCTGGTGGGCCCTCCGGGCACCGGCAAGACGCTGCTGGCCCGCGCCGTGGCCGGCGAGGCGGGGCGCCCCTTCTTCTCGATGTCGGGCAGTGACTTCGTGGAGATGTTCGTGGGCGTGGGCGC
Organism: Longimicrobium sp.; assembly: GCA_035691085.1. Classification (GTDB taxonomy): domain Bacteria; phylum Gemmatimonadota; class Gemmatimonadetes; order Longimicrobiales; family Longimicrobiaceae; genus Longimicrobium. Next base: position 12,078 of record DASSJS010000084.1, read on the forward strand.
CAGCCGCGTGCGCGACCTGTTCGAGCAGGGGAAGGCGCACGCGCCGTGCATCATCTTCATCGACGAGATCGACGCCGTGGGCCGGCACCGCGGTGCCGGGCTGGGCGGCGGGCACGACGAGCGCGAGCAGACGCTGAACCAGCTCCTGGTGGAGATGGACGGCTTCGAGGGGAACGACGGCGTGATCCTGCTGGCCGCCACCAACCGCCCCGACGTGCTGGACCCGGCGCTGCTGCGCCCCGGCCGCTTCGACCGGCAGGTGGTGGTCGACAGCCCCGACGTGAAGGGGCGCGAGGGGATCCTGAAGGTGCACCTGAAGAAGGTCCCCACCGCCACCGACGTGAGCATCCCCGTCCTGGCCCGCAGCACGCCGGGGATGAGCGGCGCCGACCTGGCCAACCTGGTCAACGAGGGCGCCCTGCTGGCCGCGCGGCGCAACAAGGACCTGGTCTACATGGCCGACCTGGAAGACGCCAAGGACAAGGTGATGCTGGGCGCCGAGCGGCGGAGCCTGGTGATGAAGGAGGAGGAGCGGCGGCTGACCGCGTACCACGAGGCCGGCCACGCGATCTGCGCCATCAAGGTGGCGGGGAACGACCCGCTCCACAAAGTCACCATCATTCCGCGCGGCCGGGCGCTGGGCGTGGCGTTCACGCTGCCGGAGGACGACCGCGTCTCCATCACCCGCCAGCAGATCGAGGCCAAGCTGGTGATGGCGTACGGTGGCCGCGTGGCCGAGGAGATCGTGTTCGGCCGCGAGCGGGTGACCACCGGCGCGCAGAGCGACATCCAGCACGCCACCGGCATCGCGCGCAACTACGTGACGCACTGGGGCCTGTCCGACGCGGTGGGCCCGATCCTGGTGGCCGAGAACGAGACCGAGGTGTTCCTGGGGCGTGACCTGGGCACCCGCCGCGGGATCAGCGAGAGCACGGCGCAGCTGGTGGACTCCGAGGTGTCGCGCGTGATCAACGAGGCGTACGGCCGCGCCCGCCAGGTGCTGACCGAGCACCTCGACCTGCTGCACGCCGTCGCCGGCGCGCTGCTGGAGCGCGAAACGCTCACGCGCGAAGACGTGGAGACGATGGCCGAGGGGAAGGACCTGCCGCCCTTCCGCGCCGCGCAGCCCGTGCTGACCCCGCCCGAGATTCCCGAGCCGCTCCCCGCGGCCGCCAAGGACCGCGCGCCCGCGGGGCCCGTGGAGCTGAAGCCGCGGCTGGCCTGAACGGCGGGTACGGAGGTACGGAGGTACGGAGGTACGGAGGTACGGAGGTACGGAGGTACGGAGGTACGGAACTGCTCCGGTCTTGCTCGATGAATCCAGTGGCCCGGCTGCCTACTTATGGCGGCCGGGCCGCTTTTCGTTTGCCGCGTGCACGGTGAATTGGTGCCGAGTGGCGGAACGGCGCCATCGGACGTACTTTCGCCCACGCGCTGCCGCCGGGGAGTGAGCGGAGCGGACGCCGTACCTCCGTACCCCCGTACCTCCGCACCTCTTGGAACGAATGCTGGCTACCGCCGCGAACCAGAGCTGGCGCATCCGCGGGCGGGAGCTCTCGCTGGAGCGGCCCGTGCTGGTGGGCGTGCTGAACGTGACGCCCGACTCGTTCAGCGACGGGGGCCGGTTCCACGCCGTGGAGCCGGCCCTTGCCCGCGCCCGCGAGCTGGTGGCCGACGGCGCCCGCGTGCTGGACATCGGCGGCGAGTCCACGCGCCCGGGCTCCGGCGGCATTTCGGTGGACGAGGAGCTGGCGCGGGTGCTCCCCGTGCTCCGCGCCGTCCGCGGCGAGCTGGAGGTGCTGGTGTCGGTGGATACCCGGAAGGCGGCGGTCGCGCGGGCGGTGCTGGCCGAGGGCGCCGACGTGATCAACGACGTCTCCGCGCTGGGCGATCCCCAGATGGCGGCGGTGGTGGCCGACAGTGATGCGGCGCTGGTGCTGATGCACATGCGCGGCACGCCCGAGACGATGCAGACGCTGGTGAGCTATCGCAGCGTGGCCGACGACGTGGCCGACGAGCTGGAGCCGCGGCTGGAGCGGGCGGTGGAGGCGGGGATCGAGGCCGGGCGGATCGTGGTGGACCCAGGCGTAGGGTTCGCCAAGACGGCGGCGCAGAACCTGGAGCTGATCGCGCGGCTCGACGTGCTCGCCGAGCGGCTGGGGCGGCCGGTGCTGCTGGGGCCGTCGCGCAAGGCGTTCATCGGCGCGCTGCTGGGCGGCGCGCCGGCGGCCGGGCGCGACGCGGGCACCGTGGGGGCGTGCGTGGCGGGGCTGGCGCGCGGGGCGCGCATCTTTCGCGTGCACGAGGTACGCGCGGCGCGGGAGGCGCTGGAGGTGGCCGACGCCATCTTCCGCACGGAGGCGGCGTGCAGTCGCTGATCGACCGCATCGCCTTCCTGGCGCCCGGCTGGCGCGACGTGGTGGAGATCGCCATCGTCGCGGTGGTCATCTACCGCATCCTGCTGGTGTTCGTGGGGACGCGCGCCATCCGCATGCTGCTGGGGTTCTTTTCCCTGGTGGGCATCTACGTGGTGTCGCGGGTGCTGGGGCTCACCCTGATCGAGTACCTGCTCACCACGCTCTTCCAGTTCGGCGTGATCGCGGCGCTCATCGTCTTCCAGCCCGAGCTGCGCAGCGCGCTGGCCAGCCTGGGGCAGAACCGCCTCTTCCGCGCGTTCAGCCGCATCTCGGCGCGCGAGGTGGTGGAAGAGATCGTGGAGGCGGTGGAAGACCTGTCGCGCGGGCGCGTGGGCGCCATCATCGCCATCGAGCAGGAGATCGGGCTGGGCGAGTACCTGGAGACGGGCACCCCGCTGCAAGCGCGCGTCTCGGCGCCCCTGCTGCAGAACATCTTCACCCCCTACTCGCTCCTGCACGACGGCGCCGCCGTGGTGCGCGGCGACGAGATCATCGCCGCGGGGGTGATCCTTCCGCTCACCCAGTTCCCGGTCACCGACCGCACGCTGGGCACCCGCCACCGCGCCGCGCTGGGCCTGTCGGAGGAGACCGACGCACTGGTGATCGTGGTGAGCGAGGAAACCGGCATCGTCTCGGTCGCCCACCGCGGCCGCCTGCAGCGCGGCGTGACCCCCGCCGACCTGCAGCACGTGGTGGAAGCCGGCGAGCTCCCCGGCGCCTCCGGCGGCGCCGACACGCGATCCGTCCCCTCCCGCGGTACCACGGCGGACCGGTAGCGACCATCCGCCGCGAACGTCACCACGGGACCACGGGAACGACGAAGGACCGCCACGGGAGCGGTCCTTCTGTCGTTCGATTGGCACTTGGCCGATGCCTCGAAAGCCGTGCCTACTCCTCCGTGCGCACCGCCAGCCACTCGGCCAGAAGAATGCGCAGGTCGAGGGGGAGCGCAAGCAGTTCCTGCTCCAGCACGTCAACGTGGGCATCTTTTTGCCGGCGTTGGGCCGTACCGGTTTCTCCGACTTTTCGGTCACGGTGATGATGATCGATGTCCGTGATCACGATCTCACCCGGTCCAACCTCGTAGAAGACGTCGTAGGGAAAATCTCGGAAGGAGAACCGCCGGGAGCCGTCGTCGCAGAGCTTGCCGATGTGCGGATGCGCTTGGATCAGCGACTTTACACGATCGAAGTCTTCGAAGAAGCGTTTCGCCGCAGCGGGGCTCTCCGGCAACAACCGCATCGCGATCTCCGCAATCTCGCTCAGAACGGGCGAGAGGATGCGGATGTGCATCACCCAAGCAGCTTCGATCGCAGCTCGTTCAGCGCCTCGTCCAGCGGATACGCTTCGATCTCGCCACGGAGATACGCTTCGTAGCGCCGCTTCCCCTCAATGCTTCCAGCGGCGGCCCGTTCGCGCTCCACACTTTGCGTGAGCACGTTGGTCAGCCGGAACCTCTCCTCAGGGGGGAGGCGCAGAAGCTCTTCCTTCAACTCTTCGAGCGTCATTGCCGGTGCCGGGATCGTCGCCATTTCCATGTGACCGAATCAGGGTAGATGGTGAGACAGAGATTCCTGTGCCCGTGTTCCTGAAGTGTATGGAATGTACGTCAAGTAAACGAATCGCACAAGTCTCTTTCCGCTTCCCCCGCCATCCCATCACTGCCCCGCTATCAGCCGCCACGTTTCGCCGGAATCCGTACAATGCTGAGTTCCTGAAATGAATTGAACTGGTTCAAAACCGAGCAAACGCGTGTCCCACCTGTTCCTCCCGTGTCCCACCCGCACGCTTGAAGAGGGCCGTTGTGGCTGCTTGTTGGCGCTGTGAAACCACGGCCGACACGTCTGCGTCTCACCTTCCGTGCGGCGGGAAGACGATTCGAACTGGTTCAAGCGTTCGATCCCCCGGTGGGTCAGCCGACCCGCATTCACCTGCGGCACCTGAGCATCATCCTGCGGCCGTCGGCAATTCAGCCGATTCCGGACCGAACCACGCGGCCTGATCGCCGCGGTAGACATAGATCCCGTACAATGCCCGCCACCATCTCCAACTCGCACTTCACACCCCAGGCGCCTCCTGCCTCCGCCGGCGATGCGGGCTTCTTCTGCGCGGTGACGCCGTACTACCAGCCCATCGTGCGCACCGCCGACCTGTCCGTGATGGCCTACGAGGCGCTCAGCCGCGGCCCGCTCGATTCGCCATTGCACGGCGCCCGCACCCTGTTCGCCACCGCTCGCACGCTGGGCGAGGAAGCGGCGCTGGAGCGCGTCTGCTGGACCACCGCGCTGCTGAACGCCACCCGCCACCGGCTGTGGATGCGTGACGGCGTGCGCCTGTTCCTGAACCTGTCGCCCGAACGGATCGTGGAGCCCGGCTTCCTGGGCTTCGTGCGGCGCCTGGTGGACGAGGCCGCGCTGGAGCCGGCCCGCATGGTGATCGAGCTGACCGAAGACTCGCTGCTGCGCCCGCACGGCCACTTCCGCGAGGCGCTGGCGCCCTTCCGCGAGATGGGCTTCGGCGTGGCAGTGGACGACGTGGGGACCGGCTGCTCGGACCTGCACACCCTGGCCGAGGTGCGCCCCGAGTTCGTGAAGCTGGCGCGCGAGCTGGTCACCGACATCCACCTGCACGCCGGCCGGCGGATGGTGGTGCAGTCGATGGTGGCGCTCACCGCCGCGCTGGGCGCCACGCTGGTGGCCGAGGGGGTGGAGTTGTACGCCGAGCTGTCGGTGCTGCGGGAGCTGGGCGTGGACTGCGTGCAGGGGTACCTGCTGGGCCGCCCCAGCGCCGTCCCCGCCGCCCCCGTGCTCGCCGAACCGCTCGCGCTGATCGCGTGAGCCTGGACGTGGGATCGATCGAAACAACCTCTGGAACGAGAGACGACGGATATGAAGCCCGAGACCAACGACGAGGTGCGCCTCCGCGCGCTGCAGATCGCCGCCCGCGTGCAGGCCGAGATGGAGGAACGCTTCCGCGCCGGCGGCGTAGTGTGGACCGCCGGCGACGGCGCCCCGCCGCGCCTGCTGCGGCACGCCCCGGTTCAGCGCGCGGCATGAGGTGGATGACGAGAGAGGCCCGCCGGTGGTTCATCGGCAGGCCTCTCTTTCGACTTGGGCGAATTGCTCAGCCGCGCCAGGCGTCCGGGTGACGGCGATGGTGCATCAGGGAGAGGATTTCCACCACGTCCTCTTCCAGATAGTAGAAGAACGAATACGAGAAGTTCGTGAGGGGCTTGCGGCGGATTCCGTGTGCGTCGGCAGGCGAACTGTTCGGAAAGGTCGTGATCAGGTCCAGCGCATCACGCATCGCCTTCGCGAACGCGCGACCGATCTCGTCTCCTTCACCCTTGAAATGCTCCTCGGCTTTCCGAATGTCGGCCCCCGCTCGCCTTGTGAGGCGGTAGCGCATCACTTCAAACGCTCGTCGAGCTCACGATCGAACTCCTCGCCTTCGATCATCTCGGCCCTGCCGGCCTTCACCTCGGCCAGGCGCCGCAGATTCTCCTCGTTCCAGGCACGTTCGATATCGGGATCGACCTCGAGGCTTGCGGACAGCGCTTCGAGAATGCGCACACGCGCAGTCCGGGGCAGGCTCAATAGCGTGCTCTCGATCTGCTCGATATCGTCGATCGCCAGCGGCATCGGCGTGCTCCCCGCATGGGTAATTGGGTCTTCGGCCATGGTTGCGCTCCGGGCTGGTCCGGGAGCTCCATGCCGCAAGAGGAAGGCCTTGGCCCGGTTTGCCAGCCCAGCCTTCCACCGCCGCCGGCCCATGAGCGCTGATCTCATGGATAATCGATCCAGGTGACTTGCGGCAGTGCGGCGCCTCAACTCCGCCACCGTAAGCACATTCCCGCGTGCTGCTGAGCCGGAAGGATGCGCCGGGCAAGCGCGGTTGGGGCGCCCGTGGAACAGCTTGCCGCACCCCGCACCCGCGCTTACAATCCGTCGCCATGGAGAGCGATGGAATCAGGGCGCGGCTGGAGGAGGTAAGGGAGCGGATCGAGCGGGCGCGCCAGCGGTCGGGGCGCACCGACGCCGTCACGCTGGTGGCCGTCACCAAGACGCATCCGCCCGAGACGGTGCGGGCCGCCATCCAGGCCGGCGTGGCCGACGCGGGCGAGAACCGGGTGCAGGAGCTGGAGAGCAAGGTCGCCGCGATCGGGCGAAGTGCCGTCCGCTGGCACCTGATCGGGCATCTGCAGCGCAACAAGGTGCGGCAGGCGCTTCCGCTCTTCGACCTGCTCCACTCGCTCGATTCCGAGCGCCTGGCCCAGGCGCTCTCGGCCGAGGCGGTGAAGGCCGGGGTCACCGTCCGCGCACTGGTGGAGGTCAACGCCGTGGGCGAGGCGAGCAAGAGCGGCTTTCCCGCGGAGCAGGCGGTGGACGCCGTCGGCAGGATCGCGGGGCTGCCGGGGCTGGAGCTGGCGGGGATGATGACGATGGCGCCGTTCACCGGCGACCATGCCGTGATCCGCCGCGCCTTCGAGGCCACCCGCCGCGCGTGCGAGGAAGCGGCACGCCAGGTGCCCGGCTTCACCGGACGGCACCTGTCGATGGGGATGAGCAACGACTTCGAGATCGCCGTGGAGGAGGGGGCCACCCTGGTCCGCGTGGGATCGAGCATCTTTGGGGAGCGGGGCGCGTGATCGACCTTACACCGCTGGACGTTCGCAAGAAGAAGGGCGACTTCCGCCGGGTGATGCGCGGCTACGACTCCGAGGCCGTCGACAACTTCCTGGACGAAGTGGTGGCCCGCATGGAAGAGCTGGTGCGCGACAACCAGTCGCTCAACCAGCGCGTGGGCCAGATGACCGACGCCATCGCCGACTACCGCGAGCGCGAGCGCGCGATGAACGAGGCGCTGGTGAGCGCGCAGCAGCTGCGCGAGGGGATGCGCGAGCAGGCCCAGCGCGAGGCCGACCTGGTGCTGCGCGAGGCCCGCGCCGAGGGCGACCGCATCGTGGCCGACGCCAAGCGCCAGGTGACCTTTGCGCTCGAGGCGCTGCGCCGCGTGCAGGCGCAGCGCGTCCGCTTCCTGCGCCTGTTCCGCGCGCTGGTGGAGCGGCAGCTGAGCGAGCTGGAGCAGGAGGAAGAGCGCACCGCCGCGCTCGCCCGCCTCGACGCCGAGGTGGACCGCACCGACCAGATGGAGGAGGGCGGCTCGTGACGGCCGGTACCATCACCCCGCTCCGCCAGCAGATCGGCGAGGCGGCCGAGGCCATCCGCGCGCATACGGCCGCCGGGCCGCGCGTCGGCGTCATCCTGGGCACCGGCCTGGGCGCGCTGGCCGACCGCATCGCCGTGGAGACGGCGATCCCCTACGCCGAGATCCCGCACTTTCCGCTCAGCACCGTGGAATCGCACAGCGGGCGGCTGCTCTTCGGCACGCTGGGCGGCAAGCAGGTGGTGGCCATGCAGGGCCGCTTCCACCGCTACGAGGGGTACACGCTGCAGCAGGTGACCTTTCCCGTGCGGGTGATGAAGGCGCTGGGGGTGGACACGCTGATCGCCAGCAACGCCTGCGGGGGGATGAACCCGCTGTGGACGCCCGGCGACCTGATGCTGATGGCCGACCACATCAACCTGCTGGGCGAAAACCCGCTCACCGGCCCCAACGACGACGCGCTGGGCCCGCGCTTCCCGGACATGTCGCAGCCGTACGACCTGGAGCTGCAGCACCTGGCGCGCGAGGTGGCGCTGGAGCTGAAGATCCCGCTGCGCGGCGGCGTGTACGTGGCCGTGGCCGGGCCCAACCTGGAAACACGCGCCGAGTACCGCATGCTGCGCGCGATGGGCGCCGACGTGGTGGGGATGAGCACCGTGCCCGAGGTGATCGTGGCGCGGCACGGCGGGATGCGCGTGATGGGCGTCTCCATCATCACCGACGCCTGCCTCCCCGACGCGCTGGAAGAGGCCGACATCGCCACCATCATCGCCACCGCCAACCGCGCCGAGCCCAACCTCACGCGCCTGGTGGTGGGTGTGGTCGCGCGGCTGTAGCGCCCCGTCGCTCTCCCCTCCTGGATTCCGAGTGATAATGACGAAGCGGACCTTCTTCCGCGCCGCACTGGCCGCCGCGGCGCTCTCGCTGGCCGCGTGCGGCAAGGGCAACGGGGACGGCGATGACGCCGCGGCCACCCAGCCCGCGGGCGAGCAGGTGTCGCCCGACGCGCAGCAGCAGGCCGGCCCGCAGACCGAGCCCAACACCGAGCAGGCCAACAACGCCCAGCCCGCGCCCCCGGGCGGTGCCCCCGGCGGCCGCAGCTACGACGACTGCATGCGCAGCGCGCAAGCCGCGAAGAGCGAAGGCGAGCGCGAGGTGCTGGCCCGCACCTGCCACAGCCTTCCCGGCGCACCCAGGCAGTAGCGTACATGCTGCCGCTTGGCACACGGCGCGTGGTCGACGCGTACCGGGCGGGCGTTTTCGGCTGCCATCCCGCGGGGCTCCGCCCTTCCGCGCCCGCGGCACGGCTGGGCTTTCGGCCTTATGCCCGCAGCGTGGCCGTGCGGCTGCGCGCCGCCTGACGTTCATCCCCCGGCGGAATGACTCCGGACCCGCTCCCCAGCGCCACCTACAGCGAGCTGCAGCCGGCGCTGATCATCGAGACGGCGCAGCGGCTGGAGCAGCGCATCAACGAGCGTTTTCCCGGCTCGGGGCTGGGGCGCGTGGCCGCCGAGCTGCACCGCGTGGCGGGCGACACGGACCGCATC
>DASSJS010000085.1:0-2519 GCA_035691085.1 Longimicrobium sp.
GGCCTGCGTTCCCGCCAGCTCCACGCTCGCGGCTTCCACCGGCGCGCGCGTCCCCGCGTCGGTCACCGTCCCCGCCACCTCGCCCGGGAACTGCGCCATCAGGGGGGATGACGCTACCATCATCATCCCCACCAGCAGGAAGAGGATGCGTCCCGGGGAGTTACGGGCGGCGACGCGCGGACACGTCGAAATCAGACACCGGGCACCGGGCGCTCGAAGCTCAGGCCGCATCCGCATCCTCCACCCGCCGCGTCATCCCCGCGCATGCCTCGCCCGAGAGCGGAACCACCTGCGGCGCGCCGGCGTCCGGGCCGGGGCCGGGGTGGCGATCGATCCGTACGGGCCAGCCGTACACGCGCTCCACCGTCTCGCGCGTCAGCACCTCGGGCGGCGTGCCCTGCGCGGCGATGCGGCCGCGGTCCAGCAGCACCAGGCGGTCGGCGTAGCGCGCGGCCAGGTTCAGGCTGTGGGTCACCAGCAGCACCGTGGTCCCCGCGCGCCCCAGGTCGCGCAGCAGCTCGAAGATGGCCATCTCGTGCGCCACGTCGAGCGCGGCGGTGGGCTCGTCCAGCGCCAGCGCGGCGGGCTCCTGCGCCAGCGCGCGCGCCACCCGCGCCCGCTGCCGCTCGCCCCCCGAGAGCGTGGAGAGGGGCCGCGCGGCGAAATCCAGCACGTCGCAGCGGCGCATCGCGCGGTCCACGGCGCGGCGATCGGCGTCGCCCTCGCGGCGCCAGGGGCCCAGGTGCGGGTAGCGGCCCATGGCCACCATCTCGCGCACGGTCATGGGGAACACCGCCTCCTCGCCCTGTGGCACCACGCCCACCTGCCGGGCGATGGCCTCGCGCGCCCATTCCGCCACCGGCCGCTCGTCCAGCCGCACCTCTCCCGCGTCCGGCTTCAGCGTGCCGAGCAGGATGCGCAGCAGCGTCGATTTTCCCGATCCGTTCGGGCCAAGGACGGCCGTGCACGCGCCGGCGGGGACGTCCAGCGACACGCCGTCCAGCGCGGGGGCGGCGGACTCGGGGTAGCGGAAGGTGACGCCGCGGCAGATCCACCCGCTCACGCGGCCCTCCTTCGCAGCAGGTAGACGAAGAAGGGGACGCCCACGAACGCCGTCACCACGCCCACCGGCAGCTCGGTGGGCGCGGCGACCGTGCGCGCCAGCGTATCCGCCAGCACCACGAACGCCGCGCCGGCCAGCACCGAGGCGGGAAGGAGGAAGCGGTGGTCCGCCCCCCACAGCATCCGCACCACGTGGGGGATCACCAGCCCCACGAAGCCGATCACCCCGCTCACGGCGACGGCCGACGCCGTCAGAAGAGAGGCGGTGCCGTACGCCAGCAGCTTGGTCCGTTCGACGCGAGTGCCGAGGTACGCGGCCGTCTCCTCGCCAACGGAGAGGAGGTTCAGCGGCCGCGCCAGCGCCAGCAGCACCGCGACGCCCGGCGCCATCGCCGCCGCCAGCAGGGCGATGGACCGCCAGGTGGCGCCCGAGAAGCTCCCCATCATCCAGAAGATGGCCGAGCGGAAGGCGTCGGCGTCCGCGAAAGTGAGGGCCAAGAGGATGCAGGCGTTGAAGAAGGCACCCACCACCACCCCCGCCAGCAGCAGGATGCGCGTGTCCAGCGTTCGCCCTACCACGGCGGCGATGCGGAAGACCAGGAGGATGGCGAGCACCGCCCCCGCCAGCGCGCACACCGCCACGATCCCCCCCGACGCCGCCACGCCCAGCAGCGCGATGGCGAAGACGGCGCCCACGGCGGCGCCGCCGCTCAGGCCCAGGATGTAGGGCTCCGCCAGCGGATTGCGCAGCAGCGCCTGGAAAGTGGCCCCGCTCGCCGCCAGCGACCCGCCCACCATCGCCGCCAGCACCGCGCGCGGCAGCCGCAAGCGGCGGACGATGGCGACGGTGGTGGGGTCCCCCGTCCCGCGCACGCCGTCCAGCACCTGGCGCAGCGTGAGCGGCACGGCGCCCAGCCGCACCGCGGCCAGCAGCGCCACGATCAGGATCGCAACCAGGAGGAGGAGACGCGCGGCAGGCTTCATGGGCGCCGCAGCTCGGGGTGGATGGCGTCGCGCATGGCCCGCGCGGCCTGCGCCAGGTGCGGCCCCGGCTGGTTGACCACCTGTGCGGGAACGGCCACGGCGCGGCCCTCGCGCAGGGCGCGCAGCTCGCGCCACCCGGCGGCGCGCTTCAGCGCCTCGACCTTCGTGGCGCCCTGCTCGCCGGTGGGGACCACGACGAACTCCGGCTGCCGGCGGACGATCTCCTCGATCGACACGGTCGGCCAGAGCGCCGTGGCGTCGGCGAAGGCGTTGCGGCCGCCGGCGACCTCGATGACCTGGCTGACGAAGGTCCTGGGGCCCGCGGTGAGCGGAGGGTCGTTCCAGGCCATGTAGAACACCGTCGGCCGCGCGGCGCCGGCCACCGAGGCGCGGACCGCCGCCAGCTCGGCGCGCAGCGAGGCGGCGAGCGAGTCGGCCGCGGCCGCGCGCCCCGTGAGCCGCCCCAGGTTGCG
>DASSJS010000086.1:0-17802 GCA_035691085.1 Longimicrobium sp.
AACCATGTAGGGCGGCAGGGTGCGGGCCAACCGCTCGCGCAGCGCATCCACCGAAACGGCCGCACCTTCGGCAGGGACGAGGTAGGCGACGAGCCGCGCGTCATCCCCCGAGCCGTGCACGGTGACGACGGCCTCGCGCACCGACGGATCGGCGGCGAGCGCGGACTCGATCTCGCCCAGCTCCACGCGCAGGCCGCGCAGCTTCACCTGGAAATCCAGGCGGCCCAGGTACTCCAGCTCACCCGCCGATGTCCAGCGGGCGCGATCGCCGGTGCGGTACATTCGCGCGCTTGGCGCGGACGCGAAGCGATCGGGGATGAAGCGCTCGGCGGTGAGCGCGGCGCGGCCGTGATAGCCGCGCCCCACCTGCACGCCGGCGATGTGCAGCTCGCCGGGAACGCCAACCGGGCAGAGGCCGCCGCGCGGGTCCAGCACGTGGATGCGCGTGTTGGCCACGGGGCGGCCGATCGGCACGGCAGCTCCGCTCTCATCCGGTGCACACGCGTGCCAGGTGACGTCCACGGCGGCCTCGGTGGGTCCGTACAGGTTGTGCAGCGCCACGTCCGGCAACCGCGCATGGAAGCGGTTGCGCAGATCGCCCGGCAGCGCCTCGCCGCTGGCGATCACATTGCGCAACGAGGCGCACTCGGCGACGGAGAAATCCTCCAGCCAGAGCTGCAGCATCGAGGGGACGAAGTGGATCGTCGTCACCCGTTCACGGAGGATGATTTCCGAGAGCCTGGCGGGCTCGCGGTGCGCGGCGGGGGGGGCCACGGCGAGCCGGGCGCCCGCCATCAGCGGCCAGAAGAACTCCCAGACGGAGACGTCGAAGCTGAACGGCGTCTTCTGCAGCACCACGTCGTCCGACGTGAGCCCGAACGTCTCCTGCATCCAAAGGATGCGGTTGACGATGCCGCGGTGCGCGTTGCCCGCTCCTTTCGGGCGGCCGGTGGATCCCGAGGTGTAGATGACGTAGGCGAGCGAATCGGGATCGACTTCCCAATCCACCGCGTCCGTACCCTTTTCGTCCCACGCAGCGAGATCGTCCAGCACTAGGACGTCCACCTCTTCCGGGAGATGCGAGACGAGGTGCCGCTGGGTGAGAGCGGCCTGGGCGCTGGAATCCTCCAGCATGTACCGGATGCGGTCCGCCGGATACTCTGGGTCGACGGGGACGTAGCAGCCGCCTGCCTTCAGCACGGCGTAGAGCGCCACCACCATCTCCAGCGAGCGCTCCATGAACACCGCCACCGGCGTCTCCGCGCGGATGCCGCGGCCGCGGAGGTGGCGGGCGAGCGCGTTGGAGCGCACATCCAACTCGGAGTACGTGAGGGACCGATCGCCAAAGGTGACGGCGGTGGCGCCGGGCGTGCGCGCCGCCTGCGCCGCGAACAGCGCGGGGAGCGTGAGCGACGGGTCACGCGCCACTTCAGCGCCGGAGGAGAGGCGAAGGAGTGCGTCTCGCTCCTCCTCCGGCATCAGCGACAGGTCGGCGACGGGTGTCTCCGGCTGGCGCGTGGCCGAGTCGAGGAGGGTGGCGAAGTGGGTGACGAAGCGCTCGATGGTCGCCGCGTCGAACAGGTCGGTGGCGTACTCGGCGGCGCCGTATGTCTGCCCCTCGCTCTGCACCAGCGTGAGCGAGAGGTCGAACTTGGCCGCTTCGGACTGGCGGCCGATTGGGGACAGGTTCAGCCCGCCGAGGCGTGGACCTTCGCGCGGCACGTTCTGCAGCGCGAACATCACCTGGAGGACGGGCGAGTGGCTGAGCGAGCGCTGCGGCTGCAGCTCTTCCACCAGTTTCTCGAACGGAAGCTCCTGGTGGTCGAACGCGCCGAGTGACGCGGCTCTCACGCGCGCCAGCAACTCGCGGAAGGTTGGCGCGCCGCTCAGGTCGCCGCGCAGTGCCAGCGTATTGGCGAAAAAGCCGATCAGCGGCTCCACGTCGGCCGTGGTGCGGTTGGCGATGGGCGTGCCCACCACCACGTCACTTTGCCCGCTCCAGCGCGAGAGTACGGCATCGAAGGCGGCCAGGAGCACCATGAACGGCGTGGCGCCTTCCTTTTGGGCCAGCGCGGCGACACGGGCCATCAGCGCGTCGGGCAGGCCGAAGCCGAGTGTGGCGCCGCGGTAGCTCTGCACGGCTGGGCGCGGGCGGTCCGCCGGCAGTTCCAGCAGCGACGGCGCGCCGGCCAGCGCCTCTTTCCACCACCGCACCTGCGCATCGAGCGCGGGGCCAGAGAGGCGGCGGCGCTGGCGGGCCGCGTGGACGCCGTACTGCACCGCAAGCGGCGGCAGCGGCGACGGGCGTCCGGCGGCGAACGCATCGTACAGCACGTTCAGCTCGCGCAGCAGCACGCCGCTGCTCCAGCCGTCGCTCACCGCGTGGTGCAGCGTCCAGAGCAGCGCGTGGTCAACCTCCGCCATCCGCACCAGCCGCGCGCGGAAGAGCGGCCCTGTCGCGAGGTTGAACGGCGTCGCCGCCTCGTCGCTGGCGATGCGGCGCAGCTCATCATCGGAGATCCCTGGCCGGTCGGTCACCGGGAGATGGAAGCCGGGTGACGGATCGACCACTTGCACGATGTCATCGTCGCCGCGCGTTTCGATGCGGGTGCGCAGCGTCTCGTGGCGGCGGACGATCTCGGCGAGCGCGCGTTCGAGCGCTGGCACGTTCAGGGCGCCGCGGATGCGGTACGCGGCGGGGAGGTTGTAGGCGGCGCTGCCTGGCTCCAGCCGGTCGAGCACCCACAGCCGCTGCTGCGCGAACGAGAGCGGGTAGATGCCACCGAAGTCCTCGTGCGCACCATCCTGTTCCTCCGCGGACGGATTGATGGCGCGCTGCGCATCGATCTCCGTGGCCAGGAGCGCGATGGTGGGCGCGGCGAAGACGGTTTTCACCGGCAAGCGGATGCCGAAACGCTGCTGCACGCGGGAGAGCACCTGCGTGGCACGAAGCGAGTGGCCGCCGCTGGCGAAGAAATCATCCTCCACGCCCACGGGGTGGCCCAGCACCTCGCGCCAGATCTCCGCCAGCGCGGCCTCGGTCTCGGTGCGCGGCTCGGAGCGTGTTTCCGGCGCGGCGTCTTCGGGTTCGGGGAGGGCGCGGCGGTCGACCTTGGCGTTCTGCGTGAGCGGCAAGCGCTCAAGCGCGACGAACGCGGACGGCACCATGTACTCCGGGAGCGCGGCACGGAGGTGGGCGCGGAGGGCATCCACATCCAGCGACGCAACTCCGTTGGCGCCGCGTGTGGCCGCAGGTGACGTGATCGGAGCGCCGCCGCTGGCCCCCTCCCTGGCGCCTGAGGGCGCCTTTCCCTCCCCCAAAACAACCTGGGGGAGGGACGGTCGCTCGGCCTGCTCGGCGACGGAGTGGGACTCGGCGTCAGCGTGGCCGGGGGCGCTGGAGAAGTGCTCGGGCACTTCGGCGGCGATGTCGTTGCCGCGGTTATAGATCCTTCGGGCTGCGGCGGCTCCGGCGGAGGCGGCTTCGGAGTGGTCGCCCTCAGGATGACGGGACTCGGGAACGGTGCGCTCCGGTGACGCCGCGGCTGGGTCAGCATCCGGATGCGGTGCGGCTTCGCGATCCGGGACTACGTAGGCAACGAGGCGCTGTTCGGGGCCGGTGCCGCGGGCGACCACGACGGCTTCGCGGACCGACGAGTGGCGGGCGAGATGGGCCTCGATCTCGCCCAACTCCACGCGGAACCCACGGACTTTCACCTGCTGGTCGGCGCGGCCCATCGGCTCCACCTCGCCATCCGGGCGGTAGCGGCCCAGGTCGCCGGTGCGGTAGAGCAGGTCGCGCGCGTCGTCCGCCCACGGGTTGCGGACGAAGCGCTGGGCGGTGAGATCCGGGTCGTTGAGGTAGCCGAGCGCCACGTGCGGGCTGCGCAGCCAGATCTCCCCCACCTCGCCGATGCCCGCCAGCTCGCCGGCCGCGTTGCGCACCAGCAGCTGCACGCCGGGGATCCCGCGGCCCAGCGGGATCACCTCGCGCTCACCGCTGTCCCCATCGGTGCGCACCACATGGTAGGCCACGGCGCGCTGGGTCTCGGTCGATCCGTAGTAGTTGATGACGGTGAGATTGGGCGCCAACCGGCGCAGGCGCTCCACGTCGCCGCGGGTCAGCACGTCGCCCACGAAGAAGGCGCGGTGCAGCGAATCGACGGGCACGGCGGACTCGACACCGCCGGGGACGTCGGCGATGAGCTGGCCCATGGCGGGCGTCAAATGCGCCACCGTGACGCCGGCCTCGCGGAGCCAGCGCGCCAGGTAGCCCGGCGCGCCGACCTCGTCCGGGTCGGGCGCGATGATGGCGGCGCCGAGTTGCAGCGGCGTGAACACGTCGCGGTGCAGCGGATCGTGCGCCAGGCCGCTGAGCATGCTGAAGCGGTCGGCGGATGAAAGCTCGAAGGTCTCCGCCAGCCACGGGGTGAAGTGCGTGAGGCTGCCGTGGCGGCCCATCACCGCCTTGGGCGTGCCCGTGGTGCCGCTGGTGAAGGAGAGGTACGCCAGCGTGTCGGGGCCAGTCTGGACGGGCGGCGCGACGACAGGGACGCCGGAGAGGCCGTCAATCGATGCGAGAGACGCAGCTTCGGAAGCAGCAGATTCAGGCGCTTCGGACGCGGCGCGAGCCCTCTCCCTGGCGCCTGAGGGCGCCTGTCCCTCCCCCAAAACAACCTGGGGGAGGGACGATCGCTCGGCCTGCGTGGACTCGGCGCGCGACGCGGTGTCGGCGTGGCCGGGGGCGTGGGGCGAAGGCCCAGCCGCTTCGGTGGTGATGTCGGGGTGCGGGCTATCGATCCTTCGGGCTGCGGCCGTCTCTGTGGACGCGGGCGCGGTGTGGTCGCCCTCAGGATGACAATCCTCCACATGCGCCCGAATCCCCAGCACCACCGTGCAGCGCGTGGTTTCGGCCAGCGCGGAAACGACCTCGGGCGGCACGTCCGCGGCGGCGGCGAGGCGGAGGAAGGCGGCCGGCTTCGCGATGCGCAGGTAGTCGATCAGGCGGCTGGACGGGTAGGCGGGGTCCAGCACCAGGAAGGCGGCGCCGGAGCGGAGTGTGCCGAGCAGCGCGCGAACGAGGGCGGCGCCGCGGTGGCCCCAGATGGCCACGACGTCGCCCGGGCGCACGCCGGACCCGGTCAGGCGGTGGGCGATTCGGGCGCTGGAGGCGTCCAACTCGGCGTAGCTCCAGTGCTCGCGCGGGTCTTCGACCGCGAGCGCGTGCGGCGTCTCGGCGGCGCGGCGCGCGAAGAGGTCGGGGACGCTGCCGCGCCACGCGCTGGAGAGCGGCTCGGCCGGGTTGGGGAGGACGGCGCGCGCTTCGTGGGACAGGAGGGACAGACGCTTGACGGCGCTGTCCGGCGCGGCGGCGGCCTGGGTGAGGACGGCGCGAAGCTGGGTGAGCACCTCGCGCATCCGGGCCGCGCTGAACAGGTCACGCGCGTACACCAGGCGCAGCGCCAGGCCGTCCGGCGTCTCCATCGCGTACAGCGTCAGGTCGAACTTGCTGGTCTGCTCGTCGGCGCGGCCGTACGCCTCCACCTCCACCCCGGCGAAGTCCATCGACCCGCCGCCGTAGTTCTCCAGGTTCAGCATCACCTGGAACACCGGCGTGTGGCTGAGGCTGCGGCGCGGCTGCAGGTCGTCCAGCACGCGCTCGAAGGGGACGTCCTGGTGGGCGTACGCGTCGAGCGTGGCCTTGCGCACGCGCCGCAGCAGCTCGCGGAACGAGGGATCCCCGGAGAGGTCCGTCCGCAGCGCGAGGGAGTTGAGGAAGAGGCCGATCAGCCGCTCCGTTTCGGCCCGCGTGCGCCCGGCGATGGGCGTGCCGACCACCACGTCATCCTGGCCCGACAGGCGCGAGAGGACGAGCGAGAAGGCGGCGAGCAGCGTCATGAACAGCGTGGCGCCTTCGCCCTGGCCCAGCGAGTGGAGCGCGGCGACTTCTTCCGCGGGCAGCGTCAGGAATTCGGCGGCGCCGCGGTAGCTCTGCTGGGCGGGGCGCGGTCGTTCGGTCGGCAGCTCCAGCAGGGGCGGGGCGCCGGACAGCACGTCGCGCCAGTACGCGAGCTGGCGCTCCAGTACCGCGCCGCTGAGCCAGGCGCGCTGCCACGCGGCGTAGTCGCCGTACTGCACCGGCAAAGGGGCGAGCGGCGAGGGGCGGCGCTCGGTGTACGCGCGGTACAGCGTGGCCAGCTCGCCGAAGAAGATGCCGAGCGACCAGCCGTCGCCGACGATGTGGTGCAGGTTGAAGGCGAACAGGTGCTCGCCATTCGCCATCGTCACCAGCACGGCGCGGAGGAGCGGGCCGCGGGCCAGGTCGAACGGTTCGATGAAAGGCGCCCGGAGGAGGCGCTCGGACTCGGCGCGGGCGTCGTCGGGGGCGAGGGCCGAGAGGTCGTGGCGCGGGAGATGGAATACCGCTCCGTAGGCGCCGCCGGCCCTCTCCCTGGCGCCTGAGGGCGCCTGTCCCTCCCCCGAACTGCAGGGGAGGGACGGTCCAGCGGCCTGCATGGTTTCGGCGCGCGATTCGGGGGCGGTGTGGCCGGAGGCGCGCCAGGGGCTCTGTGGCGCTTCGGCGACGGTGTCGGATTGCGGGCTATAGATCCTTCGGGCTGCGGGCGATGCGGCGGACGCAGGATCGGCGTGGTCGCCCTCAGGATGACATTCCTCCACACCTCTCATGTCATCTGTGTTCTCCATTCCCCAAGGGAGAACGCGCTGGACGGGGAGGCCGTCGAGCTCGGGGAAGATGGTGCGGAGGGACTCGTGGCGGCGGACGGTCTCGGCCAGGGCACGCTCGAGTGAATCGGGGTCGAGCGGGCCGGTGAGGCGGTATACGGAGCCCATCGTGTAGACGGGGCTGCCGGGCTCCAGGCGGTCCACGAACCACAGCCGCTCCTGCGCGAACGAGAGCGGCAGGTCGCCCGTGCGGTCCACCGGGACGATCGGCGGCGCCGCGTCGTTTGCGCCGGTTCCGGCCAGCCGGTCGATCTCGGCGGCGAGCGCGGAGAGGGTGGGCGACTCGAAGACGGCGCGCAGCGGCAGTTCCACGCCCAACGCCTCGCGCATGCGTGACGTCACCCGCGTCGCAAGGAGCGAGTGGCCGCCCATGGCGAAGAAGCCGTCGTCGGCGCCCACGCGGTCCACGCCCAGCAGTTCGGCCCACACTGCCGCGAGCGTGACTTCCGTAGGCGTGCGCGGGGGGACGTATTCGGCCGAGGCGGCGGCCGGGTCGGGGTCGGGGAGGGCGCGGCGGTCGGCCTTGCCGTTGCGGGTGAGCGGGAGCGCGTCGAGCGGCACGAAGGCGGACGGCACCATGTAATCCGGCAGATGCGCGCCCAGGTGCGTCCGCAGCTCCGTGGCGGATGGAGCATCATCGTCCGCGGCCACGATCCAGGCGACGAGCCGCTTTTCATCCCCCGAACCGCGGGCCAGGACCACGGCTTCGCGCACCGCGGGGTGCTCCAGCAGCACGGACTCGATCTCGCCCAGCTCGATGCGGAAGCCGCGGACCTTCACCTGGTCGTCCGCGCGGCCGAAGAACTCCAGCCCGCCGTCCGGGAGCCAGCGCGCGAGGTCGCCCGAGCGGTACAGGCGTGCGCCCGGTGCCCCGAACGGATCGGGGACGAAGCGCTGCGCGGTCAACGCGGGGCGGCCCAGGTAGCCGCGCGCCACGCCGGCGCCACCCACGTACATCTCGCCCACCACGCCGGCAGGCACCATCCGGCCGCGCGCGTCCAGCACCTGCACGGAAAGATCGGGGATCGGCACGCCGATGGGGCTGGCGGAGCCGGCCAGCACGTCCGCGCGGTGGATCACGCGGTAGGTGACGTGGACGGCGGTTTCCGTGATCCCGTACATGTTCACCAGCACGGGCCGGTCATCCCCCCGCCGCTCCACCCAGCCGCGCAGCGACGCCGGATCCAGCGCCTCACCGCCGAAGATCACCGCGCGCAGCGCCAGGTCACGCGCGGCACCACGGCCGGCCGCGTCCTCATCTGCGCGGATCAGCTGGCGGAAGGCGGACGGGGTCTGGTTGAGCACCGTCACCCGCTCGCGCTCGATCAGCTCGTAAAACGCGTCGGGGTTGCGCGAGACGTAGAAGGGGACGACCACGAGGCGGCCGCCGTAGAGCAGCGCGCCCCACATCTCCCAGACGGAGAAGTCGAAGGCGTAGGAGTGAAAGAGCGTCCACACGTCGCCCGCGCCGAAGCCGAACCACGCGTCGGTGGCGGAAAAGAGGCGGGCGACGTTGGCGTGCGTCACCTGCACGCCCTTGGGCCGGCCGGTGGAGCCGGAGGTGTAGATGACGTAGGCGAGCGCGTCGGAGGCGCCCGCCGAGCCCAGGCCGGCCCCCTCCCCCCGGCCCCCTCCCCCGCTCCGCACGGGAGGGGGAGTTTCCGCGGGATGTGATGCGATCCGCACCGCGTCGGCGTCGAGGGAGATGATGCGGATTGCATCGCCCGGGACGCGCGGCGCGAGATCGGACGTGGTGATGACGGTGCGGGCGCCGGAATCTTCCAGCATGTGGGCGATCCGCTCGTCGGGATACGCGGGATCGAGCGGGAGATAGGCGGCGCCGGCCTTGAGGATGGCCAGGATGCCGACCACCGTCTCCAGCGACCGTTCCACGCACAGTCCGACGAGATCCCCTGGCGCCACATCGAGCCCGACGAGGTGGTGCGCGAGCCGGTTGACGCGCGCGTCCAGCTCGACGTAGGTGAGCGACGCATCCTGGAACGTGACGGCGATGGCGTGCGGCGTGCGCGCGGCCTGCGCGGCGAAGCGGACGTGCAGCGGCTCACCCGCGTCGAACGCGGCGGCGGGGCGGGCGCGGGCCTCCAGCTCGGCGCGCTCCTCGTCGCTCAGCAGCGGGAGGTCGCCGATGCGTGTGCCCGGCTCGGCCAGCGCGTGATCGAGGAGGGCGGCGAAGTGGCCCAGCAGCCGCATGACCGTTTCCTCGTCCCACAGCTCCGCCGCGTACTCGATGGTGCCA
The DNA here is from genome assembly GCA_035691085.1 of Longimicrobium sp. Lineage (GTDB taxonomy): Bacteria > Gemmatimonadota > Gemmatimonadetes > Longimicrobiales > Longimicrobiaceae > Longimicrobium. The sequence goes on from DASSJS010000086.1 coordinate 9,002, forward strand.
AAGGGACGCTCGGCTTTCTGGACCACGGTCAGCATCAGGTCGAACCGGGCGGACTCGCGCGCGCGGCCCACGGGCTCCACCACGGCCCCGCCGAGCCGCTGCGGGCCGGAGGTTTCGGAGACGCCGGCCAGGTTCTGCAGCACGAAGGCGACCTGGAAGAGCGGCGTGTGGCTCATCGAGCGCTGGGGATTGATCTCCTCCACCAGCTTTTCGAAGGGGAGATCCTGGTGCTCGTACGCGCCCAGCGTGGTCTCGCGCACGCGCGCCAGCAGCTGGCGGAAGGTGGGGTCGCCGGAGAGGTCGCCGCGCAGGACGAGCGTGTTGGCGAAGTAGCCGATCAGCCCTTCCACGTCGGGCGTGGTGCGGTGGGCGATGGGGGTGCCCACCAGCACGTCGTCCTGGCCCGACCAGCGCGCCAGCAGCGCCTGCCACGCGGCGAGCAGAACCATGAAGGGCGTGGCGTCTTCCGCGCGCGCCAGGGCGTCCACGCGCGGAGCCAGGTCAGCGGGAAGCTCGAAGCCGAGGGTGGCGCCGCGGTCGCTGCGCACGGCGGGCCGCGGGCGGTCGGTGGGCAGCTCCAGGAGCGCGGGGGCGCCGGCCAGGTGCTCCTTCCACCACGCCACCTGCCGCTCCAGCACTTCCCCCGACAGCTCCTCGCGCTGGCGTACCGCGAAGTCGCCGTACTGCAGCGGGAGCGGCTCCAAGGGCGCGGGCCGGCCCGCCGCGAACGCCTCGTACAGCGCCGTCAGCTCGCGTTCGAACACGCCGGTGCTCCACCCGTCGCTCACGATGTGGTGCACCGTGGTGAGCAGCAGGTGATCGTCGTCCGCGGCGCGGACCAGCGTGGCGCGGAAGAGCGGGCCGGCGGAGAGGTCGAAGGGGCGGTTCGCCTCGTCGGTGGCGAGCGCCTGGAAGGCCGCCTCACGGTCGGCGGCTGGAAGCGGGCGGTCGATGAACGGGAGCGTGTAGCCGCGGAACGGCTCCACCACCTGCACCGGCTCGCCGTCGCGCATGTCGATATGGGTGCGCAGCGTCTCGTGGCGGCGCACCAGTTCGGCCAGCGCGCGCTCGAGCGCGGGGACGTCGACCGGGCCACGCAGCTGCCGGGCGAACGCCATGTTGTATACGGTGGCGCCGGGCTCCAGCCGGTCGAGCAGCCAGAGCCGCTGCTGCGCGAACGACAGTGGAAAGACGCCGCCCTCGCGCTCCTGCGCGGGGGCGGCCTCCTTCGCCTTCTGCATCCGCAGCCGTAGCGCCAGCAGCTTGCGCTGCTCGGGCGTGAGGTCGGCCAGCCTTCGGGATCCTTCGGTCATCTATCTCTTCAGATCGCCCGGTTTGCCGGCGTCGGCAGATCGACCAGGGATCGGGTCGGTTCGTGATGGAATTTGCGAGTAAACTCGCGGCTACAACGGCACGCAGTCCGCCTTCGCGGACTTGCACGACGCGGGAAGAGGCGGATGTGCGGTTCCTCCGCGCCGCGCCCCCCCCCCCGCTCGCTTAGGCTCGCACCTCCCCCGTACCGGGAGAGGTTGGCGCACAAGCATTTGCGCGCTTCGGACGATACGGCGCATGCCGCGGCGGCCCCCCTCCCCGGCCCTCCCCCGCGCTTCGCGGGGGGGGGGTGACGTGGGGAGATGTTTCTGCGCGATCCTTCCAGACCGCGCCCCCTCCGCTCGCTTAGGCTCGCACCTCCCCCGTACCGGGAGAGGTTGGCAAGCAAGCACTTGCGCGCTTCGGACGATGCGGCGCATGCCGCGGCGGCCCCCCTCCCCGACCCTCCCCCCGCTCCGCGGGGGGAGGGTGACGCATGCTGATGCTTTTCTCGCTTCGACATCACCGAAGCGTCCCTCCGCTTCCTTCTCCCCCTCCCCCGGGGAGCGCGGGGAGGGGGCCGGGGGGAGGGGGCTGCCGCAGCATGCGCAGGCGCCTCTTCAACGCTCCGCGGTCAGTCCCCTTCCGCGCCCTCCACCTCGGCCAGTAGCGCCGCCAGTTCCTCGTCGCTCAGGTCGTCGAGCCCGTCCAGCGGCTCGGCGAGGACGCCGGTGCCGGTGGCCTCGATGGCGGCGGCGAGGGCGGCGACCGTGGAGTACTCGAACACGGCGCGGACAGGAAGCTTTACACCGAACGCCTGGTCCACGCGCGACAGCACCTGCGTGGCGAGGAGCGAATGGCCGCCGATCTCGAAGAAGTTGTCTTCCACGCCCACGCGCTCCACCCGCAGAACCTCGGCCCACAGTTCGGCCAGCACCTGCTCGGCGGCGGTGCGCGGGGCCACGTAGCCCACCGCGGCGGTGGGCTCGGGATCCGGCAGGGCGTTGACGTCGAGCTTGCCGTTGGCGGTGAGCGGGAGCGCGTCGAGCCGCACGAAGGCGGAAGGCGCCATGAAGTCGGGGACGCGCCCGGTCAGCCAGCCGCGCAGCTCGGCGGCGGGATCGGTGCGCGTGTGGGTGACCACGTAGGCCACCAGGCGCGGCTCGCCGTCCGCATCGGCGCGCGGCACAACGGCCACGGCGCGCACGGCGGCGTGCGCGGCGAGGGCGGCCTCCACCTCGGCCGGCTCCACGCGATAGCCGCGGATCTGCACCTGCCGGTCGGCGCGGCCGGCGATCTCCACCGTGCCGTCGGGGCGGTAGCGGCCCAGGTCACCGGTGAAGTAGACGCGGTCCGCCGGGTCGCCGGTGACCGGATTGGGGCGGAAGCGCGCGGCGGTGAGCTGGGCGTCGTTGGCGTAGCCGCGCGCCAGGTACGGCGTGCGCACCGCCACCTCGCCCACCTCGCCGATCCCCGCCAGCCGCCCCCCCGCGTTCAGCACCAGGATCTGCACGCCTTCGATGCCGCGCCCGATGGGGAGCCGTGCACCGCCCGCGTTGCCATCCACCGATCCGGGCGCGGCGCCGCTGCGGCCCCCTCCCGGAGATTCGAGGACGGTACTGCTGTCCTCGAATTTCCGACCTCCCCCAAAAACTGCCTGGGGGAGGTTGGAACTTCTTGCGTCGTCCATCTCCCGTGGTACTTGGTAGATGGACATCGCTTGCGGCGTCTCGGTGGCGCCGTAGACGTTCACTACGTCAGCGGTTGGGGACAGGGCGCGCAGGGCGGCCACGTCACGCGCGCGCAGCACGTCGCCCCCGTACATCGCCAGGCGCAGCGCGGGGAGACGGGCATCCGCGGCGGTCGTGAGGAGTTGGCCCATCGCCGGCGTCAGGTGCGTGACCGTGATCGCCTGCGCGGCGAACCAGCCGGCCAGCCACCCGGGCTCGCCGATCCGCTCGGAATCGGGGATGTGCAGCGCGGCGCCGGTGGTGAGCGGCGCAAAGAGGTCGCGCAGCAGCGGGTCGTGCCCCAGGCCGCTGAGCATCGTATAACGGTCCGCCGGACCGGCGCCGAGCGCGTCGGCGTACCAGCGGAAGAAGTGGCTGAGCGGGCGGTGCGTGCCCGCCACCGCCTTCGGGGCGCCCGTGGTCCCCGAGGTGAAGGCGAGGTAGGCGAGATCGTCCGGCCCCACGTCCACCTCCACCGGATCGGCGGAAACGGCGGCGAGAAGGGCGGCGTCGGGGTGCGCGGCGTCGGCCGTGAGCGCCAGCACCAGCGCGGGCGAGAGCGCATCCACGGCCCGACGCAGTTCCGGCGAGAGCGGGCCGGCGGCGTCCAGGCGCAGCAGCGCGCGCGGGCGGGCGATCTCCACCCGCTCGGCCAGCCGCGCGTCCGGATACGCGGGGTCCAGCACCAGCCACGCGGCCCCCGCCTTCGCCACGCCCAGCAGCGCCACGGGGAGCCAGGCGGAGCGGTGCGCATGGACGGCGACGACCTCGCCCGTCCTCACCCCGCGCTCGTGGAGCAGACGCGCGATGCGGTTGCTGGCCGCTTCGGCCTGGGTGTACGTCCATCCCCCGTCCGCGTCCTCGATGGCGGGCGCGTTGGGCCGCTCCGCCGCGCGGGCGCTGAACATCGCGTGCACGGGGCCGAACCACTGGGCCGGGAGCGGCGCCGTTGGATCGGGGAGATTCGCCGCGTCCCCCGCCGGGAGGAGCGAGATGTCGTCCAGGCGGACGCCGGGCTCGGCGGCGGCCTGGGCCAGCACCTGGCCGATCTGCCGCAGCAGCGCGGAGATGCGCGGCCGTTCGAACAGGTCGGCATCATAGAGCGCGTTGAAGGCGATCCCCTCGCGCCGCTCCTGCGCGTAGAGCGTCAGGTCGAACTTGGCGCCGTACTCCAGGTCGTTGCTCCAGCTCTCGGCGTGTAGCAGCGCCGAATCGGCCGGGAGGTCGGCGCCGGTGTAGGCGCCATCCAGGTTGAGCATGTTGAACATCACCTGGAACACCGGCGTGCGGCTCAGGCTGCGCACGGGCGACAGCTCCTCCAGCAGCCGCTCGAAGGGCACGTCCTGGTGCGCGTAGGCGCCCAGCATGGTCTCGCGCACGCGCCGCAGCAGCGCGGCGAAGGTGTCGTCCCCGCGCAGGCGCGTACGGAGCGCAAGCGTGTTCAGGAACAGGCCGATCATCGGCTCCGTCTCGGGGCGCACGCGGCCGGCGATGGGGGTGCCGACGACCACGTCGTCCTGGCCCGCCAATCTGCCCAGCACGAGCTGGAAGGCGGCGAGCAGCGCCATCGCCATCGTGGCGCCCTGGCGCGCGGCCATGGCGTGCACCGCGTCGTGCAGCTCGGTGGGGATCAGCGCGCTCTCGGTGGCGCCACGGTGGCGCTGTACCGCGGGGCGAGGCCGGTCCGTAGGCAGCTCCAGCGCGGGCGGGGCGCCGGAAAGGTGCTCCTTCCAGTACGCCACCTGCTGGCCCATCCGTTCATCCGTCAGCCAGCGGCGCTGCCAGGCCACGTAGTCGGCGTACTGCACCTCGAGCTCGGGGAGCGGCGACGGGCGGCCGGCGGCGAATGCGTCGTACAGCACCGTCAGCTCGCGCTGCAGCACGTTGTAGCTCCAGCCGTCGCTCACCACGTGGTGCACGTCCCACAGCACCACGTGATCCTCCTCGGCCACCCGCAGCAGGCTCACCCGGAAGAGCGGGCCGCGCTCCAGGTCGAAGGGCGTGGCCGCCTCTTCCGCGACCCGCCGCAGCGCCTCGCGCTCGCGCTCTTCTTCCGGCAGATGGGACAGATCGGACAGGGGAAGAGGAACCTCCACGGAGGGGAGGATCCGCTGCACCGGCTGCCCATCCACCTGCGTGAAGACGGTGCGCAACGGCTCGTGGCGGCGCACCACCTCGGCGTAGGCGCGGCGGAGCGCGTCCACGTTCAGCCGCCCGCGGATGCGCAGCGGCGACGGCATGTTGTACAGCGAGGTCGCCGGGTCGAGCTGCTGCAGGAACCACATCCGCTCCTGCGCGAAGCTCACCGGGAGCGGCCCGTCACGCGGGACGCGGACGATGGGGTCGCCGGCGCCGGTGCCGGCGCGGCGGGTGGCATCGACCTGCGCGGCCAGCTGCGACAGGCGCGGCGCCTCGAAAACGGTGCGCACCGGCAGCTCCACGCCGAACACCGAGCCGATGCGGCCGATGACCTGCGCGGCCAGGAGCGAGTGGCCGCCCAGCTCGAAGAAGTTGTCGTCGGGCGCCACGTCGCCGTCGCCCAGCAGTTCCACCCAGATGGAGGCCAGCGCCTCCTCGGTGGGCGTCAGCGGCCGGGCGATGGAGCCCGCGGCATGCGACTCGGGCGCGGGGAGCGCGGCGCGGTCCACCTTGCCGTTGGGAGTGAGCGGAATCGCGTCCACCGCCACGATGGCGGAGGGCACCATGTGCTCCGGGAGGCGCGAAACGGCCGCGCCGCGCAGCGCGGCCGCATCCACCGTCCGCCCTTCCGCGGCGGTGACGTACGCCACCAGCCGGGCGGCGCCGGGCGCATCCTCACGGAGGATGACGACGGCGTCGCGGACGGACGGCTGCTCGCGCAGTACCGCCTCCACCTCGCCGGGCTCGATGCGGAAGCCGCGGAGCTTCACCTGCGCGTCGGTGCGGCCCAGGTACTCGAGCTGGCCATCCGCGCGCCAGCGGACCCGGTCGCCGGTGCGGTAGAGCCGCGCGCCGGGGGCCGCTCCGAATGCGTCGGGGACGAAGCGCTCCGCCGTCAGACCCGGCCGGTTGAGATACCCGCGCGCCACACCGATGCCACCGACGTACAGCTCGCCGGGGACGCCCACGGGGGCGAGCTGATCCCCATCCTCCAGCACGTAGACGGCGACGTTGGCGATCGGCCGGCCGATGGGCGGGCGCGCCTCGTCCCCCGTCACCGTGGCCAGCGTGGCGCAGATGGTGGTCTCCGTGGGGCCGTACGCGTTCAGCAGGCGACGCCCCCGCGCCCAGCGCCGCGCCACCTCCGCGCTCAGCGCCTCGCCGGCGGAGGCCAGCGTGCGCAGATCGGGGAGATCGGCATCCGGGAGCGCGGCGAGCACGGGGGGCGGCAGGGTGGCGTGCGTCACCCGCTCGTCGCGGAGGAGGGAGACCAGCCCGGGGCCGGGGATCATCCGCTCCGAATCCGCCAGCACCAGGCATGCGCCCGCGAGGAGCGTGTGCACCACCTCGGCCACGCCCGCGTCGAACGAGAGCGATGCGAACTGGAGCACGCGCGCGTCCGCATCGATCGCGAACGCGTCGCGCTGCGCGGCGGCCAGGTTCCCGATCCCCCGGTGCGGCACCACCACGCCCTTGGGCCGGCCGGTGCTGCCGGAGGTGAAGATGACGTACGCCGCGCCCTCGGGGTCCGTATCGTGGGACAAATTGGACAAATCCCCGGGCGCGATCTCGTCCTCCGCGTCGATGGCGAGCACGGCGGCGCCGGTCTCGGGGAGATCGGCGGCGAGGGCACGGGTGGTGATGATCACGCGGGCGCCGGAATCGTCCAGCATCCACCGGCGCCGCTCGGCCGGGTAGCGCGGATCGACGGGGAGGAAGGCGGCGCCGGCCTTGTTCGCCGCCAGCAGCGCCACGATCTGCTCCGGGCCGCGGTCCAGCGAGACGGCGACGATGGGCTCGCTCACCCTCGTGCCGCCGGGTCCGGGATTCTCCGGGGATGCGACCGAAGTCGCGGCTACAACGGCACGCAGCCCGCCTTCGGGGACTTCATCCGGGAGAAGGCCGACGAGGCGGCGCGCGAGGAGGTTGGCGCGTGCGTTCAGGTCCGCGTAGGTGACCGTTTCGCCCGCGAAGCGGATGGCTTCCGCGTCTGGAGTGCGCGCGGCTTGCGCCTCGAACAGGCGGTGGAAGGGGGCCTCGGGGGCGGGCGCCGTCTCGCCGATGCCAAGGGAGCGGACGCGCTCAGCTTCGGCGTCCGGCATCAGGGGGAGGGCGCTCAGGGGGCGCGCGAGGTCCGCGAGCGCGGCGGAAAGGAGCGCCCCGAAGTGCGTGGACATGCGCGCGGCGGTGGCGGGCTCGAACAGGTCGGTGCTGTAGTCCAGCGACCCGGTGAGCACGTCGTCGCCGCTCTCGAACAGGTTGAGCGCCAGGTCGGTCTTGGCGATGAAGACGGGCACGCCCAGGCCACGCACCGTGAGCCCGTCCAGCTCCAGCGGCGCGCTGCCGGTGTCGGCGCCGGAATAGGCGAAGGTGGCCTGGTAGAGCGGGGTGCGGTCCAGCGCGCGCTCCACCTTCAGCTCGTCCACCAGCCGCTCGAAGGGGACGTCCTGGTGGTTGAAGGCGTTCAGCACCTCGTTGCGCACGTCGGCCAGATAGTCGCGGAAGCTGCTCCCCGCGCGGATGCGGCCGCGCAGCACCAGCGTGTTGGCGAAAAAGCCGATCAGCGGCTCGGTCTCGGGGCGCGTCCGGCCCGCCACGGCGGTGCCCACCATCACCTCGCTCTCGCCCGCGTAGCGCGCCAGCAGGAGCTGCCACGCGGCCAGCAGCACCATGAACGGCGTGACGCCCTCCGTTTGCGCCACCTCGCGGACGGCGCGCACCAGCTCGGGGGCGAGGGCCAGGCCGTGCCGGCCGCCCTGGAAGGTGCGCGCGGCGGGGCGCGGCCGGTCGGTGGGCAGGTCCAGCAGGTGCGGCGCATCGGCCAGCTCGTTGCGCCACCACGCCACCTGCCGGCCGATGATGGCCTGCGCGGCGGGGGAGCGCAGCCACGCGGCGTAGTCGCCGTACTGCACCGGCAGCTCGCGCAGCGGCGACGGCAGCCCGCGCGAAAAGGCGTGGTACAGCGCCGACAGCTCGCGGAAGAGGACGGACATCGACCAGCCGTCGCTCACCACGTGGTGCAGCACCAGCAGCAGCGCGTGGTCGCCGCGCCCCAGCCGCAGCAGCCGCGCGCGCATCAGCGGCCCGGCGGCCAGGTCGAAGCCGCGCCCCGCATCGTCGGCGAAGCGGCGGTCCATCTCGCGCTCGGCCTCCGTCGCGCCTTCCTTCGACACGTCTTCCACCGCGAGGGGGAACCCGGCGAAGGGCTGGATGCGCTGCACGGGGTGGCCGTCCACCTCCGCGAACACGGTGCGCAGCGCCTCGTGCCGGCGGACGATCTCGCCCAGCGAGCGGCGGAGCGCGTCCACGTCGAGCGCGCCCTGCAGGCGCAGCGCCGTCACCACGTTGTAGCCCGCGTTCCCCGGCTCCATCCGGTCGATGAACCAGAGCCGCTCCTGCGCGGGCGAGGCCGGCAGGTCGCCCGTGCGCCGCACGGGGACGATCCCCGCGTCTTCCTCCACCTCGGCCGGCGCATCGGCGGAGGCGGCGGCGGGCGCGGGCTCGGCCAGCGCCTCCATCTCGTCCAGCAGCAGCGACTCGATGGCCAGCGCCATCTCGCGCAGCGTGGGATGGTCGAAGATCACCCGCAGCGGCATGTCCACGCCGAAGGCGGCGCGGACG
>DASSJS010000087.1:0-17404 GCA_035691085.1 Longimicrobium sp.
GGTACCGCTACCACCCGGGCGCGCCCGAGCCCAAGCAGATCCACGGCAACACCCGCCTCGAAGTGGCGTGGACGCTGATCCCCGCGGTGATCCTGGCGGTGATCGCGGTGCCCACCGTCAAGGCCATCTTCAGCACCCAGCCCGAGCCGCCGGCCGACGCGCTGACGGTGGAGGTGATCGGCAAGCAGTGGTGGTGGGAGTTCCGCTACCCGCAGCCCAACGGCGACACCATCGTCACCGCCAACGAGATCCACGTGCCGGTGGGCCGCACGGTGCACTTGGTGCTCAAGAGCGACAACGTGCTGCACTCGTTCTGGGTGCCGCAGATGGGCGGCAAGCGCGACCTGATCACCAACCGCGTCAACCACCTGGTGTTCAAGCCCGAGGAGCCGGGCGTGTACTTCGGGCAGTGCGCCGAGTTCTGCGGCACCAGCCACTCGCTGATGCGCATGCGCATGATCGCGCACACGCCGCAGGGCTTCCAGCAGTGGATGGCCAACGAGGCGGCCCCCGCGGCCGAGCCCGCGCCGGCCGACTCGGCGGTGCTGCTGGGCAAGCAGCTGGTGGTGCAGGGCGCCTGCGCCGGCTGCCACTACATCAAGGGCACCGCCATGGCCGCGCACGTGGGCCCCGCGCTCACGCACTTCGGCCGCCGGCGCACGCTGGCCGCGGGGATCCTGGACAACAACGCCGCCAACCTGCGGCGCTGGCTGGCCAACCCGCCCGAGGTGAAGCCGGGCTCCAAGATGCCCAACCTGAACCTGACCGACCAGCAGATCACCTACATCACCGCCTACCTGCAGTCGCTGCAGTAGGCCCGGCGGTCAGACCGACAGCAGGCGGCCGGTCCCTCGCAGCGGCAGCGGCGGGGGCCGGCGGACCCGAGATCCGGCGCGCGGGAAGGACCCGCCGCCAGAACCCGATGGAGCAGGAATGGCATCCACAGCAACGGTGGCCGCACCCCGGCCGGTAGCCGCGCACCACGCAGAGCCCACGGGGCTCTGGAGCTGGATCACGACCGTAGACCACAAGCGGATCGGGATCATGTACGGCCTCACGGCGTTCCTCTGGTTCCTGGTCGCGGGGATCGAGGCGCTGATGATCCGGGTGCAGCTCTTCGTGCCCAACAACCACTTCGTGAGCGCCGAGACGTACAACTCGCTGTTCACGATGCACGCGCTGACCATGATCTTCGGCGCGCTGATGCCGCTCACGGCGGCGTTCTTCAACTTCATCGTGCCGCTGCAGATCGGCGCGCGCGACGTGGCCTTCCCGCGGCTCAACGCGCTCAGCTACTGGCTGTTCCTGTTCGGCGGCATCTTCCTGAACGTGGGGTGGCTCTTCAAGGCCGCGCCCGACTCGGGGTGGTTCGCCTACGCGCCCATCACCACCGCCGCGTGGTCGCCCGGGCTGCACATGGACTTCTACGTGCTGGGCCTGCAGGTGCTCGGCCTGTCGTCCATCATCGCGTCGCTGAACTTCATCATCACCATCATCAATCTCCGGGCCCCGGGGATGCGCCTGATGCGCATGCCCATCTTCACCTGGATGACGCTGATCACCTCGGTGCTGATCGTGACCGCCATGGCGGTGTTCACCATCGCCGTCACCGAGCTGATGTTCGACCGGATCTTCGGCACCAACTTCTTCAACACGGTGGACGCCGGGGCCGACCCGCTCCTGTGGCAGCACCTGTTCTGGATGTTCGGCCACCCCGAGGTGTACATCCTGATCATCCCCATCATGGGCATGGTCAGCGAGGTGCTCCCCACCTTCAGCCGCAAGCCGCTGTTCGGCTACAACGTGATGGTGTTCAGCGGGGTGCTGATCGGCTGGCTGGGGTGGGGCGTGTGGAGCCACCACATGTTCGCCACCGGGATGGGCCCCATCGCCGACAGCTTCTTCGCGCTGTCCACCATGCTGATCGCCATCCCCACGGGGATCAAGATCTTCAACTGGCTGGGCACCATCTACGGCGGGAGCGTGCGCTTCACCACCGCCATGCTGTTCGCGGTGGGCTTCATCGCCATGTTCACCATCGGGGGCATCAGCGGCGTGATGCACTCGTCGGCGCCCAGCGACCTGCAGCAGACCGACACCTACTTCGTGGTGGCGCACATCCACTACGTGTTCTTCGGCGGCACGGTGCTGGGGCTGTGGGCCGCGATGTACTACTGGTACCCCAAGGTCTTCGGCCGCCTCCTCGACGAGCGGATGGGGAAGCTCCACTTCTGGGGCACCATGATCGGGATGAACATCACCTTCTTCCCCATGCACTTCGTGGGGATGTTCGGGATGGCGCGCCGCACCTGGACGTACGGCCCCGAGCAGGGCTTCACCATCTGGAACCAGGTGGAGACGGTGGGCGCGTTCCTGATCGCGGCCTCCACCCTGGTGTTCGCCATCAACCTGTTCACCGCGTGGAAGCGCGGCCGCGTGGCCGGCCCCAACCCGTGGGCGGCCGCCACGCTGGAGTGGAGCATCCCCTCCCCGCCGCCGGTCTACAACTTCCGCGAGATCCCGGTGGTGCACAGCCGCATGCCGCTGTGGGAGGGCGACCCCACCAAGGAAGGCGGGATCCCGCACGGCCGGGTGGAGGAAGACACCGAGCAGGTCACCATCGGCGGCGCCGCCCTGGCCGAGATGCGCGACCCCGACGACGAGAACAAGATGAGTGCCCACGACCTGGGCATTCACCTGCCGCCGCCGTCGTTCTGGCCGATCGTGCTGGCCGCGGGGATCACCTTCATCTTCGTGGGGCTGATCTTCCGCCGGGTGGACGGCGCCATGCACAACCTGTGGTACCTGATGTTCCTGGGCGTGGTCACCACCATGCTGTCGATCTACGCCTGGGCCTTCGAGCCGGGGCACTGAACGGACGAGGGGACAGGGAACGGGGGACAGGGAACAGCCTGCAAGGGCCATGTTCTCCTCCCCGGTTCCGGTGAAGGCTGTCCCCTGCAGCTTGCAACCCGTACCCTTTGCGGTTCATGGATTCAACGCACGCGCTGGCCGGCCACGCCGCGCACCCGGCGCACATCGACACCAGCACCGGGCTGGACAGCCGGAAGATGGCGTTCTGGACCTTCATCGGGTCCGAGTGCCTGCTGTTCGGGTCGCTGATCGCCACGTACATGGCGTACAAGGGGCGCAGCCTGAAGCCGCCCTACCCGCACGACGTGACCATCAACGGCGTGCACCACGAAGGCGTGCTGAACATCCCGCTCACCTCCGTCAGCACCTTCATCCTGCTGATGAGCTCGGTGTGCATGGTGATCGCGCTGTACTACGTGCAGCGTGGCGAGCGGAACAAGGGCACCCTCTGGCTGCTGATGACGGCGCTGGGCGGCTCGATCTTCCTGGGTTGCCAGGTCTTCGAGTTCACGCACTTCTACCACGAGGGCGTCACGCTGCAGAGCAACCTCTTCGGCAGCACCTTCTATCTGCTCACCGGCTTCCACGGCGCGCACGTGACGGTGGGGGTGATCTACCTGATCTCGCTGGCGGTGATGTCGCACCGCGGCCGGCTGGGCCCCGAGCGGGCGCTGAACGTGGAGATCGCGGGCCTGTACTGGCACTTCGTGGACGTGATCTGGATCGTGATCTTTCCCCTGGTCTACCTCATTCGCTGAGGCGTGGTGATGACGAGCGAAACGCGCGAGATCGTGCACGACCAGCACTCGCATCCCGGGCTGGGCTTTTACCTGGTGATCGGCGGGATCCTCCTGGCGTTCACCGCGCTGGAGATCCTGGGGTACATCGGCGAGACCAAGAACTGGTATTCGTCGGGTGCCGCGGCGGCCATCATCCTGGTGCTGAGCGCGGCCAAGTTCTTCAGCGTGGTCGCCTACTACATGCACCTGAAGTTCGACAACAAGCTGTTCACCGGCATCTTCGTGTTCCCCGCGATCCTGGCCACGCTGGTGATCGGCGGGATGATCCTGCTCTTCCACGTGGTGCACGGCGAGGCCACGGCCGTTCACCCCACGCTCACCAGCAACGAGGCGATCCACGGCGCGGGGACCAGCCCGTCGCCGGGCCCGCAGTGAGCTGAGCCGAACGAGGGGCGGGCGACAGGGTACAGGGGACAGCGAGCCGGAACCGGGCGCTGTCCCCTGCGGTTTCACCGGGTACGGAGGTACGGAGGTACGGAGGTACGGAGGTACGGAGGTACGGAGGTACGGAGGTACGGAGGTACGGAGGTACGGAAGGGCGGGGGGCGATGATCGGCGGTTCGGTGCGGGACGCGGCTGAAGCCGCGGGTACGATGGGGATGCTGTCCGCCTTCGCGGGCTTCAACGGCGGGTACCGGGGCGCAGGGAAACGATGAGCGCGTTGTCCACACTGGCACTGCTGCACGCACAGTCGTTCGACTGGAGGGTGTGGAAGCTGTACCCCAGCTTCATGGTGGGGTGGCTGCTGTTCGCGGCCGCCTACTTCCTGTTCATCGGGCCGCTGCGCAGCCGCTTTCCCGGCTCCAGCCCCGCCACGGGACGGCAGGTGGCGTCGTTCTCGGCGGCGCTGCTCTCGATGGTGCTGTCGCTGCAGGGGCCGCTGCACGAGATCAGCGACTACTACCTGTTCAGCGCGCACATGGTGCAGCACCTGGTGCTGATCCTGGTGATGCCGCCCCTGCTGCTGGCCGGCATCCCCGACTGGATGCTGCGCCCCGCCATCCAGGTGCGCTGGATCCGGGCGGCGGCCCGCCTGCTCACGCTGCCGCTGGTGGCGTTCGCGCTGAACAACGCCATCTTCCTGGCCTGGCACTTTCCCGGGCCGTACGACCTGATGATGCGCCACCACGGCGTGCACGTGGGGATGCACCTGACCATCATGGTCACCGGCGTGATCATGTGGTGGCCGGTGATGAGCCCGCTTCCCGAGCTGCCGCGCATCGCCGCGCCGCTGCAGATGGTCTACCTCTTCCTGGTCGGCATCCCGATGATGATCTCGGCGGCGCTGATCACCTTCAGCGGCACGCCGCTGTACCGCTGGTACGTGGAGGCGCCGCGCCTGTTCGGCCTCAACCCGCTCGACGACCAGCGGCTGGGTGGCGTGATCATGTGGGTGCCCGGCGGCCTGGTGCTCTGGATCGCCATCACCGCCGTCTATTTCCGCTGGACCCACCGCGAGGTGCGTGAGGACGAGCAGAACGTGGCCATCCGCCCGACCGCCACCCGCTCCGGCCTGATCGTGCCGCCGCCGTTCCCGAACCACTGAGCGTCGATGGCGGATGATGAACGAAGCCCCCGGTCCTTCGCGTGAGGACCGGGGGCTTCGTCCGTCGGCTTGCGATGCGTGTCGAACCGCGCGCGGATGCCGGCGTGCAGCCTCGCGCGGTTTGCGAGGCTTCGCGCCTTGCCTGGCCGGCAGGCTCACACGCGGGAGCGAGGGTGGCGGGGCCGGCTCACCGCTGGCGCTTGAACGGGTGCTCCACGCTCAGGTACAGGAAGAGCGCGCGCTCGCCGGCGCTGGGGCCCACGCCGAAGGGGACGGCAACGCCGGGCACCACCTGCACCCCGCCCGGCAGGTTCCACCCGAAGCGCACGCCCGGCGAGATCACCGCGCGCTCCTCGCTGCCGGTGTCCGTCGGCCCCGCGACGAACTCGTCGCGCGCCCACACGCCTTCCACCAGCAGGTTGAACATGGGCCGCACCAGCCACACGGCGCTCTGGGCCAGGAACACCGACGTGGTCGGCTGGCGGTTCCCCGCGGGGTCCTGCGCGCGCGGCACGTAGGTGAGGCCCGCGTTGGAGTGCGCCACCAGCACGTTGGGCACCACCACCACGCTCAGCGGGATCGCCCCCTGCACACCGAACCCGCCCGCGCCGAAGCCTTTCCGCGCGCTCCCCGTGGGGAGGATGGCGCTCAGCCGCGGCGACACCGCCACCTGCGCGTCGGCGTCGCCGATCCACTGGTAGCGGTAGTTGACCATCACGTCGCCGAACCCCGTCTCGCCGCCGCCGTGGGCGAAGGGGATGGTGTAGCTGATCTGGTTGCGCACGCCACCCATGGGCCATTCCTGCGTGAGCGAGTACGCCCAGTCGCCCCCGCGGTTGCGCGCGAAGTTGTTGATGTGCTGCACCACGCCGGGGTCCTGGTTGTACGCCTCTTCCACCAGGAACGAGTTGTCCTGGATCGGCGCCGTGGCGGTGGTGTCGCCCTGCGCGGCGGCGGGGGCGGCCGAGAGCGCGAGCAGCGCGGCGGCGAAACGGAGCGATCGTGTATTCACGGGGCCGGAGCGGAATGGCGAGATGAAGGGCACGAGGAGTCGCCGTGCGCCGCAGAATTTAAGCACGTTTAAATGTTTGGAAAGGACGAAGAAGAAGCGGCGCCCCGCGTGGGGGACGCCGCTTTCGGTGCGTGTGCCGATCAGCCCGCCGTCAGCCGGCGGTCAGAACAGCGTGACGCCCACCACGAACTGGTTGCGCTCCAGGTCGGGGCTCTGGTCCTTGCTGGCCTGGTCGCTCACGTGGCGGTACTGCGCGTCCACGCCCACCATGCTGGTCAGCTGCCAGCGCGCGCCGAGCTGAAAGCCCAGCTGCGTGCGGCTGTCCTTGATCTCGGGGGTGGTGGCGCCGCTCCGCACGTCCTCGATGGTGTAGCGGCCCACGCCCGCGTGCACGCCCACGTAGGGGCGGATGGGGATGATGGGGAGCCGGGCGAAGTAGTTGGCCTCGGCCAGCACCGCGAACCCGGTGGTCTCGGTGTCCACGTTGCGGGCGCTCCCCTCGGTGTACGCCGTGGCGCCGATCCCGATCCCCATCGGCAGCACGTACTCGGCCCCGATGCTGAACCCGTCGGGCGAGGGCACGCTCTCGAACCCGCTCGAGCGCGCGTCGTCGATCTTGGACTTGTTGAACACGTACCCGCCCTTGAGCGCGAACCCGCTCTGCGCGCTCAGCGCCGGGGCCACCGCGAGGGCCGCAAGCGCGGCCAGTGCGAACGTCGTCTTCTTCATCCCGCCTCTGCTCCTTCCAAACGAATGGTCTGTGGCCGCCTCGCGCGGCGGAAACGGCGCACCGCTCCGTCGCACATCCCGTCTACCCGGTTGATGTGCAACAAGATCCGTCGTCATCATCAAACACCTGCCGTACCCGGCCACCCCATGGTTCATGCGGTTAACGGAGCCCGCCCCCCGTCATGGCTTCATCCGGTGCACCACCTCGGCGGCTTTGGTTCATGTATTCGCCGTGAAACGGAGGGAGGCGGGCGAATCCCTCGCCCTCCAGAAGCGACGCCGCCGGACGAACGTGGACGACCGCAACTGTATGTTTCTTGCGTCCGCCGGGGACGGACCTCCCGCCGGCGATCCTGACGTCAGGCGTTTCCGCACGCGCGCCCCGCGGCCGTGTGGGGCGCGTTCCGCGCTGTGCCCGAGGCGCGCGCCGAAAGCCTTGACGCGGCCGATCCATCGCGGGCAGGTTGAGCCAAGACCCCGTGCGCGGGGCCCTCCGCCGTTCTTCCCCTTTCCCCAGGAGGTGCACATGGCGTCAGCGCCCAGTTTCACAACCGACCGCATCCGCAACGTGGTGGTGGTGGGCCACGGTGGAGCGGGGAAGACCACGCTGATCGACGCCTGCTGCCACATGTCGGGCGCCACGCGGCGGCACGGCTCCAGCGCCGACGGCACCGCGCTCACCATGTTCACCCCCGAGGAAGTCTCCCACGGCATCAGCATGAACACCAGCGTGGCCTACGCCACCTGGGACGACGCCAAGATCAACTTCGTGGACACCCCCGGCTACCTGGACTTCCTGGGCGAGACCAAGGCCGGCATCCGTGTGGCCGACAGCGCGCTGGTGTGCGTGAGCGGCACGGCCGGCGTGGAGGTGGGCACCGAGCGCGTGTGGGAGCTGGCGCAGGAGCGGCACCTCCCGGCCATGTTCTTCGTGACCATGATGGACCGGCCCAACGCCGATTTCGAGCGCGTGTACACCGACGTGAAGGAGCACCTGACGGCCAAGGTGATCCCGGTGGAGGTGCCGATCGGCTCGGGTGAGGGCTTCAAGGGGATCGTCAACCTGTTCGCCGACAAGGCGTACTACTTCCACAGCGACGTGAGCACCGGGGAATACGACGAGCGCGACATCCCCGACGACCTGCGCCCCACCGTGGAGCGCTACTACAACGAGCTGATCGAGACCATCGCCAGCACCGACGACACGCTGCTGGAGCACTACCTCGAGGGCGACACCATCACCCGCGAAGAGGCGATCCACGCGCTGAAGCAGGCCATGCTGCGCGGCGACCTGTATCCCCTCCTCTGCGGCGTGCCCACGGCGGAATGGGGGACGCGCGTGCTGCTCACCCGCATCGTGGAGCTGATGCCCAGCCCGCAGGAGCGCCCCGCCGAAGAGGCGCAGGGGCGCACCGGCAACGTGATCGAGCTGCGCAACCTGAACAGCGACCCCTTCGCCGCGCTGGTGTTCAAGACCACCAGCGAGCCGCACGTGGGCGAGCTCACCTTCTTCCGCGTGTTCGGCGGCAGCATCAAGAACGGCGGCGAGGTGCTGAACACCACGCGCGACAAGGCCGAGAAGCTGACCCACCTCTCCATCGCCCAGGGGAAGGAGCGCTTCGAGGTGGACGAGCTGCGCTCGGGCGACATCGGCGTGGTGGCCAAGCTGCGCGACACGCACACCAACGACACGCTGGCCGCCGCCAACCACCCGCTGGCGCTGAGCGGCGTGGAGTTCCCCGACCCCGACATCGCCGTGGCGCTCGAAGCCGCTAACCGCAACGACGAGGACAAGCTCTCGGTGGGGCTGCACAAGCTGCACGAGGAAGACCCCTGCTTCGCGGCCGAGTACAACGCCGAGCTGGGGCAGACCATCGCGCGCGGGCTGGGCGAGCTGCACCTGGAGGTGCAGATCGAGCGGCTGAAGCGGAAGAACGGGGTGGACGTGGTGGTGAAGGCGCCGCGCATCCCCTACCGCGAAACCATCCGCGCCGCGGCCGAGGGGCACGGGCGCCACAAGAAGCAGACGGGCGGCCGCGGCCAGTTCGGCGACGCGCACGTGCGGCTCAAGCCGCTGCCGCGCGGGAGCGGCTACAAGTTCACCGACGCCATCGTGGGCGGGGTGATCCCCGGCAAGTACGTGCCGGCGGTGGACAAGGGGGTGCAGGAGGCGGCGCAGCGCGGCTTCCTGGCCGGCTTCCCCATGGTCGACTTCGAGGCCGAGGTGTACTTCGGCAGCTACCACTCGGTGGACAGCAGCGAGCAGGCGTTCAAGATGGCCGGGATCCTGGCCTTCCACGCCGCCGCCGAGAAGGCGCAGCCGGCCATCCTGGAGCCGGTGATGGAGGTGGAGGTGTTCACCCCCGACGAGTTCCTGGGCGACGTGATCGGCGACCTGAACCAGCGCCGCGGGCAGATCCTGGGGATGGACCAGGCGGGCCGCAGCCAGAAGGTGAGCGCGCTGGTGCCCCAGGCCGAGCTGTACAAGTACAGCACCACGCTGCGCTCGCTCACGCAGGGCCGGGCCACGCACGTGCGCCGCTTCCACAGCTACCAGGAAGTGCCCGCGCACGAGGTGCCCAAGCTGGTGGAATCGGTCAAGAAGGAGCGCGAGGAGCTCGCCGCCGTGCGGTGACGCCCGTCCTCCCGTCCGTTGGATGACAGACGAAGCCCCGGCTCCCTGGTGGATGCCGGGGCTTCGTCCTTGTCGCGCACGCGGAGGCTACACCGCGTACGTGCCCGTGTCCGGGCAGGCGCGCACGAGCGATCCGCAGCCGTCGACACAGGTGCACCCCGTCGCCGTCGGGCAGTCGGGGTAGGTCTGCCCGCCGGTGGACTGCGCGAGCGCGGGCTCCGCGCCGAACGATTCCACCTGGAGCGTCGATACGTCGAGGGAGAGGCGGCTCACAAAACCGTCCTTGCGTCAGGTGTGGGGCGATGACGATCGAGGTCCGATAGTGGAAGATACTTCCGGCGCGGGACGATGAACCATTCGCGACCGTCAGGTCGACGCGTCCCTGGCCCCTCTCGTTCACGAAACAAATGTGATGGTTCGTCCGTTCAGGGGTGCGCCTGGCGACAGCGGCCTTTCGCGGCGGTGCGGGGGCGCGTATCGTGACGGGCGTTTGCGGGAATCCCCGCTCCACCCAACGTACACGAACGAGAAAACCAGATGAAGAAGCTCCTGTTCGCGGCGGCTGCCAGCGCGCTGATCGCCGCTCCGGCGGCTGCGCAGATCCCGCACATCACGCCGTTCAGCTTCGAGGCGCGCGCCGGCGCCATCGTGCCCACGGGCGATTTCAGCGACGACACCAAGCCCGGCTTGGCCCTCTCGGGCAGCGTGACCTACCATGCGATCCCGCTGGTCGGCATCTACGCCGGCTATTCGTACAACCGTCCCTCGCTCGACGTGGACGGCGTGGACGGTAACGTGACCGATCATGGCCTCGACGTGGGCGCTCGTCTGGGCATCCCCACGCCGCTGATCCCCATCGATCCCTGGATCAAGGCCGGCGTGGTGGTGCACCAGCTCAAGCTGGACGGCAGCGGGGCCACCGACTTCGACAGTGACTGGAAGGCAGGGTACGAAGTCGGCGCCGGGCTGGGCTTCGGCTTTGGGCCGGTCTCGGTGACCCCCGGCGTCAGCTACGTGCATTACAAGTCCAGTGTGGACGGGGCCGACGGCGACGTCGACGTCAACTACGTGAAGGCCGACATCGGCGTGCGGATCCGCCTCTGACCCGCGGTACGAGAAGTACGGGGTACGAGGTACGAAAGTGCGGAGCGGCTGAACGGTTGGCTCTGAAGTGACGATTCCGGGCGGCGGGCGGGAGAGATCCCGGCCCGCCGCTCGTCGTTGGGCGTATGCGTCTACCGCACGCCGCCGGACTATCGTACTCCGTACGCCGGTTCGTACTGCGTCAGCGCTCGTTTTGTCCATCTTGCGCCGTGGGATTGTTGGTTTAAGTTGGTTGTAAATTTATGACCAACAGAGATGCAGCCAGGAGGGAAGATGCACGAGCCACCCAAGAAGCCGCCGTTGGTGCGCGAGGCGGCGCTGGTGCCATACGGGTCGGTACCCGGGCCGGCCGAGTCGGCCCAGCAGTGGGTCACCGCCGCCGACTTCAAAACACACTGCCTGCGGCTGATCGACGAGGTGATGCAGAGCCGCAACCAGGTGGTGGTCACCCGCTACGGAAAGCCGGTGGCCATGCTGGTGCCGTACTCCGAGGCGCCGGTGTTCCTGTTCGGCCACCTGAGCGGCTCCGTCGCCGAACATGGCGACCTGATCGCGCCCACCGGCGAGGCGTGGGATGCCGACGCGTAGCGTGCCGCTGCGTCCGTTCCTTCTCGACACCCACATCTGGATCTGGGCGCTGGAGGGGAACACGCGCGAGCTGAACGCCGCCGCGCAGGACGCCATCGGCGAGGGCGGCGCCACCGGGCGCGTGCTGGTGTCGCCCATCTCGTGCTGGGAGGTGGGGATGCTCGAGGCCAGGGGCCGCATCCGCTTCACGCTGGAGGTGGGCGAGTGGATGCGGCGGGCGCTGCGGGCGCCCGGGGTGTCGCTGGCGCCGCTCACCCCCGACATCGCGCTGGACAGCTCGCGCCTTCCCGGCACCGTGCGTGGCGACCCGGCCGACCGCATCCTGATCGCCACCGCGCGGCGCATGGGCGCCACCCTGGTCACGCGCGACCGCCTGATCGTGGAGTACGCGCGCGAGGGCCATCTCTCCGTCCTGGACGCGGGGGCATGACGATGATGGACACCGGTGGAGCGGAGAGCGGGCGCACGGCACTGGTGCTGGGCGCCACGGGGCTGGTGGGCGGCCACTGCCTGGAACTGCTGCTGGCCGATGCGTCGTGGAGCCGGGTGACGGTGATCGCGCGGCGCCCTTCGGGCCGTTCGCACCCGCGGCTGAACGAGGTGGCCGCCGACTTCGAGCGGCTGGAGGAGCAGGCGCACGCGTTCGCGGCCGATGACGTGTTCTGCTGCCTGGGGACTACGATCCGGAAGGCGGGCTCGCAGGCGGCGTTCAGCCGCGTGGACCACGATTACGTGGTGCGCTCGGCCGAGCTGGCGCGGCAGCAGGGCGCGCGGCGCTTCCTCCTGGTCTCGGCGCTAGGGGCCGACCCGGGCTCGCGTGTCTTCTACAACCGGGTGAAGGGCGAGGCCGAGCGCGACGTGACGGCGCTCCCTTTCGAAGGAGTGGCCTTGCTGCGCCCCTCGCTGCTGCTGGGCGAGCGGGCCGAGCGCCGCCGCAGCGAGGCGCTGGCGCAGAAGGCCGCGCCCTTCCTGTCGCCGCTGCTGTGGGGGCCGCTGCGCAAGTACCGCGCGCTCCCCGCCGCCGCGGTGGCCCGCGCCATGGTGCGCCTGGCCCGCGAGGGCTTCGCCGGCGTGCGCGTGGTGGAGAGCGACGAGATCGCGGCGGTGGCCGGGTGAAACGCGGGGCTGGAGAGTGCTGAGTGCTGAGTGCTGGGTGCTGGGTGCTGAGTGCTGAGTGCTGAGTGCTGAGTGCTGAGTGCTGAGTGGTGAGTGCTGAGTGCTGAGTGCTGAGTGGTGAGTGGTGAGTGGTGAGTGGTGAGTGCTGAGTGCCGAGCGGCGGTGACGGCCAATGGCTGGGTGGTGGATGCTCAGCACCCAGCACCCAGCACTCAGCACATTACGATGCAGCGGCCGGCAGACAGTGGACTTTCTCGTCCGTCCGTTGCATCGTACGTGCATACGCGAATCAGACGTTCCAAACCGTTCTGCGCGAAAGCGGATCCGACATGGCGCGGGGCTACACCGACCCCAACCTTCCGGACGGGATCGTGAAGCTCCCGCCCGAGCCTCGCAACGCCGGGTGCGGGCTGCGCGGGTGCCTGTATGGCGTGGTGGCACTTTTCGCGCTGTTGCTGGTGGCAATGGTCTGCATCGCGCTGTTCCGCGTGTGGCAGACCCCCGTGGTGGCGCCCTGACCCGGTGCGGCGCGCCCCCGAGATCCCAATCAAGGAGCCGTGACGATGTTTCGCGTTCTGAAGCTGTTCGCCCTCGCCTTCGCCACCCTGCTGGTCACGTCGGCCTGCACCGGGCGCGGGAACGACGCGCCCCGGCCGCACCAGGAAACCGCGGTGAGGATCGACAACCAGGCGTGGCTGGACGTGACCGTCTACGCCGTGTCGAGCGGGCAGCGCAGCCGCCTGGGCGACGTCACCGCGCACGCTACGCGCACGTTCCGCATCCCCGAGTCGATCGTAGGGCTGGGGCGCGACCTGCAGTTCCTGGTCGACCCGGTGGGGAGCAACGCGCAGGGCACCAGCTTCAGCATCTACGTGACGCCGGGCACCACGGTGAACCTGACCGTGCCGCCGCAGTTCGCGCGCTAGGGCTGGAGGGCGCCGGGGGCAGGTAACGGGCGGCGGATGCGGATCTACGCCATCAGCGACGTGCACGCCGACTTTCGCGAGAACCGGCGGCTGCTGGAGCGCATCCCCGCGCACGCGCACCGCGGCGACGCGCTGATCGTGGCGGGCGACGTGGCCGACTCGCTGGCGGTGATGAGCGACACGCTGGCCATGCTGCGCGAGCGCTTCGCCCAGCTGTTCTTCGTGCCCGGCAACCACGAGCTGTGGGTGCGCGGCGACTCGCGCGACTCGCTGGAGAAGTTCCAGGCTGTGCTCGACGCCTGCCGCGCGGTGGACGTGCACACCGCCCCCGCGCGCGCCGGCGGGGCCTGGGTGGTGCCGCTCTTCTCGTGGTACGATCCGTCGTTCGACGTGGCTGGCGAGGGCGAGGAGGATACGCTGGAGGCCTGGTCGGACCGCTACTTCTGCCGCTGGCCGGCGGGGGTGGAGCGGGTGGACCGGCACTTCCTGGCGCTCAACGAGCCGCACGTGCGCCGCTACGACGCGCCCGTGGTCTCGTTCTCGCACTTCGTGCCGCGCACGGAGCTGCTGCCGCCGGTGCGCTGGCTGCGCTTCAAGGGGCTGCCGCTGGTGGCGGGGAGCGTGGAGATCGACGCGCAGGTGCGGCGGCTGGGCGCGGCGGTGCACGTGTACGGCCACACCCACATCCCCGGCGACCAGGTGCTGCACGGCGTGCGCTACGTGCAGAACCACCTGCGCGAGAGCGGTTCCGGCGAAGGCGGCCTGCTGCACCGCGTGTGGGACGACGGGGCCGATGCCGCGCCCGGGCCGCTCTTCTGCTGAGCGTGATCCGGCGCGCCCCCAGGCCCGATCTGGACAAGCCAATCCACGGCGGCGCCCGGCCGCGCTGAGCCATGCCATGAGCGCAACCGACCTCTCCCGCCCGGCGGCGCGCGCCGGCGACATGCCTGCGGGCGCCAGCCCGATCCTGCGGGCCACGGCGCGGGTGAACGGCATCGAGCTCCCCGAGGGGCTGCTGGTGCCCGACCACTGGCTCCCCAGCCTGTTCGTGCGGGTGAGCCTGGCCGAGGTGTCGTGGTTCGCCCGCGTGCCGGTGGAGCGCGCGGTGGAGGTGTGCCGCCGCGCCACGGGGTTGGAGCCGCGGGTGCGCAGCGTGGTCGACCGCTACTTCGACACGCCCGACCGCGCGCTCTTCTCCCGCCGCGTCTCGGTTCGCCTGCGGCATTACGTGGACCCGCCGCGCGAGATCGCGTACGAGATCATCGCCGCGGGATGGGGCGAGCATGCGTCGGGCGGGCGGCTGGTGGACGGCTTCGTCCAGACCTTCGAGCGCAACGACGCGGCCGGGATCGCGCGCGTGCTGGAGCGCTACCGCGAGCACGGCTTCGAGGAGGTGGCGTGCTTCCGCAAGACGCGCTACGGCTTCGAGGTGCGCCCCGCGCGCAGCACCGACGCGCAGGGGAAGCAGCTGGTGGCCCCCGAGCGGCAGGGGGTGGAGGGCGCGCGGGGATGGCTCAAGGTGAACGACTTCGGGGTCAAGGTAGACGTGGACGAAATGCATGACTCGCCGTTCGCCGAGCCGTCGATCATCGAGGTGGAGTATGACCCCGCGCGCCAGGCCGAGGGCGGGCCGATCGCGGACCGGATCCGCGCGGCGCTCCCCGGGCAGCTGCGAGAGAAGGAATTCAACAAGATCGCGCACCTGTTGAGCGGGCGGATGTAACCGGCGGAACCGCGAACAGGTGCGTGAGTGCGTGAGTGCGTGAGTGCGTGAGTGCGTGAGTGCGTGAGTGCGTGAGTGCGGCAGTGCGCCAGTGCGTTTGGCTCTCGCGCACGTCGGCATCCATCCCACAAGGACCCGAGGCGAGCGATGGCCCAGGCGCAGCCCGACTACTTCCTTCCCGGCGAGCAGCTGGTGATCCGCGATGGGTGGCGCCGCGCGGCGGCGCCCGTGCACCGCGCGGCGCGGGTGTGGACCCCGGCGCGGCTGCATTTCAACGTGATCGACTTCTTCCAGATGCAGCCGCGCATCGCGGGCGGGGGTGGGTTCGGCTTCAGCACCGGCGGCGTGGCGGCCGAGGTGGAGGTGCGGCTCGGTGACGACGGCGGCGGCGAGATGATCCCCACCGCGCGGCACCTGGCGCGGCTGTTCGGCGAGATGGTGGGGTACGACGGCGACCGGGTGCGGGTGGAGGTGAGCAACCGCATCAAGCACATCCACGGCGGCTTCGGCTCCAACGTCACCTTCAACACCGCGGTGCTCTCGGCGCTCAACGCGCTGTTCGGCACGCCGTTCTCGGTCCCCGAGCTGTGGGACATGCTCACCAGCAACTTCGTGGAGAACTCCGACGCCAGCGCGGGGCACATCCTGTGGGGGATGGACACCGGGGTGGGCGAGGCGTGCCTGCAGTACGGCGGGCTGGTGTGGGTGGACCAGTTCGCCCGCTTCGTGGGGAGCGCCGACACGGCCGGGCTGTGGGTGGTGACCGCCGGCGGCGACCACGAGGCGCTGAAGAGCGAGCGCGTGCGCGCTTTCAGCCAGCAGGGCGTGCACGGCATCGGCGACATGGACGAGCGCGAGAGCCTGGTGAACATCTGCTTCGACTACCAGCGCGCCTATCACGAGCGGGTGCTGGAGTTCCTGGAGCGGCGGATGAAGCCCGCGCTGCTGCGCAACGACGCGCGCGCCTTCCTTTCCCACGGGTGGGAGCTGAACGAGATCGGCACCTACCGGGTGATGGAGGAGCTGTGGCGGAAGGACGTGGTGCGCGGCGCGATGCAGGTGGCGCGCGAGTCGGGCGCGCTGTACGCCATGATGAGCTCCGCCGGCCCCTCGGTGTTCGCCATCGCCGACGGGCGCGACACGGCCGAGCGCGTATCCGCCGCGCTGGAGAGCCGCTTCGGCGAGTTCTTCACCGGCTTCGCCGAGGGCCCCGCGGGCGTGAAGATGCGGATCGACCTGGTGGAGTGATCCTCCGCGCCCCGACCACGGAATAGACGCGTGGGCGGCCTCCACCGGCACGTCATCCTGCCGAGGACGTCGGGCGGAGGATCGATCGTGCCGGATGCGTCGATCGGGAATTTGCGAGTGAACTCGCGGCTACAACGGCACGCAGTCCGCCTTCGCGGACTTCAACGGCGGCGAGGCCGTCCCGGGTGAGGAGTCTACCGGGAGCGCCCGCCGCCGATCATCTTTGGTGCTCCGGATATACATCCCGCGGATCGTGCCTCCGTACCTCCGTACCTCCGTACCTCCGTACCTCCGTACCTCCGTACCCCCGTACCTCCGCACCTCGTACTCTCGCACTTCCGCCCCGCAGGCAACCCTATTCCGCGCCCCGGCATCGGATCATGCCAGGACACCGCTAGCGGAGCCGCATGGAGGACAACGAGCTCGTAACCCTCGCCCGGAGTGGCGACGGCGGCGCCATACGGGCGCTGTACCAGCGACACGCACGCCGCGTGTTCGCCGTGGTGCGGCGTCTGGCCGGCGACGACGCCCTGGCCGAGGACTGGGCGCAGGAGGCGTGGGTGCGCGTGATCCGCGCGCTCCCCACCTTCCGCGGCGACTCGCAGTTCTCCACCTGGCTGCACCGCGTGGCCATCAACAGCGCGCTGCACGGCCGCCGCAGCCGCGAGCGCAAGGCGGGGCGCGAGACCGCGATCGACGACAGCCACGCGGTGCGCTCCGGCGGCGGCGACCCGCTGCTGCGGATGAAGCTGGAACGGGCGATGGAGCGGCTGCCCGAGGGAATGCGCCGTGTGCTGGTTCTGCACGACGTGGAAGGCTACACCCACGAAGAGATCGGCGAGATGCTGGGAATCAACCCCGGCACCTGCAAGAGCCAGCTCTTCAAGGCGCGGGCGAAGATGCGGGCGCTGCTGAGCCCCGCCGCCGTGCGCGAGGAGGAGGCGCAGACATGCAGCACCTGAATCTGGAAACCATCGCCCGGCTGGTGGACGAGCCGGGCACGGCCCTGGAGGCCGCGCACCTGGCCAGCTGCCTGGTGTGCCGGCGCGAGCTGGACGAGATGCGCGCGCAGACCGGCGCGCTGGCCGGGCTGGACGACCCCG
>DASSJS010000088.1:0-6859 GCA_035691085.1 Longimicrobium sp.
CGCACCCACACCCACACCCACACCCACACCCACACCCACACCCACACCCACACCCACACCCACACCCACACCCACACCCACACCCACACCCACACCCACACCCACACAGCTGATTGCGAACGTCGGCAGCTCGTCTGGCTGCGCGGGCGGCCGGGCTGTATCCTGCGTGGTTCGTACGATCACTTCCGGGGGAGATGGAGCCGATGAGCCTGCGCCATGACGTGGTGTTCCTGTTCGACGTGGACAACACGCTGCTCGACAACGACCGCGTGACCGCCGACCTGAAGCGCCACCTGACGCAGGCGTTCGGGCCGGAGCGGGCGCGGTGGTACTGGGAGACGTTCGAGGAGCTGCGCGCCGAGCTGGGGTACGCCGACTACCTGGGCGCGCTGCAGCGCTTTCGCGTGGAGCACCCGCGCGACCCCAACCTGCTGGCGGCCAGCACCTACCTGGTGAACTACCCGTTCGCCAACCGCCTGTACCCCGGCTCGCTCGACGTGCTGGACCACTGCCGCCGCTGGGGCCCCATCGTCATCCTCTCCGACGGCGACGTGGTGTTCCAGCCGCGCAAGGTGGAGCGCTCGGGGCTGTGGGACGCGGTGGATGGGAACGTCCTGATCTACATCCACAAGGAAGAGATGCTGGACGACGTGGAGGCCCGCTACCCCGCGCGGCACTACGTGATGGTGGACGACAAGCTCCGCATCCTGGACGCGATGCGCGCCGCGTGGGGCCCGCGCCTGACCACCGTCTTTCCCCGCCAGGGCCACTACGCGCTGGATCCCGAGATCTGCGCCCGCTACGCCCCGGCCACCGTCACGCTCGAGCGCATCGGCGATCTGGCGGAGTACGACCTGGCGCGGATCATCGGGCCGGAGCTGGCGGCGGGGGTGAGCGGAGCGCGGTCGATCGAAACCGGTTCGATCGACGCGGGCGACCCCGTGACGGGCGGCTGAAGCTGGCTTGAATGGAAGTCGTCCGTCCGGCTTGGCTGACCGGCGGCTGAAGCCGCAGCAACAACTACGAAAAGCCTCCCAAACTGCGGGAGGCTCCAACAGCGACAGCGGCGCGGGAGCCGCTCAAGGCGCATCCGGGGGCACCTCGCCCGGTAACCAAGCGGGTCTCGCCCCGATGCGCGAATCCCAAAGGCCCGGAGCCTCACGCAGTTTGTGAGGCTTCCCGTTGTTGTAGCCGTGGCTTCAGCCGCCCCGGGGCGAAATCAGGGGTCATCGCGGCGGCGCGGTGTCGCGCAGCATGCGGTGGAGGCGCTGTTTCTCGCGGGCGGCGCGGGCCTCGTCGAGCCGGTTCACGCGCTCCAGCGTCTGGATCAGGCGCTCGTAATCCACCGCGATCAGGCGATGGTTGGGCTCGGGCTCGGCTTCTTCGGCGCGGATGCCGGCGAGGAGCGCGTCGGCGGCCTCGCTGTCGCGGCCCATCTGCAGCAGTGCGGTGGCGAGGGCCATGTGGTACGTTGCCGAATCGGGCCGCAGCGTGGCCGCCTCGCGGTACGAGCGCTCGGCTTGTGCCCAGCGCCCCTGCCGCCCGAACGCCGTCCCCTGGTCCCAGAGCTCCCGGGCGCGCACGGTGTTCAACGCGGCCAGCTCTTCGGGCGAGAGCGCGGGCGGGGGCGGCGGGAGCGGCGCCGGGGGTGGGGGCGGCGGAGGCGTGCAGGCGACCGTTGCCAGCGTGAGCAGGACCGCGACAAGAGACCTTCGATGCATTCGTACAGCCCGTGAGAGGTTCGCGTCTTTCCGGTGCGCGACAGGATGGCCGTGCCTCACCCCGCCGTCAACCGCCGCACGTACCCCGCGCGCCACGAGAGGTTACGCCGCACCGCGCGCGATCGGAAACCGCCCACGCAAGCATCACGCGCCGCCGCATTCCGAAAATCAGATAATTTGAACGCAGAGGGAACAGAGGGAGCAGAGGAAATTCGTTGCAGTTCCTCTGCTCCCTCCGCTCCCTCTGCGTTGAAAATCAGCAGTGCCGCTCGCCGATCGGAATTTTCGGTCACGGCATCGGCCGTTCCCGGGAAAGGCAGCCGGCGTGATGGACCATCACCTCGCTTCCCCGTGGATCCATCCTCCTCTGCCGCTTCCACTTCGTTGCCGCGCCGCATGGCACCCGCTAACCTTCCGCGCGAAATCGCCCGCGACGGGAGCGGGTGCGATCTTCATCATCACCCCACGACCGGAACGATGGCCGAACGCGTGACCGTCCGCCCCGCCACGCAGGCGGACGGCGACAGCTGGCTGGCGCTGGTGGACGCGCTGGCGGACTACGAGAAGCTCGACCGCCCCACCCCCGAGGCGCGCGGGCGGCTGCTGCACGACGCATTCGGCCCCGAACCGCACCGCATCGGCGTGTACATGGCCGAGGTGGAGGGGCGCGCCGTCGCCTACGCCATCACCTGCGAGACGTACTCCAGCTTCCTGGCACTTCCCACGCTGTACCTGGAAGACATCTTCGTGCTCCCCGACGCGCGGCGGCACGGCGTGGGGAGGACGATGTTCCGCTACCTGGCCGGCGAGGCGGTGCGGCGCGGCTGCGGGCGGATGGAATGGGTGGTGCTGGACTGGAACCAGCTCGCCATCGACTTCTACGAAAAGCTGGGCGCGCGGCGGATGAAGGAGTGGTACACCTATCGCCTCACCGCCGAGCAGATGCGCGAGATCGCATCCGCGGAGTGATCGCGCACCCCGGCGCGCGGCCGGTGTACATCAAGCGGTGGATCGAAACAACCGAGCAGGAGAGAACCGACATGCCCGCCGTACCCTTCGACCAGATGCCCGACGACGCCCGCGTGTGGGTGTTCGCCGCGCCGCGCCCGCTGGCCCCGGCCGATGCCCAGGCGCTGCTGGAGCGCGTGGACGGATTCCTGGAGCGCTGGGCCGCGCACGGCGCGCCGGTGGTGGGCGCGCGTGATTTCCGCCACGATCAGTTCCTGCTGATCGCCGCGGACGAGCGCGCCACGGGCGTGAGCGGCTGCTCCATCGACTCGCTCTTCCACGCGCTGGCCGAGGTGGAGCGCGAGTTGGGCACCGACCTGCGCCGCACCTCGTCGTTCGTCTTCTACCGCGATTCCACGGGTGACGTGCAGGGGGCCGAGCGCCCCATCTTCCGCCATCTCGCCGCCGCGGGGCAGGTGAGCGAGAGCACGCCGGTGTTCGACAACACCATCGGCACCGTGGGCGACCTTCGCTCCGGCGGCTGGGAGAAGCGCTTCGGCGAGAGCTGGCACGCCCGCGCCTTCCCCATCGGCGCCGCCACCGCGGGGTAACCCACGGCTGAACAAGGCCCTGACGAAAACGATCCCTCCGGCGCGTCATCCGCCGGAGGGATCGTCGTTTTCGGGAGATGAACGTCGCGGCATGGTCCCGGTAGTGGATGCGTGATCCACACCCCTGATTTCAACCCAGAGGGACCAGAGGACCAGAGGACCAGAGAGGAAAGCGGTTCTCTTCCCCTGGTCCCTCTGGTCCTCCGGGATGAAAACCCTACGATGCCGGCGCCGCCGCGGCGCGTCTCCTCGCGCGGGCGCCGCTGGTGACGAGGTAGATCAGCGCGGCCGCGGCGAGGACGGCGGCCACCACCGCCCACTCCTTCCAGGTGATGGACATCAGCATGTAGGCGATCACCGCCACGGCGATGAAGGGCACCACGCCCGCGGCGGGAACGCGGAAGGGGATGCCGCCGGCGCGCACGTCCTTCCGCCGCAGCTGCCAGGCGGCCAGGCAGCACCCCGCGTACAGCAGCAGCGTGGACAGGTTGGCCAGGATGGCCAGCTTCTCGAACCCGCTGCTCACCGCCAGCGCGCACACGATCACCCCCTGCACGGCGATGGCCACGTGCGGCGTGTGCCAGCGCGGGTGCACCGCCGCCAGCCCGCGCGGGAGAAAGCCGTCGCGCCCCAGCGCGAACAGGGCGCGGGGGACGGCCAGTGTCATCCCGCCCACGTAGCCGAACATCGACACCGCGGCGCCCACCAGCATCATCGCGCGCCCCCACGGCCCCAGCGCCACCGCCGCCGCGTCGGCCAGCGGCGTTGGCGAGCTTGCCAGCCGCGCGCCAAGAACCCCCTGGGTCACCAGGTGAAGGCCGATGTACAGCAGCGTGATGGCGATCATCGCCAGCGCGATGGCGCGGGGGACGGTTCGCTCCACGTTGCGCACCTCGCCGCTGGGCACCAGCGCCGTCTCGATCCCCGCGAACGCGAAGATCAGCACCACCGCGGTGCGCGCCAGCGACGCATCGGGCGGCGTGGGGATGCCGGAGAAGTTCGCGGCCTTCACCGCGAACGCGCCCAGCACCAGCAACAGCAGCAGCGGCACCAGCTTGGCGATGGTGGACACCACGTTCACCGCCGTCCCCTGGCGCACACCCAGCACGTTCACCGCGCCCAGGATGGCGAAGGTGGCGACCAGCACCGCCGCCCGCCCCGCGCCGCCCGCCAGCGCAGGAATCAGCCCGCCCACCGCGTCGGCGAACAGCGTGGCCACGGCCGACAGCGCGAAGGTGCCCACCACCCACAACAGCACGCCGGAGAGGAACCCGGCGAACGGCCCGAACGCCACCTCCACGTAGGCATACGGCCCGCCGGTGAGCGCCACGCGGCTCCCCGCCTCGGCAAAGCAGAGCACGATCAGCCCCATCGCCACCGCGCACACCAGGTACGCCAGCGGCGCCGACCCGCCCAGGCTCCCCGCCACGAACGCCGGGAGCCGGAAGATGCCGCCGCCCACGGTGATGTTCACGATGCTGGCGGCCAGCGCCCACACCCCCATCGCGCGCACCAGCCGCGCCTCGGCCCCGCCGCCCGCGGGGATTTCCGGCGCGTACGCGGGCACTTCGTTCTGTGTCATTCGAGAGATCGGATTGGGGCGGGAGTGAGGATCGAAGGTGCCGAAGCATGGTCCGCCGCCGGTGTGGCCGCAAGCTCGCCATTCCCGGCATCGATGCAACAAAATCAAGATACTCCCATTTAACGAATATACTTGCTGGTAAGTTGGCCTTCTTCTATCTTCGAGATACCGAACGCGCCGAAACGCTCGTGCGCGCAGATCCCTTCGTATCTCACCGGAGAGGCACCGTCATGCGGATCACCAAGCGATGGATGGGAATGTTGGCCACCACCGCGCTCTTGGCGGGGTGTGGCGAACACGGCGTGACCAGCGCCGACAAGCGCGCGGCCGCCCCGGGTGGGCCACGGCTTACGGTGGGGCCGACCACCAGTGTGACGGTGGCCTGCCCCGCCAAGCTGGAGATCGGCACCAGCGGGCCGTGCATCGCGTTCGGCTATGACTCCAACGGCAAGTTCGCCAGCAGCACCGTCACCTCGTGGTCGTCCAGCAACACCTCCGTGGCCACGGTGAGCGGCGGCACCGTCAGCGCGGTTGCCGCCGGGTCGGCCACCATCAGCGCCACGGTGGCCGGCGTAACGGGAAGCACCACGGTCACGGTGGTGGGCGGCAGCCTGACGGTCTCGATCTCGGGACAGAGCCCCATCCGCTCCAACGTGCTCTGCGCGTACTTCGCCAACGTGAGCGGCGGCAATGGCACCTACTCGTACTCGTGGACGCAGAGCGCGGGAACCGGTAGCGACATGGGCGGCGGCGAGTACGACGCGAAGAGCACCACCGGGTTCACGCTCACCGTGAACGTGTCCGACAGCAACGGTGCCACGGGGAGCGCCAGCAAGAGCGTATCGATCAGCTCCTCCGCGTTCGTCTGCCCCATCTGAGACCCGCGCGGCGCCTTCCCGGGCGCCTCCGTACGGCCCACCCCGTCCGGAGGCGCCGCCACGCTCACGCCTGATCCGCCTTCCGCGGCCGCGAGCGCACCTTGATCACGCTGTAGAAGGGCTTGATCTCCTGGTTCAGGTGGCGGCCCACCGAATCGGCGTCCCTCAGCGCCTGGTACTCGGCCTCGGGGACGTCGAGGTAGCGGTACACGCCGCCGTTGCGGAACTCCACCTCCAGCAGGTGCTTGCGGGCGTCGTAGCCGATGCTGCCCACGCTGCTGGATTGCACCGGCTCCCTCTGCATCCTTTCCTCCCGCGCTGGTGCGGACCGCTTGCGAATCGCCCCGTTTACCCCGTACACTGCCCGTCCGTTCACGCTGTCCACAATATAGCCACAAATGAACGGGGTGGCATCCCAACGGCGCTCCACCGTCCTGCCGTGCCGGCGGGTGGGGAGCGCGAGGCGGTGCGGGGGAGACGAGATGAGCTACGGGAAGGGGAGGGGCGCGCGCGGGCGCGGGCCCGAGGAGTTCGCGCCCACGCTGGGGCGGCCCGCGCGCGGGGGACGATGGGGCGCGCCGAGCGACGAGGCGTTCGATCCGCTCACCCCGCCGGCGGAGCTGTCACCGCTGCTGCGGGCGTGGGACGCGGCCGCGGGTGACTGGGCGGCGGCCGTGCGCGCGCGCGCCGACCCCGCGCGGGCGGTGACGGAGCGCGCGATGGCCGGGCTGGTGCGCCAGGTGCCGCCGGGGCCGGTGCTCGACGCGGGGTGCGGCGAGGGGTGGCTTTCACGCGAGCTGGCGGGGCAGCGCGTGAGCGTGACCGCCATCGACGGGGCGCCGCGGATGGTTGCGCTGGCGGCCGAGGCGAGCCCCACCGGCGACTACCGCTGGGTGTCGTTCGCCGAGGCGGCCGACGAGCCGCGGCGGCTGGGCGGCGCCTACGGCACCGTGGTCTTCAACTTCTCGCTGCTGGACGAGCGCATCAGCCCCATCCTGGAGGCGGCGGGGAGCGTGCTCTTTCCGTACGGCCGCATCCTGGTCCAGGCGGCGCACCCGTCGGGCAACGGCGGCGAGGCGGGCGAATACCGCGACGGGTGGCGGATGATGGAGCAGGCCG
>DASSJS010000089.1:0-12866 GCA_035691085.1 Longimicrobium sp.
GTGGAGATCGAGGCGACCGCCGTCATCCCCCCGGAATCGTAGAACCGCATTTTCAACGCAGAGGGAGCAGAGGGAGCAGAGGAACTTCATCGCGGTTCCTCTGCTCCCCCTGCTCCCTCTGTGTTGAAATTCTGTAAAATCGTCAGCGCCCGGCCGCCGGCACCTCGCGCGGGAGAGTGCCGGGCATGTCGGCGACCACGTAGGCGGCCACGGCCATGGCGGCGACGCACTTGGCGAACTCCTGCGGATCGAGCTTGTCGATGGTGTCGGCGCTGCTGTGGTGGTACCAGAAATACTTGGTGCCGTCCACGTCCAGCCCCAGCCCCGGCACGCCCAGCGCCAGCATCGGCCCGATGTCGGCCTCGCCCTCGCCCTTGT
Source organism: Longimicrobium sp. (assembly GCA_035691085.1). Taxonomy (GTDB): domain Bacteria; phylum Gemmatimonadota; class Gemmatimonadetes; order Longimicrobiales; family Longimicrobiaceae; genus Longimicrobium. Next base: position 379 of record DASSJS010000089.1, read on the forward strand.
CCATCATGGTTGCGCCGATCGGCTCCAGCAGCCGTGCGATCTGCCGCAGCGGCCCCAGCGCGGCGTCGCTCCCCACGAAGCGGAAGCCGTTGGGGCGGAACACGCCGTTGTCGCTCTCGATGGCCAGCATGTGCTTGTCCATCTGCGCCCGGTGCGCGTCGCGGTAGCCCGTCCCGCCACGGAGGCCGTTCTCCTCGTTGGTCCACATCACCACGCGCACCGTGCGCCGGGGGTGCAGCCCCAGCCGCTGCATCAGCCGCACGGCCTCCCACGCGGCCACGGCCCCGCCCGCGTCGTCCATCGCACCGGTGCCCACGTCCCAGCTGTCCAGGTGGCCGCTGATCACCACCACCTCGTCGGGCCGTTCGCGCCCCACGATCTCGGCCACCACGTTGCGCGACGGCGCGTCGGGGAGCGTCCGCGCGCCCATGCTGAGGCGTACGCGGATGCGCTCGCCGCGGTTCTGCATGCGGTGCAGCATCATCGCGTCTTCCACGCTCACCGCGGCGATGGGGACGCGCGCCACGGTGGTGTCGATGTAGCGCGTGCTCCCGGTGTGCGGGTTCTGCATGCTGAACGAGCTGACCGAGCGGATCAGCGCCGCCGACGCCCCCGCGCGCGCCGCCGCGGCCGCGCCCAGGGCGCGCCAGCGCACCGTTTGGCCGTAGGTGGTGAACGGCACGTCGAAAAGGATGATCTTCCCCCGCGCCTCGGCGCCGCGGGCCTTCAGCTCGTCCTCGCTGGTCACCACGATCACGTCGGCGGTGATGCCGCCCGGCGGTGTGCCCACGCTGCCGCCCAGCCCGATCATGTGCAGCGGAAGCGAGCGCGGCGTAAGGAGCTCGGCGCTCTCCTCCCCGCGCACCCAGTGCGGCACCATCACCGGCTCGCCGCGCACGTTCTGCAGCCCGTCGCGGCGCATCAGCTCCAGCGACCAGTCGATGGTGCTCTCCAGCGCCTGGCTCCCGCTGAGCCGCGGGCCGAAGCGGTCCACCAGCGTGGCCAGACGGCTCCAACCCATGGTGTCGGTGAGCGCGGCCTGGATCAGCCGGTTGGCGTCGGCGCGGTAGACGGAGTCGAGCGGCGCCTGCGCGCACGCGGCGCTCGCGGAGGCGCCCAGCGCGAGCGCGGCCATCAGCGGCACCGCGCCGTGGCGAAGGATTGGGTGCATCGGCGGATCTGGGTCGGAGGGCTTTGGCGGATCTACGGTTTTGGAAGAGTAGCGAACTTGCGGACACCGCGAAACCGCCCCGTTGTAAGCAGTTGGTAAACCTTGCCGCTCAGAGATTCCGGGGTCGTGGACGAGCGGCAGGGGTTCCGCGCATCCAATCTTCTGACGACCGAATCCAAACCCCGCGACCGGTCCGATAGCTTAAAAAGACTGGCTCACGCGCTTTCGCACGCGTACCTTGAGACATCGGTAGTGAAACTATCCTCATCAACAAAGTCCAGGAGGGCCGGATGCGGAAGTTGAGGCTGGACCCCGATCACCTGCGCGTCGAATCATTCTCGCCGGTGCGCGACGACGGCGGGCAATCGGGAACGGTGTATGGGCACTACTCGTATCCGCAGGGGTGCTGGCCGGCGTCCGACAGCAACGACCCCATGGTGGACAGCTGTGGCTACGCGACGTGCGCAGGAATGAGCTGCTGGCAGAGCTGCAACGGCTACACCTGCGGGTGCGATCCCGTCAATTCAGCGCAGTGCGAGTCCATCGGCTACACGTACTGCATGAAGGATGAATCCTGCATCAACCAGTGCCACCCCACGCCACCGTGAGCCGTGTCTGAACGCCTGACGCAGACACCAATCGCGCCGCGGCCGGATGCCGCGGCGCGATTGTTTCCGCTCCATCCATCGGCTCCGCGCCGACCTTCATCCCCGCGGGAACAACCGCAGCAGCAGCGCCACGATCGGCGGTGCGAGGATCGCCGTCGCAAGGCCCATCAGGCCGATGGCAAGGCCGCTGGTGGCGCCCTCCACGTCGCCCTCCTCCACCGCCCGCGCGGTGCCGATGCCGTGCGCGGCGCTCCCCATCGCCAGCCCCCACGCGGTGCGGCTGCGGATGCGCGCCAGCCGCATCAGCGCCGGCCCGGCCACGGCGCCCAGCACGCCGGTGCCGATCACCAGCACGGCGGTGAGCGGCGGGATTCCGCCCAGCTTCTGCGCCACGCCCATCGCGATCGGCGTGGTCACCGACCTCGGCGCCACGGAGAGCACCACCTGCCGCGGCGCACCCAGGAGCAGCGCCGTCGCCGTGCCGCTCACGATGCCGACCACGCTCCCGGCCAGGATCGATACCAGCATCGCCTTTCCGCGCCGCGCGATCTCGTGCAGTTGCGCGTGCAGCGGCACGCCGAGCGCGACCACGGCGGGACCCAGCCAGTAGGAGATCAGCCGCCCGCCGCGGTCGTACCGCTCGTATCCCACGCCGCTCACCTCCAGCAGCACGATCAGCGTGGTGATGGCGATCAGCAGCGGGTTCAGCAGCGGGTGCCGGAAGCGGGCGTACAGCCGCTGCGCCGCGGCGTAGACCAGCACCGTGGCGGCGATGGCGAGCGCGGCGGCCGGTACGTCACCCACGGCGTTCCATCCGCTGCTGGAGGAGGCCCACCACCAGCATCACCGCGACCGTCCCCACCACGCCCGCTGCCACCAGCGCGAGCCACTCGCGCCGGATCAGTCCGAAGTACACCATCACCCCCACGCCGGGCGGGATGTAGAGCAGTGACATGTGCCGGATCAGCACCTCGGCCGCCGGGCGCACCCACTCCGGCCGGACGACGCGGAAGTGCAGTGCCGCCGCCAGCATCACCAACCCCAGCACGCTCCCCGGCAGCGGGAGATGGAGGAGCGCCGACACCGCGTTTCCCGCGTACAGGAACGCCAGGAGGATCACGGTCCCCCTGGCGAGCGCGATGATGTGCTTGCGGTCGAACGTCACGTCGGCGGGTCCGGTGAACGGCGGGATGGAGCGTCCGCCTCAACTTCCGCGGTGATGAGGGCCGCATGCAAGGTCCGGCCGCTCACGCGCCGCTGGATAGAGAGTGCGTCCGCCGGCGTCGCTGACCGGCGGCTGAAGCCGCAGCAACAACTACGAGAAGCCTCGCAAACTGCGCGAGGCTCCACCAGCCTGGAACCTGCGCGACCGCTTTCATCCTGAACAGGAAGTCCGTTCGCCGGCCTCGCTGACCGGCGGCTGAAGCCGCGGCAACAACTACGAGAAGCCTCGCAAACTGCGCGAGGCTCCAACAGCCTGGAACCTGCGCGACCATTTGCATCTTTCGTGATCGCGCGCGTGGTGGAGACTCAGGCTCAGGAAGGCGAGGCCGGCGAAAGCGCGTTCAGCTCGTCCAGCAGGGTACGTGAAACGCTGGACCAGTCGTAGTGGTCGCGCGCCACGCGGAAGAGCGCTTCCTTGTGCTCCTCGCCGGCTTCCAGCGCCAGCGGCACGTGGTGGACGATGTCGGCCACGGTGCGCTCGGGCGACGGGTCGAGCTTCATCAGCTCGGCGACCTCGGGTGGCAGCACCTGGGCCACCGAGTCGATGCTGGCCTTCATCCCGCCGAAGTAGGTGCCCAGCGGAAACGCGCCACTGGCCAGCGCCTCCAGGAACACCAGCGGCCCCGCCTCCTTCACCACCGACGGGAAGATGGCCGCGTCGCAGCACGGGAACAGGTGGCGCAGCTCGCGGTGGGTGAGATAGCCGGTGAAGATCACCCGGTCGCGCCGCACGTGCCGCCGCCCCGCCTCGAAGTACGCGTCCAGCTCGCCGCGCGCGCGCAGGTCGTCCATGAAGGCCGCGACCTTGGTCAGCTCGTGCCCGCCGCCCTCGCCTTCGGGGTCGCCCTCCAGCGCCCGCCCGCGCGCCACGATCTCGGCGAACAGGGCGCGCTCGCCGTGCTCCAGCGCCCACAGCATCGCCTCCAGCGGCTCGCGCAGGGGGCCGTGGCCCACCACCAGCAGGCGCATCTCCGGGGCGCGCTCCAAAATCAGCGGCAGGGCGGCCACCACCTCCTGCACCCCCTTGGCCGAGATCAGGCGCCCCACGTACAGCAGGGTGCGCCCGTTCGCCCAGTCCACCGTGCCGAGCTGTTCCTCCAGCCCCGCGTCCGGCGCCTTGGGCGAGAATCCGCGCCCCACCGCGAGCGCCTCCTCCAGCGCCGGACCCGCCAGATCGCCCCGCAGCCGGCCGAGCATCGCGTCCGTCTGCTGTGGCGTGCGGCCGCGGGGGAGGCCGGCCAGCGCCTCGCGCAGCTGATCGGCTTTCCGCGCGCGCTCCGTCCGCGCGACGGGCTCGAACTGGCTGGTGTCCACGCCCAGGTGCAGGTCCACCATCTTCGCGTCGAGCCCAGGGACGCCGGTGAACACGTCGCGCACCCGGGCGCGCATCTCGTCGCCATGCACGAAGATCAGCCCCGCCGCCTCGAACGCGCCGCTGGCCAGGCGCAGGAAGCGGGGGTCGCGCTTCACCGCGTACTCCAGCGCGCTGCCGTGCGGCATGATGCTGAAGGGGATCCCCTCCGCCGCGCACACCCGCTGCGCCACCACCGACATCAGCACGGCATGGTTGGCGTGGACGGCGGTGATGCCGTTCTCGCGGACGATGCGGGCCAGCGCGCGGACGTTTGCGTCCACGTACGCGTCGATCTCGCTGTCAGGCAAATCAACCATGGGCACCACGCGCGAGAACTCCTCGTAGCGGTCCCACACGTACACCGGCAGGGTGTCACCCAGCACGGGCTTGTGGAGGATGCACCGGCCGGCGTACCCCTCGCCGCTGGCGCGATGGAAGGTCTCCACCGCGCCGTCGGGGGTGTAGCGGCGCGCCTCGGTGATGAACGGGTAGCGCTCGGGGTGGTTCTCCTGCGCCATCAGGTGCACCGTCTCGCCCCCGCGGCACAGCGACTCCACCACCGAGCGCGTCCACAGGTTGCTACCGGAGCCTTCGAGCAGGTACCCGTGCAGGATGCAGATCATGGTTCTCGCGGGTGGGCGGGATGCGACGTGAGCATGCCCGGCTCGCAAGGACGCGGCCAAGCATCCCTGCGGAGACAGGCGGAGGTCGATCAACGGCGCACCGAGGCCGCGTCCCCCGGGCACAGGAACGCCAGGACGATGAGGTTCCCCTGGCCAACGAGAGGAATCGTGCAGGACCGAATGTCACGACACGCGGTGGCATGAGGAAACCTGCGTCGGTTCACATCGTCTCAGTCCAACTGGCGTTGCGCAACACCAGTCTTCAAGCCGTGATTGCCGGATGCTACGGATCTGCATTAACCTCAATGCAGGCAACCGAGACGGGCGATCAATGGAATCAGCGGGGGAGTGGCAGGGTATGAGCGAATTTGGAAACCGCATCACGATCGATCCGGCGATCTGCCACGGAAAACCGACGATCCGCGGACTGCGCTATCCAGTCGAAACCATCCTGGAACGGCTCAGCTCGGGGATGACGTCCGACGAGATCCTCGACGGCTATCCTGGCCTTGAGCGCGAGGACATTTCGCAGTGCTCGAGTACGCGGCGCGAGTCGTCCGGACCAAGCGCGTGGAACCGCCTCGCGGCATGAAATTCGTCGTTGACGCGCAACTTCCGCGGCGTATAGCGGCGTGGTTGCGTGGCCAGGGCCACGATGCGCTTCAGACGCTGGAGCTGCCCGAGGCGAACCGCACGACAGACGCCGCCATCACGGAAGGGCCGGCCATGACGCGATGGCCGGCCCTTCCGTTCATTCAACCGAGCGTCCGAACGGCTTACGAGCTCGCCGCCGGCGTCTCCCAGGGCTTCAGCACCACCTTGATGCAGCCGTCCTGCTTCTCGCGGAACGTCTTGTAGGCGTTGGGGCCCTGCTCCAGCGGCAGGATGTGGGTGATCACGAACGAGGGATCGATGTCGCCGGCCTCGACCCGCTCCAGCAGCGGCTTCATGTAGCGAAGCATGTGCGTCTGGCCGGTCTTGAGCGTGAGTCCCTTGTTCATGAACGCGCCCAGCGGGATCTTGTCGCCCACGCCCACGTACACGCCGGGCATGGAGATCGTCCCGCCCTTGCGGCAGCACATGATGGCCTCGCGCAGCACGTGCGGCCTGTCGGTCTCCTGCATCAGGGCCACCTTCGCCGCGTCGTAGATCGCGTCGATGCTGCTGAACGCGTGCGCCTCGGCGCCCACGGCGTCGATGCAGCGGTCGGGGCCGCGGCCGTTCGTCATCTCCTGCAGCTTGTCGTACACGTGGCCGCCGCTGAAGTCGATGATCTCGGCCTTCCCGAACTCCTGCGCCATGCGCAGCCGCTCGGGCACGCGGTCGATGGCGATCACCCGCCCCGCGCCCAGCATCCACGCGCTCTGGATGCTGAACTGCCCCACCGGCCCGCACCCCCACACCGCCACCGTGTCACCCGGCTCGATGTCGGCGTTCTCGGCCGCCATCCACCCGGTGGGGAAGATGTCGGAGAGGAAGAGCACTTTCTCGTCGGGAAGGTCGCTCTCGATCTTCAGGCAGATCACGTTGGCGTGCGGCACGCGAAGGAATTGCGCCTGCCCGCCGGGGTACTCGCCGGTGAGCGCCGAGTAGCCGAACAGCCCGGCCGGCGCGTGCCCCATCAGCTTCTGCGCGATCTCGGGCTTGCGGTTGGTGGTGTCGCAGCAGCTCCACAGCCCCTTCTGGCAGAACCAGCAGGCGCCGCAGCAGATGGTGAAGGGGATCACCACGCGGTCGCCGCGCTTGAGGTTGGTGACGCCGCTCCCCACCTCTTCCACGATGCCCATGGGCTCGTGCCCCAGCACGTCGCCGGGCTTCATGAAGGGGACGTAGCCGTCGTACAGGTGCAGGTCGCTCCCGCAGATCGCGGTCGACGTGATGCGGACGATGGCGTCCGTGGGCTCCTCGATCACCGGATCCGGAACGTTGTCGCAGCGGACGTCTTCCTTGCCGTGCCAAGCCAGTGCTTTCATCAAGCCCTCCCGCCCTTCAGGGTTCCTCCAGGTCCGACGGACCGCCCGCGACCTCCGCACGCCTTCCGCCGCCTCGAACACCATTTCGTGCCTCCGCGCCCGGGCTCCGGACGCCCCTGGAGAGGCGTCCGCGCGCGGGTCATCCCGTCAGGAGCGCGTCTTGCTGAGCGCCATGCCGTCCAGGATGTCGAGCAGCATCACGCCCGCCACGGCGCCCACCGAGATGGCCAGGTTGCGGCGGTTGGCGTCGGGGTCGCGCAGGGCGGCGCCCAGGCTGCCCAGGTCCAGCACGTCGCCCGCCACGCGGCCCCACAGCAGCGGCGCCAGGCGGCTCCCCATCAGGATCTGCACGCCGGTGGCGATCTCGCGGACCCCATAGGCGCGGATCAGCTTGGCGTTCTCCACGCCGAGCCACTCCTCGAGCCGGCGCGTGCCCAGCAGCTCCACCAGCCCCAGCCCCACGCTGAAGTAGCCCAGCCCCACGGCCAGGCGCTTGGCCCACACGGGCGTGGCCAGCTCGGGCACGGTGTTGCGGATGTGGTTCACGTCGCTGCGCTGCACGTCGCCGTTGGCCGGCGCCCGCCGCTGCGGCTCCCATGCCTCGGAACGCCTTGGATCGCCCGTCATGGTCGCGCTCATCCTCACCTCCGTGCTCCCGGTGACACCGGCCGCCTTGTGCGGCCGGAAGGGCCGAACCCCGGTCGCAGGGTGCGTGCCGGGAATGCCACGGAGGTGTTGCAGCATGCGGATTTGGCTGCCACGTGAAGCTCCCGGGTCGCGGAGAGGCCGCGCACCCGGCGGCTGAAGCCGCGGCAGCAACGACGAAAAGCCTCCCAAACTGCGGGAGGCTTCAATAGCGCGGCGGGTTGATGTAGTTGCAGCTACCTCCCCACAGCAGTTTTTGGGGGAGGTCGGAGATTCGGGACGGCCGCATCGTTCCGAATCTCACGGGCGGGGGTCGCCGCCGCGGCATGCGTGACGATCGGTTTCTCCCGCGACCTACTTTCCCGATGGAAACCGCCCGGCGTACTTGCCGATCCATTCGTGGGCGGCCTCGGCGGGGGTCAGGGCGCGGCCTTCGTCGGCCTCCACCTCGCGGCGGTAGCGTTCGATGGCGCACACCTGCTCCACCATCCGCACGCGGAAGGCGTCGGCGGCCTCCAGGAACTGCACGCCGATGCACCAGCACTCATCCTCGGGGCTGGCCCACATCACGCGCGCGGTCGCCTCGAACGGCGGGTCCACGTCGTCGATGCGGATCTCGATGACGCTGCCGATGGGGATCTCGTCCTCGGAGACGAAGGAGAGGCCGCCCTCGCTCACGTTCACGCTCTGCCGCGTGCGGGCGGCGCTGCCATCCACCCGGCGCACGGCCAGCGGAACGCCCGCGGTGTGGCGGATGAACGAGCGCCGCGAGGTCTCGGGTGCGCTCGCCGCCATCAGAACTCCACCGTGAACATCAGCCGCACCCCGCCGCGCGTCTGCTGGCAGGTGAGGCACACCGGCACGCCGATGGCCGCCTCCACGTCGTGCATCGGGTGCACGAACAGGCCGGGGACGAGCAGGTCGTCGCCCGAGGCGGCCCACACGGCCTCGAGCGTGGGCGTGAGCCGGCCCGCGTCCACCAGCGCGGCTAGCGCGCCGGAGACCTCGTCGCCCGCGTCGCTCAACTCGGTGCGCACGCTGCCGTGAAGCTGCACCCGGCCGAAATCGCGCGCCGCGATCACCGCCGGCTCCCACTGCGGCGCCTGGCCGTCCGCCAGTGACACCTCCATCTCCACCGACACGGCGATGGGAGATGCGGTGGGGAGAAGCGCGTACAGCACGCCGGCCTCCCAGGCATTCTCCTCGCCCTCGTCGCCGCTCCCCAGCGCGGGCGTGACGAGCGATGCCTGGAGGCGATCCGTGATGCCGTATTCGCCCAGGATGCGCGGATGTTCGGCCTCGCCGACGGGCGTGAACGCGGTGAGCTGCACCTCGCCTCGCTCCTGCGGATAGACGGTCTCGGCGGCGAACAGCTCCTGCGCGAGCTGCGGGAGCTCGCGCTCCGACGGACTGCCCTGCGCGGCGAGCGGCGCGCGCGCGGCCACCACGGCCGAGACGGCGAGGATGAGCACGGGTGTTTTCATGGGCGCCGCGCGTCTGCAAGCGGCGCTCCAATCACCGCCGGACGAGAGCGGCGGGGGTAGCGGGAGGATGACCTACTCGCCCGCCAGGCGGCGCGCGAACAGGCCGACGGCCTCGAACTGCTGTTCGCGCCGCTTGGCCCACGGGCGCACGCGGAGCGCGCCGAGCGCCGCCATGCCGATCCCCATCGCGCCGGTCATGGCCGCGGCGGCCAATCCGCCCGCGCTGCCGCTGGCCAGCGCCAGGTGCACGCCGCCGATCATGGCCGAGGTGAAGGTCATGGCGCTCCCCACGTTCATCAGCGCGCGGGCGTCGCTGCGGCGCGTGCGCAGCTCCAGGAACGCGCCCTCGCCCGCGGGCTCGTGCACGATGCGCAGGTTGCCGTTGCGCCACTCGCGGCGGTCGCCGTCCACGCGCTCGCGCCCCTCGGCATCGAAGGTCTGGCGCAGCTCGGCCACCAGCCGGCGCCACTCGGCGTCGGCCAGCGGGCGCTGGAGCGGCACCGCGCGGCCAACGGAGATCGGCAGCCCCAGCAGGCCCGGCTCTCGCGGCGCGATCCCCACCCGCTCCTGCACCGCCGCGGCCACGGCCACGGAGGTGGGGGAAAGCCCGGCCTGCGCCGCCGCGCTCTGGATCTCGGCCAGCGTGAGCCCCTCGGCACCGGCGTGGGGGAGCGCCGCCTCCTGCTCGGCGGCGTGCGCAAGGATGCGCTGGACTTCCTCGTCGGTGTAGCGTCGCTCTTCCACCTCGTCCCCTGCTTCGCGGGTTCCCATCACGCACCGTCAACCGGCACGCTAGCGCGCTCTCTACGGAGGCGGCAAGGCCGGCGTTTCGTCCCCCGCCGTCGTGTCCCCGCGGTTCGATGATTCACGCCAGCGCCAACCCCGGCCGCTGCTCGTACTCCGTGGCTCCCCGCGCAGTGCCATCCACCAGGGTCCACACGCGCACGCGGCCGGGCGACACCGCCTCACGCACGAACCTCACCTCGAGCGGAAGGACCGGGCCGGCCGCGCGGATCTGGCCAGTGAGCGTGGTGCCCTCCACGCGCACGGCGATGCTCACGGCGAAGGGGTGCGGATTGCGCAGGCGCAGGTCCTTCACGCCCCAGACGACCGTCGCGTCGGCGCCCAGCGGGGTGAAGCGCTGCGCTTCGTGGTAGATGTCGATGCTGTGGGCGTGGCGCTCCTCGATCTCCAGCCCGCCCAGCAGCGCCAGGTGATGGATCAGGCTGCTGAGCTGGCACAGCCCGCCGCCCGTGGCCGCCACCAGCCGCCCGTCCACCAGGTTGCGCCCCCGCGCGAACCCGCGCCGCCCGCGCGGCCGCCCCACGCGGTGCCAGAACGACCACCGCTCGCCCCCCTCCAGCAGCGAACCGTCGATCAGCGACGCGCCCAGCCGCAGGTTCGCCAGCTTGGCCTCGATCACGGGCGACGGCATCACCCGCTGGCACAGCTCCACGCACACGGGCCATTCGCCCCCGCCGCGCGCCTCGGTGAAGACGATTCCGCGCGCGCGATCGCGGCCGGCGCGGCGGAGGTGGGCCAAACTCTTCCGCATCTCCAGCGGCACCGCGCGCCGGGCGATCTGCCGAAGCACGCTCGCGGCGCGCATCACACGCGCTCCAGCTGGATCACGTAGTACGACGACCAGCGGCCCAGCGGCGTCCGCCCGAGCAGCGCGTCCACCCCGGCCAGTGCGCCGCGGAGGCGCTTCGGGATGCGGTGGATGGGCATCGCCACGATCCCGCGCCACCGCCGCATCCGCCACGCATCGCCCGCCCAGGCCCTGACGTCGGACAACGCCGCCGCGGTGTCGCCGTGCCACCCGCTGGCCACCCGCCGCGTCAGCCGCCGCCGCGGGGCCGACGGGATGTCGAAGATGAACGTGCCGCCCGGCCGCACCAGCCGCGCGGCCTCGGCCAGCACGGCGCGGCATGCGTCCGCATCGAGGTGCATCAGCAGGTGAAAGCAGATCGCCGCTCCGAACTCGGCAGAGGGGAGGCCGGTGCTCGCCACGTCGCCCAGCACCAGCGTCCGCGCGGGCCACTTCTCCCGCGCCCGCGCCAGCATCGCCGGTGACAGGTCCACCCCCGTCCCCGCGAAATCGAGAAACCGCCCCGTCCCGCACGCCAGTTCCACGACGCTCTCCGGCGCATCCCCGAGCCACGTACGCAGGATGCCGCGCTCCAGCCCGTCCACGTAGCGCCCGTAGCTGTTGCCGAAGCGCTCCTGGTCGTACGCCGGCGCCAGCGCGTCGTAGTAGTCGCGGATGGGTTCCATTAAGGGGATGCCGCGGTGATCGGGAAAAGGAGAGCGGTGGAGAGGGGTGGGTCGGGCGAACGATGCGTTGCGTTCACCACCCGCGGTGGGCCATGCGGCGCAGGATCTCGCGGCGGTAGCCGGCGGTGCTCCTGAGCGTGCGCTGGTGCGGGTTGGGGAGGAGCGCGGCCAGGCCGGCCGCCTGCGAGCGCGTCAATCGGCTAGACGGCACGCCATAGCGCTTGTGCGCGGCGGCGTCCACGCCAAACACGCCGTCGCCCCACTCGGCGCTGTTGAGGTACAACTCAAGGATGCGGTTCTTCCCCAGCACCAGCTCGGCCACGGGCGTCAGGCTCCAGTCGTAGAGCTTGCGGATGCCGCCCAGCAGCGGGTTGCGGGTGGTGAAGCCGAACAGGTTCTTCACCAGCTGCTGGGTGATGGTCGACGCGCCGCGCATCCTGCCGCCGCCCAGCGCCTTGCGTTGCGCGCTGCGCATCTCCACCAGGTCGAAGCCGCTGTGCGTCCAGAAGCGCCCATCCTCGGCGGCCACGACGGCGCGCGGAACGTGCTCCGGCAGCCGGTTGGTGTGGACGTACTTTCGCTCGATCCGGTACTCGCGGCCGTCCATCATCGCCCCCAGCCGGCGCTGCAGCTGCACCCCGGTCACCGGCGGCCACACGAAGCGGTAGAGCACCAGCAGGAGCGCGCAGACGACCCAGTATCCCGCCGCCGCCTTGAGCGCCCACACCACCACGCGCCGGGTGGCGCGCCGCCGGAACGACGGCCGCTCCTCGGGCACCTCCTCCCGCGGAAGAATCAGCGTTGCGTCGTCGTCTTCTTCGGGCGGGCGTCTGCGGAATCGCATCAACGACTTCTGATCTCAAGGAGCGGGTGGTTCACGGACGCTATCGTGACGTGAGGGGTGGGGCAAGGCTGTCGAGGGGAGGGGCGGGATGCGCCGCGGCCGGTGATCCATCTACCCACGGCCCAGGAAAGATGATGCGGCGGCCAACGCATGATGCACCTCCATCCCGCCGTTTCTGGCTGTCCCCTGTTCCCTATTCCCTGTTCCCTGTCCCCAAGGGCGCAACTCCTGCAAAAAGATGCTGCGGCGCTGCAGCGACCGCCGCCGCGCCCGGATTTCCCCCTG
>DASSJS010000090.1:0-11825 GCA_035691085.1 Longimicrobium sp.
AAGAAGGCGGACGAGCCGGTCGCGTTCAACATCGACCGGGGGGACGGCGGGCAGCCGCAGAAGCGCGCGTCGCTCTCGCTGGACCGCCGCACGGGCGCGGTGGTCAAGTGGGAGCCGTTCCCCACGCAGAAGCCGGGGCGGCGGATGCGCAGCATCCTGCGCTTCGCGCACACGGGCGAGGTGCTGGGCCTGTTCGGCCAGACGCTCGCCGGGCTGGCCTCCGCCGGTGCCGCGCTCCTGGTGTGGACCGGGATCGCGCTGGCGTGGCGGCGGTACCGCGCCTGGCTGGCCCGGAAGCGCGTTTCGGGCGCGGCCCCGGCGGTGGAGGCCCGCCCGCGCCGCGCAGCCCCGGCGCTCGATCCGCAGGACGCAACCCGGTGAGGGGATGACGGGGTGCCCCGCCCGATCCTGGGCGCGGCGCTGCTGGCCGGCCGTCTCGCGGCCCTGCTCTCTCGTCATCCTGAGCGCGACCACGCTGCACCTCAGGCGTCCTCCGACAGCGGCAGCGCGAAGGATCCATAGCCGCGTCCGCGTCATCATCCGCCTGACGATGGACCGTGGCCCGGTGTGCTTGGGCGGAGCGGTTCCGAGCGCGGGCGATAGATCCTTCAGTCGCCGCCAAGTCCAGCGCGGACGCGGCTTTGGCGCGGCGGCTCCTTCAGGATGACAATCTCTGGATGAGGGGCGGAATTACAACGACTCTCCGCATCCGGTATCACATGCGGGTGTATGGGAAAACGATCCCCCGGGCAACGTGCACCCGGGGGATCGTCTTTCTTCCATCGCGGCCGCGAGCGTCCGCCGTGGAGGCGCGCCGTCAGGCCTGTTCGGCGCAGGAGATGTCGAACGAGGCGCAGGTGTGCAGCGTGTAGCAGCTTTGCGGGTAGCCGGCGCTGGGGCACGGAATCTTGGCCTCGCGCGCGTGCACGGTGCCATGCGGCAGCGCCTGCGCGGCGGCGGTGGCGAACGAATCGACGGTGAGCGCGTCCACGTTCAGCGCGAGCTTGCGGGTCATCGGCTCCTCCTGGGTTTGATGACAAGAGCATGCGGTTCCCGCCAGCATAACGAAACCGTACCCGCCTACGCAACCCATCCTCACCCGCATGGGGCCGTGACGCTTATCAAGTTTTGAAGATGGGCCTATCCAGACCAGCGGAAGATTGATATTCTAGTTCAATACCTTTGACGACGCACTTCGGTTCTGAACCCGGGTGAGGGCCGATGAAGCTGAAGCCGATCCTGGCGCCCGCGGCACTGGCCGTGGCGGCGATCCTGGTGGTGATGCTGGCGATGCGGGTGCGCAGGCTCGAACGCGAGAACGAGGAGCTGTTCCGCCGGGTCACGCGCCCGTACGCGGGGATGTACGTGCCCGCCTTCACAGCGCCCGGCACCGGCGGGAGGGCGGTGCAGGTGGGGAGCCCCGCGCGGGGGAGGCAGGTGCTCTTCGTGTTCAACTCCACCTGCCCGTACTGCCGCGCCTCGATCCCCGCGTGGACGCGCGTGGCGGCCAGCGCGGAGGCGGCGAACGGGCCCGGCGCCGCGGTCGGCGTATCGCTGGACCCGCCGGACAGCGCGGCGGCGTACGCAACGCGCCACGGCCTGCGCTACCCGGTGGCCGCGTTCCCCGACCGCCGCATGGCCGCGCTGTACCGCACCCGCACCGTGCCGGTCACCCTGGTGGTGGATTCCACCGGCCGCGTGCTGCTGGCGCGCATCGGCGAGCTGACGGAAGGGCCCGCGATGGACTCGGTGCGCGCGGCCGCGGGGCTCGCGGCGCGGTGACCGGGGGCCTTCGCACCGCCGCGGTGCTATCCGGCCCGCGGCACCACTCTCCACACCCGGAGCAGACCATGAACCGAGCCGTCCTGATCGTGAAGCGCGGTGCCTTCGCCGCCGCCATCCTGGGCAGCCTCACCTTCGGCGCCGCGGAGGCGTTCGGGTTCTCGCTGGCCCCGAAGGACGCGAACCGGCCCTGGTGCGACCCCGTGAAGTGCAACGAGCAGTGCGGCGGCTACGGCATCTGCCAGAACAACGTCTGCCTCTGCTACTGAGCGGCCGCGGCCGCTCCCTTCCGCCGCCCGCGCCGGGCGGCGGAGCATCTTCACCCCCACGCGGGAGGATGTCTCCATGAAGCGACTTGCCCAGGGCTGGAAGACGGTGCTGTTCGCCGCCGCGTTCGTGGCGTCGCTGGGCTTCGGCGCCGCCCAGGCGTTCGCCGCCCCGGCCGCCGCGCCCGAGGCGCGGGCCTGCAGCACCTGGTCGTGCCCGGAATGCGGCCCGCTGGGCGGCCAGTGGGTGCCCAAGGACGGCCGCTGCTACTGCTGCGGCTGAGCGGGCGCCATCCATCAGAAGAGCCGGCCCCGGGGTGCGTCCGGGGCCGGCTTTTGTGTCATATCACATCCAGGTGCTCCGTTGCTTCGGAGAACGGAAGCCGCGGCATCAATCACGACCAGCCTCGCAAACCGCGCGAGGCTTCAACGGCACGGCGCGTGGCTTCGCGGCTCGATGCCACACATGGTCTTCACCCCGCCTTTCATCATCCATCCTGTCGAATCCGGCGTTTCACGTGGATTCGCGGGGCGGGACCTCGGGCTTGCCGCAGAAAGGGCATACGTAGCGCGAGATGGAGTACATCCTGCCGCAGTACCAGCAGGTCTTGAAGAAGCTCTTGAGCTTTTCGGCCACCGCGCGCTCCTCTCTGGGCTGGAGGGGTTCCCGTGGTGCTGCTACACATTACGGATTCAGAACATTTAAGCGGCGGAGATCCACTACGTACAGGGTTCCGTTTCCGTCCATCGTCCGCCCGGCACGCCACGGCACCATCGGGGGCGTACACGACCACGGAGGATGAACGTGGCCCCGGTGAGCGAGGCTGGCGCGAGAACTGTGTTGTTCAGGAGGAGTAGGGCCGCCGCGGCGTGAGGAGACCCCTTGTGAGGTTCGGGTAGTGCCGTCATCGCCCATCCGGGTGCTGGGCGTGCCGCGGGGGCGGATTGAACGTCCGCCGCGCCCGCGGCTCCGTAGGCGCGTCCGGATCGTCTCGCCGCGGGGTGGCGACCCGCTCAACCGTTGCCCGGCAACTGCCAGACCAGGGGAAGGCTCACGCGCACCCGCACGCGGCGGCCGTCCAGCTCGGCGGGGCGGAATCGCATCCGCCGGAGCCCGTCGAGCGCGGCCTGGATGAACTCGCGGTCGGTGGCCGAGAGCACCTCCACGTGGTTCATCTCGGCGCGGCCGTCCACGCCGATGATGAAGGCCACCACCACCTGGCCCTCCACGCCGCGGAACATCAGCCGGGTGGGGTAGCGCTCGCTCATGATCTCGCTGATCAGGCGCCGGTTCAGCATCCGCGGCGGGTTGCCGAGCACCTCGCTGTCCACCAGCGGCGCCGCGCCCGCCTCTCCCGCTTCCGATCCGCCGATCGCCCCGCCCAACGCCTCCCTGGGCGCCAGGTCGCCGATCCCGCGCAGGAAGGCGGCGTCGAGCGCGGGGCCGCTGGGCGGGATCTCGCTCATGGTGAGCGTGGGCGCGCGCAACTCCAGTTCGGCCACGCGTGCGGCCGCGTGCGGGAGCTCCGCGTTGCGCGCGGCCCCGCGAGCCGCGGCGCGGTCGGTAAGGGTGGGGGCGTGCGTGGCGCCGTTCGGCGAGATGCGCTCTTGGCGGGCGGCCGGCGCCGGCCGGGGCGGTAGATCGGGGAGCTCGGCGGGCGTTTGAAGGAGGAGGTACGTGGCCGTTTCCACGGCGGCCTCGTCGGCCCCGGCGGCGCCGAGCGTGAGGATGGTGGCGCCCACCGCGGCAAGCGCGTGCGTTGCCATCGACGCCGAAAATCCGTGTAGCTGAAGGCATGCGCGCCGCTCGGCGCGGCTCTCCAGAACCTTCTCGAACATCACAACCTCCCGCGCGCTGCGGTCCTGATGGTTCCGCGGCAGCCCGCCCGCGCGGGGTCGTCACCCCCGCCCGGCTGGTTGCCCCGCCCGTGTGCGTTCGCCCTGGCTGCCTGGCCGCCACGGATCTGGCCGATCCGTCTGGCCGGAAACGATGCTCACACCATCCCATTCCTCCACGCGCGTGGTCGTCTGGCGTCCGTGTCTGTCTCCGTTGTGTGTCCGTGGCTCCTGGGCCGCTCTTCCGCCATCTCCGTGCTTGCCCGCGGACGGAACGGCATGGTGGCAACCGGGGCACCGTCCCGTGTAGCACGAGCCCCCGGCAACGCCTGACCATGCCACTTGCATACAGCGCGCCCGGATGGAGGCATGGCCGTCTGCGGAAAATCATGGTTCCGCCGCGCTCGATTGTCTTGATGTGAGACAGGCACCCCACGCCGCCGGCTGCGCTCGATACGACCGACGGAATTCAAGAACCTCTCCTCCACGCCGGTACCGCTCGTTGAGGCGATCGGGCGCGGACAGTAGCTTTCCGCGTCCGTGGCCGGTCGCTGGATTCCCCGAACGGGTGGTGTGATGACGCGCGTACGCTCCCTTTCGCTGCTGGCGGGGCCGCGGGCGATGGACATCGTGCGCGAGCGCGGGCTGCGTGCGGCCGACGTGGACGTGGTGCCGGGGGCGAGTGGCGGGCCCAAGTGGCTGGTGCTGGAAGGGCTCGACCGCTTCCTGTTCGGCGACTTCCTGCAGGAGCCGCGCGACCGGCCGCTGCACCTGGTGGGCACGTCCATCGGCAGCTGGCGGATGGCGTGCCTGGCCCAGCGCGACCCGGCCGGGGCGATCGAGCGCCTGCGCGAGGGCTACATCGAGCAGCGCTACCCCACCAGGCCCACGCCCGCGCAGGTGACGCGCACCAGCGCCGCGATCCTCGACCGGATGCTGGGCGAGACGGGCGAGGCGGAGATCCTGGCGCACCCGTGGGCGCGGCTGCACGTGATCACGGCGCAGTGCCGCGGGCCGGCGGCCAGCGAGCGCGCGCCGGTGCAGATGCTGGCCATGGCCGCCGCCGCCGCGGGCAACCTGCTCAGCCGCCGCACCCTGGCGCTGCAGATGCGCCGCGTGGTCTTCCACACCGCGGGCGACGACAGCCCCTTCCGCGCGCTGAGCGACTTTCCCACCACGCACCTGGCGCTCACCCGCCAGAACCTGCGCCCCGCGCTCCTCGCGTCGGGCTCCATCCCGCTGGTGCTGGAGGGGGTGCCCATCCCCGGCGCGCCGGGCGGCATCCACCGCGACGGCGGGATCATCGACTACCACCTGGACCTGGCGTACGGGCCGGGGAGCGGGCTGGTGCTGTATCCCCACTTCTACGCGCACCTGGTCCCCGGCTGGTTCGACAAGGGCCTGCGCTGGCGCCGCGCCCGCGGGCAGAACCTGGCCCGCGCGCTGATCCTGGCGCCCACCCCCGAGTTCGTCGCGCGCCTGCCGGGCGGCAAGATCCCCGACCGCGAAGACTTCCGCCGCATGCGTGATGACGAGCGCATCGCCGCCTGGCGCCGCGTGACGGCGATGAGCGAAGCGCTGGCGGACGAGTTGCGCGAGCTGCTGGCCACCGGCCGCGTCGGCGAGGCGGTGAAGGCGCTCTGACGCGTTCGGGAACGCCCCCGCCACCATGAGAGGTTGCGTTCCCCATGCGGCGCCTTCCCGCTGATCAGAAGTTTGCTTGCCCCGCGTCCGCAATCCTCATCATCTTCCTTTTGCGTCACACACTGTCCCGTGCCGCTGGCCTGGCAGCGGCCCGGATGCGGGGCATGGATACTCACCATTTACCGCGGAAGGCCAAAATGACCTGGTTGATGGAATGGAACGAAGACGCCACGATCCGCGCGCTGTCGGATGACGGCACCAAGAAGGAGGGAGACTGCCAGCGGACCACCGTGCGCTTCCTGGCGGGCGCGGGGCGCACCGACGCGTCGGGGAACTGGGTGCTGAAGGTGGCCGACGTGGTGTGCGAGCAGATCGGGGCGGTGCGGGGCGTGTCGTTCGTGGCCACCACCACCTTCAACCCGCTGGTCGACGCGGCCGGCGCGCCCACCGACAGCATCCCGATCCCCAGCTACCCGCAGACGGCGCACACCGCCTCGGGCGGCTACGTGACGCTGTACGTGCGCACCTGGAACTGCCGCTGCGAGCCCGCGCCCAACACCCCGTTCGACTACCACGTGGCCATCTCGTACGACTTCGTCGACGAGGCCGGCACCAACGCCTGAGAGAGCGCCGGAAGTCCGCAAAACGACATGGGGGCGGGCTCCATGCGGAGCCAGCCCCTTCTCGCCCATCCCGCACTCACGCACTCACGCACTCACGCACTCACGCACTCACGCACTCACGCACTCACGCACTCACGCACCTGTTCATCACCGCACCCCGCGAATCACCACCCCATTCTCCCCCACGGCCCACACCTTCTGCCGCGACAGGCCGTGGATCCCCCAGAACGTGGCGCTCACGTCCAGGTCCACGAAGTTCCAGCGCTGGCCGTTCCAGTGCAGCGTCTGCGTGCCCACGGCGTACACGTCGTCGGGGCCGCTCCCCCACACGGCGTGGCCGATGAAGTTGGTGACCGGGTCGAAGTCGCTCCACTCCGTGCCGTTCCAGTGGTACAGCCGCGCGCCGATCATGAACACGTCGTTGGGGCCGGTGCCCCAGATGTCGCGGTAGGTGTCGGCGCCCCAGTAGTGGCCCTGGACGGGCGTCCAGGCGGTGCCGTCGTAGTGCAGCACCGCCTGCGGCCCGCCCGCGTAGATGTCGCTGGGCCCCGAGCCCCACACCGACTCCAGCATGTAGGCGCCCGAGACCGCGATCTGCGTCCACGCGGCGCCGTCCCAGTGCAGCACGGTCCCGCTCTGCCCACCCATCTGGCCCTCCGAATACCCCACCGCGTACACGTTCGCCGGGCCGGTGCCCCACACCCCGCTCAGCATGCGCACGCCGGGAAAGGTGTCGCGCTGCCAGGCGGCGCCGTCCCACCGCTCCACCACCGCCATCGCCGGCCCGGTGACGGTGTACCCGGCCGCGAACACCCGGCCTTCCGCGCCCCACACCTTCGTCATGCAGTCGCCCGGCGCGGCCACGGTGCTCCAGCTGGCGCCGTCGGTGCTGTGCATCACCCCGTCGCCGCAGGCGGCCGCGTACAGGTCGTCCCCGGCCGCGGCGAAGACGCTGGTGAACGCCTCGGTGCCGGGGACGGAGAGGTTGGACCAACGGGCGCCGTCCCAGCGCATCACCGAGCCGTAGTCGCCCAGCGCCAGCACGTTCCCGGCCGACGAGCCCCACACCGCGCGGACGTTGTGGGGGCCGCCCGTCCGCACCTCGGTCCAGGCGGTGCCGTCCCAGTGCATCACCGTGGCGCCGTCCTGGCCGGTGCTGGTGTGATACCCGCCGCCTGCCGCGTACACGTCGTTGGGCCCGCTCCCCCACAACCCGCCCAGGGAGAAGGTGGTGATCTGCATCTGCGTCCACGCCGTGCCGTTCCAGTGCGCCACCGCGCCGGAGGGCCCCAGCGCCCACACGTCATCGGGCCCCGAGGCCCACGCCCTGCCCAGCGGGAAGCCGGGGAGCACGGTGTCGCTCCACGTCTCGCCGTCCCAATGGCGCACCAGGCCGTCGTACCCCTTGGTGCCGGCGTTCCACTGCGCGCCGAAGAGGTAGACGTCGTTCGGCCCGGTGCCCCACGCGCCGCCGTACCGCCGGCCGCTGGTGCCGGGGTCCAGCAGCGTCCAGGCGCTCCCGTTCCAGTGCGCAATCTTGCCGAAGGCGCCGCCGGCCACGTACACGTCGCCCGGCGCCGCGGCGTGCACCACGGTCCAGCTCTCGGTGAGGCCGGTGGGGAGCGGGCTCCAGCGGCGGCCGTCGAAGTGCCGCACCAGGTCGTTGCTCCCCGCCGCCCACACGTCGGCAGTGGAGGTGCCGTGCAGCGAAACGATGGCATCGTTGGTCTGCACGGGGATCAGCGCCCAGCGCGAGCCGTTGAAGTACATCAGCGTGCGCGCGCCGCCCACCCACACGTCGCCTGGCCCCGTGCCCCACGCGGCGTTCAGGTTGCGCGCCACGAAGCTGCCGTGCAGCTGGGAAAAGCGCAGCACGCCGGTCTCGTTGGGGAGCGCGGCCTGCACGTACAGCTGGAAGGTGAAGGTGGTCACCGAGGCCGGCACGCTGAACTCCCAGCGGCGCGGCGCGGTGCGCTCGTACGGCTGCAGGATGCCGGGATAGGTGAAGTACGGCTGCACGCTCCCGGTGAACGTCTCCACCCCGTCGGGGTTCCCCACCTGCACCTCGCCGCTGCCGTTGACGGTGACGGGCGGCGCGTGGAAGAAGACGCGGGTGCCGCTGGGGGTAACGCCGTCGGCGGTGCCCACCGCCTGCCCCAGCAGGTTCTGCAGGGTCACGTCGGCCGAGAGCGTCTGGGTGGCCGAGTCGTACACCACGTGCGACGAGGCCAGCTGCAGGTTCACCCCCTGCCCGCCCAGGATCAGCGTGTGCCGCGCGCCGGCGGGCGCGGAGGGGAGCGCCTGCGAGCAGGCCAGCGAGCGCGTGGCCACGCTGGCGCGGCACTGCACGGCCGCCAGCGGCGCGGCGGGCGCGGGATCGGCCGGCGCCAGGGCGGACGTGCGGTCGGAGCAGGCGGCCGCCAGCAGCAGCGCCACGGGCGCCAGCCTCGCGGACGCGCGGCGGAGGATGACTTCGAGATTCACGTCGGGGTGGGTACGGCGGAAGGGCGAGGCGCGATGCGAACGGCAGGACCCCCGCGGTGGGCCGGAGGTTCAGCGGAAGCGTGGAGGATGATGCGGGAATGTATCAGGAATGCTGTGCGCGCTCAACCGCGGGGGTGCGGGGTGGGTGATCTGCGAGGGAGGAGGGTGCCATCGACCGCGGCGGCGGCCGTCCACCGCGAACGGAGGTATTCGCGGCCAGGATGCGTTCCATCCACGCGCGGCCGGAGCGCGGCACCACTCACCCAGTACGGCGTGCCTTCCAACGCAGGATGCAGCCGCGTGGTCCTCTTCATTGGTCGCGCAACCCAACGTGCTGGCATGCGTGTCGCACCGCAGCGCTTAAGGTGGAGAGAAGGTGCAATTAGAAGCGCCGCAAGCCGATACGCGGACTCCACCGGCCGGCACCATTCGCACGGAGGGAGTGATGAGCGACGGAACGAAGAAGAAGGGTGGCGGTGGAAGCGGCGGCGGTGGAGGTGGATCGGAACCGTCGGGCGGCGGTGGCGGAGCGGGATGGCCGAGCAAGAACCCGGGGAAGGAGTCCGGCACGGGGCGGGATAACAATCCGCCGAAGCCGAAGAAGAATTGATCCCGCCGCGTCGCACGCGTTTGCGAGCGCCAGGATGATTTGACTTGAGCCGCGGAGCTCTGCGGAAGGTGCGAGGTGCTAAAGTGCTGAGACGGGGCTCTCGTCCGGTTCCAAGGCTGACCGCCGGACGAGAGCCGTGCCACCTCCCGCCTCAGGGCGCCAGCCGGACGGCGTCGGGCGGCGGATCGCTCGCGGGGGATGATGGGTCCGCCGCCGTCGCCGCGGGGTGGCGCTCCATGCGGATGGCGTAGTCGCTGAAGCCGACGGAGCGCCAGAAACGATGGCCGCCATGGTTGCTGGCCAGCACGTCGAGCGTGACCCGCGCGGTGGGCGGGATGATCTCGCGGAAGAGCAGCTCGATCGCCCGCCGGCCCACGCCGCCCGCGCGCTTCGCGTGCAGCACGAAGAAGTGCCGGATGTACGCCGACTCGCCGTCCTCGTCCACGCTCACCAGCGAATACGCCACCGTCTGGCCGCCTTCCTGGAACAGGATCGCCCGGTAGTCGCCTTCGGTGATCCATCGCCGCATCCGGCGCTCCAGCCGCTCCAGCGACATCCCGCCGCCATCCCACTCGTCCTCGATCAGCTGGCGGTTGATGTCCGCCAGGAACGGTGCGTCGTTCTCGTCCGCCTCCCGAAATTCCATCGTCGCCGCCCCCATCCGTCCGTTTACGCTCGACCCACCCGAATCCACTCGCACCATCAAGAAGCAACTCCGTGGCCGTGCAGTCGCCGACCGGGGGGATTCTTGCGTCTGGCGGCTGGCGCCCGGGCGTGCGCTCAAAGGCGCCGCGCCCGCCTCATCGCAGCGCTCCGGTGCGCCCCACGCCCTGCACAGGCTGCTACGCACGGCGCACGCGGGGTGCTCCCGTTGTGCGCCGTGACGCAGGTTTCCCATTTCCTTGATCGAGATGTGGCAGCATGAACCCGATGATCCAGGGGACCAACGCCGCAAACGCACCGGCCAGCCGCCCCGCTTCGGCCCAGCAAGCATTCGCGCGGCGCATCGACTGCTCTCCCGCCTCCCAGCCCGCGCCCGCGCCGGTTGATCGCGCGGAGGCGGCGGCGAGCGGGCGCGGCAGCGGTGCGCACCGCGCGCCGGGTGAGGTCACTTGAGCAACGACGGCGGGCCGCCGCGGGAGCCCGCGGCCGATCTCAGGCTCCGCACCGTCCGGGCGCTGCGCGGCCCCAGCCTGTGGGCCACGCACCCGGTGGTGGCGTGCGACGTGGAGGCGGGCGGCGTGCTGGTTCGGCAGCCGCCCGCTTCCGTTCCCGGCATGGAAGATGGCCTCGCCGCCTCGCTCCCCGCCCTCGCCGCATCCTCGATCGATGACCGTGCGAGCACCCCGGCCGCGTGGGCGGAACTGGTGGGGCGCGTGGCGGCGGCGCTGCAGACACTCGCGGGCTCGCCCGTCACCTTCGTCGCCGTGATGGTGGGGCAGGGGGATGACGCGCCGCAGCTGGCCGTGGGGTACGCCGAGGAAGACGCGGGGATCGAGAGCCTGTACGCGGCCGCGGAGCTGGTCACCCGCTGCGCCAACGGCGAGCCGGTGGATGCCGGGCGCGCCGTGGAGGCCGTCCGCGGCGCGTACCTGCGCGCGCACCCGGAGCCCACCGCCTGGCTGCTGATGGAGGCCGCCCGGCAACGCGGGATCCCCGTCCGCCGCTTCGAGGACGATCCCGTGATCCAGCTGGGGCTGGGGCGCACGCTGCGGCGCCTGGACGGGGCGATGACCGACTTCACCAGCGTGATCGCCGCCGACATCATCTCGCACAAGGACCGCACCCGGCGCGTGCTGGCGCGGCATGGCCTCCCCGTCCCCCGCGGCGGCGTGGCGGAGCGGCTGGAAGACGCGCTGGAGATGGCGGAGGACTTGGGCTATCCCGTGCGGGTGAAGCCGCTGGACGCCCACGACGGCCGCGGCATCTCGGGCCGGCTCGACACGCCCGAAGCGGTGCGGGTCGCCTGGCGCGCCGCCCACGCCGAGCACTCGCGGGTGGTGGTGGAGCCGTTCGTGGACGGGCGCGACCACCGCGTCCTGGTCGTCAACGGGCGCGTGGTGGCCGTTGCGGAGCGTGTACCCGCGCACATCGTGGGTGACGGCGCGCGCACCATCCGCGAGCTGGCCGGCGAGGCCAATCGCGACCCGAGGCGGAACCCGCACGACCCCGCCGCGCCGCGGGTGCCGCTCCCGCTGGACGAGGCCACGGCGCGCTACCTGGAGCGTTGCGGCCACACGCTCGATTCCGTTCCCGCCGCGGGCGAGCGGGTGCAATTGCGCGGCGCGGGCAACATCTCCACCGGCGGCACCTCCATCGACCGCACGGACGACCTCCACCCCCGCAACGCCGCGCTCTGCGTGCTGGCCGCGGGTGCCGTGGGGCTCGACGTGGCGGGGATCGACGTGCTCACCTCCGACATCTCGGTTCCCTTCGACCAGAATGGTGCGGCGATCATCGAGGTGAACGCGCGGCCCGGCCTCCGGATGCACGCCGACCCCGACCAGGGCGCGCCGCGTGACGCCGCGGGGGCGATCCTGGACATGCTCTACCCGCCCGGCGCGCCCACCACCATCCCCG
>DASSJS010000091.1:0-31793 GCA_035691085.1 Longimicrobium sp.
CACCAGGGAACCCCAGAGGCCCTGCTCGATGTCCTCTGGTTCTCTGGTTCTCTGGTTCTCTGGTTCTCTGGTTCTCTGGTTCTCTGGTTCTCTGGTGCTCTGCGTTCCTTCTTCAACGTCAACCTGGAATGTACACGTGGGCTCGGGACCGGGTATCAGTAGACGCGAGGGTGAACGAAGCATACATTGTCGTCCGATCCCGAACCCGTCCCCCGCAGGAACCAGCATCTCGTGTACGTCGTCCACGCCTGTATCAGCCAGACCGGCATCCTGCTCTGGGCCGAATCGTCGCTGGGCGGCCGGCTGGTGGACGGGCGGAAGAGCGTCCACAGGCCGCGCCCGCACCCGTTCGCCGTGCCGTTGCCTGACCTCCGGGAAATCCTGCCGCAACTCGGCGCGATCGACGCGTTTGACGATCCGCTCGAGGCCACGCTTCTCCTCCCGTCATACAGGCGCACGCCGGAAGCATCTCCCCAGCTGGTGCGCACCGACGCGCCCGCCGAGGAACCGGTCGGCCCGATGCGGTGGACGGTTCAGAGGTGCTCGCTGGATGCCGGCCCCGCCCTCGACTTCCTGCTCACCCTCGCGGAGACCGCGCCCGAATCGATCGTGATCGGCGACACCGTCCGCGGCCTGGCCGAGGTGGCGAAGCTCGCCGTGGAGCTGGTGGCGCGCGGACGGGTGCTGCCGTGGCTCGAGGAGCGGAGCCGCGGATACGCCGCCGTGTGGCGCCCCGCGCTTTCGGACGAGGGCGACATCGCCCGGATGGCGCTGCTGCGGCGAGCCGTGCCGCGGGCATGTGGCGCCGCCGAGGAGATGGATGGCGCCACGGTGGATGATCCGGCGGGGTTGGCGCTCGCGGTGCTGGTGGATGGCTGCGTCCGGGAGGCGCTGGCCGTCCACGAACTGATCGCGACGCACCGAGGCCGCCGCACCCCGGGGGAGCAGTGGCTGCGGGCGCTGCTCGACGCGCCCCCGGGCGCCGCGTTCCTGACGGGCGGCGATGGCGCTCGCGTGCAACCGGCCATCGCCGCGTGGCAGCGTGCGGCGGCGCCGGTGGCCGCGCACGGGCTGCGCACCTGCTTCCGCCTGTCGCCGCCGCCGGATCAATCCGCCGATGACGCCCGCCCGGCCGCCGCGGACGCGCCGTGGCGGCTGGACTTCCTCCTCCAGGCGGCCGACGACCCCAGCCTGCTGGTGCCGGCGGACGAGGTGTGGCGCGCGAACGGGCCGCTGAAGGTGCTGCGCCACACGGTGGACAGCCCGCAGGAGCGGCTGCTGGAAGACCTCGGCCGCGCGCTGCGCATCTTTCCCCCGCTGCAGCCGGGGCTCCGGGCGGCGAAGCCCACCGGGTACGCGCTGGACCCCGAGGGCGCGTACCGCTTCCTCCGCGACGGCGCGCCGCTGCTGGCGCAGGCGGGGTTCGGCGTGCGCGTGCCCGGCTGGTGGGGAAAGCGCGCGGCGCGGCTGGGGGCGAAGCTCGAGGCACGGCCGTCGCCCAGGAGCGAGGCCGAGGGGCGCTTCGGGATGGACGCGCTGGTGGCGTTCGACTGGAAGGTGTCGCTGGGCGGCGAGCCGGTGACCGCCGCCGAGCTCACGGCGCTGGCGAAGCACAAGTCTCCGCTGGTGCGCTTCCGCGGCCAGTGGGTGGAGATCCGGCCCGACGAGGTGCAGGCCGCGCTCCGCCTGTTCGAGCGCGGCGCCAGCGGCCAGATGACCGCCGCCGAGGCGCTGCGGCTGGCGGCCACGGGCGGCGACGGCGACGGCGAGGCGGGGATCGAGGTGGCGGGCGTGGAGGCGCACGGCTGGCTGCGCGACCTGCTGGCCGGCGAGGGCGACGCGAAGGCCGCGCCCGCGCCCGAGCCGCCGGGGTTCGCCGGAACGCTGCGTCCGTACCAGAGCCGCGGCGTGGGCTGGCTCGCCTTCCTCGACCGCCTGGGCGTGGGCGCCTGCCTGGCCGACGACATGGGGCTGGGGAAAACGGTGCAGCTCCTCGCGCTCCTCCTGTCCGAGCGCGCGGCGGCCGGCGGGCGGGGGAAGAACCGCAAGCGCCTGGCGCCCACGCTGATGGTGTGCCCGATGTCGCTGGTGGGGAACTGGCAGCGCGAGGCGGCGAAATTCGCCCCGGGCCTGGCCGTGCACGTCCACCACGGCGGCGAGCGGCTGGAGGGCGACGAGTTCCGCGCGGCGGTGGCCGGGGCCGACCTGGTGATCACCACCTACGCGCTGGCCGCGCGCGACCGTGACGAGCTGGCGGCGGTGGAGTGGGGGCGCGTGGTGCTGGACGAGGCGCAGAACGTCAAGAACGCCGCCGCCCGGCAGTCGCAGGCGGTGCGCGCCCTGGCCGCGCCGCGGCGCATCGCGCTCACCGGCACGCCGGTGGAGAACCGGCTGTCGGAGCTGTGGTCGATCATGGAGTTCCTGAACCCCGGCCTGCTGGGGAGCGCCAGCGACTTCCGCCGCGCCTTCGCCGTGCCGGTGGAGAAGTACCGCGACGCGGACGCCGCGGCGCGCCTGCAGCGCCTGACCCGCCCCTTCGTCCTCCGCCGGCTGAAGACCGACCGCGCCATCATCGCCGACCTTCCCGACAAGGTGGAGATGAAGGTGTACTGCAACCTCACCCGCGAGCAGGCGTCGCTCTACCAGGCCACCGTCAACGAGATGCTGGAGAAGGTGGAGAGCAGCGAGGGGATCGAGCGGCGGGGGCTCGTCCTGTCGACCCTGATGAAGCTGAAGCAGGTGTGCAACCACCCCGCGCAGCTGCTGCAGGACCACTCCGCCATCGCCGGGCGCTCGGGAAAGCTGGCGCGGCTCGAGGAGCTGGTCGACGAGATCGTGGAGGTGGGCGACCGCGCGCTCGTCTTCACCCAGTTCGCCGAGATGGGGCACATCCTCCGCGCGCGGCTGGAAGAGCGATTCGCGCGCGAAGTGCCGTTCCTGCACGGCGGCACGGGGAAGGCGGCGCGCGACGAGATGGTGGCGCGCTTCCAGGCGCCCGGCGGCCCGCCCGTCTTCATCCTGTCGCTGAAGGCGGGCGGCACGGGGCTGAACCTGACCGCCGCCAACCACGTGATCCACTACGACCGCTGGTGGAACCCCGCCGTGGAAGACCAGGCCACCGACCGCGCCTTCCGCATCGGCCAGACGCGCAACGTGCAGGTGCGCAAGCTGATGTGCGCCGGCACCCTCGAAGAGCGCATCGACCAGGTGATCGAGGAGAAGAAGGCGCTCGCCGGGAGCGTGCTGGGCACCGGCGAGGGATGGCTCACCGAGCTCAGCACCGCCGAGCTGCGGCAGGTGGTGGAGCTGGCGGCCGACGCGGTGGCGGAATGAGAAACCGCGAACCGGTGCGCCAGTGCGTGAGTGCGCCAGTGCGTTGGGTTTCCGCGCGGAAGACGGTTCGTGCTCCGTTTCCAGCGCACTCACGCACTCGCGCACTCACGCACCGGTTCTCCGGTACCGCCCACACGATCCGGACCCATCCATGAGCGACTGGTGGAGTTTCGAGCACGGCCCGCGGCGCGCGGCCAAGGACGGCATCAAGGCGCGCAGCCAGCGCGGCGACATCGGCGAGAGCTGGTGGTCGCAGCGCTTTCTCTCGGCGCTGAAGGCGGTGACCGACCCGGGCCGCCTCTCGCGCGGGCGGAGCTACGCGCGCACGGGGCAGGTGATGGAGCTGAAGGTGGTGCCCGGCACCGTCACCGCGCGCGTGCAGGGCTCGCGGCCCCAGCCCTACGCCGTGTCGATCGCGCTGGCGCCGTTCACCGATGAAGAGTGGGCGCGCGCCGAGGAAGCGCTGGCGGGCGAGGCGCTCTTCGCCGCCGCGCTGCTGGCGGGCGAGATGCCGCGCGAGGTGGAGGAGGCGTTCACGGCGGCCGGGCTGTCGCTGTTCCCCACCGAACCGGGCGACCTCCGCACCGAGTGCAGCTGCCCCGACTGGTCGAACCCGTGCAAGCACGTGGCGGCCACCTACTACATCCTGGCCGAGTCGTTCGACGAGGACCCGTTCCTGGTGCTGGCGTGGCGCGGCCGCCCGCGCGAGCGCCTGCTGGAGCGCCTTCGCGAGCTTCGCGGCGCCGCGCCCTCGCCCGAGCCGCTGCCACCGGCTGAGGTGGAGCCCGGCGCGGAGCCCGTGCCCGCCGCGGATTTCTGGCGCGCCGGGGCGGAGCTGGCGGAGTTGCGCTTCACCCCCCGCGCCGCGCCCGCGCCCGACGCCATCCTGCGCGAGCTCGGTCCGCTCCCCGACGCCGCCGGCGGCGCGCCGATCGCCGCCACGCTCGCCGAGGCCTACCGAATCTTCACCGCCCACGCCGAGCGTCTCGCGTTCGGCGATGCCGGCGAGAGCGACGATCAAGACGCGGACGAGTCGCCTCCACTGCGTTGATGCGAGATCCGCCTGAATGCCTGCCGTTTCGAGCAAGAACTGACGACGTCATCCTGAGGCCGGCTACGACTGACCTGAGGCATTGTATCGGTTTGCAGGCCGAAGGATCTATGGACGGCACTCGGAACCGAACATTCGAAGCGCACGAATCGTCCAGGATCTCAGCGATTGCGGAGGGGTTCGCGTCTCCGTGGCTGGCGTTGATATCACCCAGAGCACCAGAGAACCAGAGCACCAGAGAACTGCGTGGGCGGATTGGACGCAAAGCGGGGCGCCGGCTCGATCGAGCTGGCGCCCCGCTTCGTTCGTACCTCGTACGTCTCGTACCCCGTGCTCCTCGTGCTCGCAGGTCAGCGGAAGCGGTAGCTCACGCCGAAGCGGGCGGTGAGGATGTTGGAGCTGCTGTAGTGGTAGTCCACCGTCACCGGGCCGCCCAGCAGCGCCTCGCCGATCACCGCGTCGCGCGCGGCGAGGTTGTCGGTGTTGACGAAGGTGAGGTAGTCCTGCAGGCCCACGGAGAACGACCAGCGTTCGCTGCGGCCGATCCGCGCGGCGGCGTCGGCGCCCAGGTTCAGGGCGAAGCTGGTGCTCCCATCATCGCCCACGCTGCTGTCGCCCCAGTCGGTGTGCACCAGCGCGGGCGCCACGGTGATCAGCGCCGACGGGTGGAAGCGGCGGTTGTCGGGGGTGGGGTCGGCCAGGCGCACCTGCATGCCGGCACGCGCGAACCACACCGCGGGGCCGTCGGTGGAGCGCTCGTCCAGGCTGTCGCCCGAGGCGTCGGCCAGGCGCACCACGTCGGTGCGGCTGGCCGAATAGGCGCCGCCCAGCACGAAGTGGAAGGGCCCCGTCACCCGCGCCGTCACGTCCACGCCGGCCATGGGGCCGCCGCCGCGCTGGTACGCCAGCAGGTAGGTGTTGCCCTGGTTGTCGGCCAGAACGATGTCGCCGGTGGTGTACGGGATCCGCGCGCCGATGTACGGCGTGACCGAGAAGCGTGATTCGGGAAGGCGCTCGGCCGGCGGCTCGCCGTTGAGCAGCGACCGGTCCTGGGCCGTGGCGGCCGTGAGCGGAACCGCGAGCAGCCCGAGCAGGGCGAGCGCGCAGCATCTCATGGACTCCTCCTGGTGTGCAGGGGGGGTGTGGTGCGTGTCCGGTAGGAAATGTCCGGGGATTGACGGGGAAGATAATCCGCCGCGTACGGTTGCGAAATATCCACGGGTGGGACGGTGCTTCGTACCAGCGGGTGAACCTGTCGATCCGATACGGGACGAAGCCCCGCAAACCGCGCGAGGCTGCTGCATCGGCATCGACGCGAAATCCCGGTAGACGTGCGGATCATCGGGTGACCGGAGGGCGAGGCCCTGAGGTTGCGTTGGACGCGGGGTGACCCGTATTCGTGCTGCGCGATGAGCGCATCACATAGAACGTGATGCGCTCCGCAGTCGGATTCCCTCCATGCTGGGCACCTCCTCACGATCGGCTGTTCTCTCGTGGCCCTGATCGAATCGTTGAAGAACATCGCCCCATATCCCGCGTACGCCGTCCAGCCCAAAACGAGACGGGCCATGTCATGCGCGGCCGCGGCGCTGCTGATGAGCATCGCCGCATGCACGCATCCGCGCTCGCCCGCGCCGGTGGTGGACGAGAGCAGGATGGGGCCGCGCTACGTCTCGGCCGACACCACGCCCGACGCGCCGCCGGTGATCCGCTCGTGGCCGGTGATGGGCGCGCTCCTGCGCATCAGCGTGTGGGACGGCGACAGCGCGCGCGCCCTGACCGGCATCGATGCCGCGCGCGCGGCGGTGTTCCGCGTGGCCGCGCTCACCTCGGGGAGCGAGCCGGGGAGCGACCTGTCGCTGGCCAACCGCCGCGCGGGCACCGACAGCACCACCGTGCTCTCGCCGTGGACGGCCGAGGTGCTGGGCCGCGCGCTGGAGATCTCGGGCGAGTCCGCCGGCGCGCTGGACGTGACGGCGGCGCCGCTGGCCGACGCGTGGGGCGTGTACCGCGGCCGGGGCGCCGTGCCGCCGCGCGCCGTGCGCGACTCGGTGGCCTTGCTGGTGGGGTGGCAGAAGGTGCGCTTCGACCGGGCCACGCGGGCGGTGCGGCTGCCGGTGCGCGGGATGCGGCTGGACCTGGGCGGCATCGCCAAGGGGTACGCGCTGGACCGCGCGGTGGAGGCGCTGCGCGCGGCCGGGGTCACGCAGGGGCTGGTGGACCTGGGCGGAAACTTCCGCGTGTTCGGCACGCCGCCGGTGGGAGAGCGGTGGATTATCGGCCTGAAGGACCCGCGCGACGATGACGAGGTGTTCGCGGCGGTGCAGATGGACAGCGGCGCCGTGGGGATCAGCGGCGGATACGAGCAGTTCCATGAGGCCGGCGGCACGCGCTACTCGCACATCCTCGACCCGCGGACGGGGGAGCCGGCGCGCGGCGTGGTGAGCGTGGCCGTGATCGCGCCCAGCGGCGTGCTGGCCGACGCGCTTTCGAAGCCGCTGTACGTGATGGGAATCGAGGAGGGTTGCCGCTACGCCCGCCGCCACCCCGGCCTGGACGTGGTGTGGGTGCGCGACGACGGCTCTCGCGAGGAGAAAGAAGACGCCGACGAGGGCCTGGACCCCGAGCTGGTGGTGATCACCGACGCCCTGGCCGGCCGCCTCGAGCTCCTCAGCGAAGAGCCGCGGGAGGAAAAGCCGAGGACGTGCGGGGAGGTGCTCGGCGACACAGGCCAGCCGCGGGATTGACAGGTTCGCGTCGTAGATGGCCGTGTACCCCTCTCGCAGCTTCTCTTCGATCTGCTGGAGCGCATCCTTCGCCGACCGACCCGGCCGGAAGCCGTGCGAGCATTCTCGGAAATCCGCTCCGATAGGCTCTAGGGATCAGCTTCGCTGCCGTTTGCGCCACCCGGTCACGAACCGCCAGAAGGCCGAGCGGCCTCGTACCAGGTTCGCTTTCGCTACGGCCGCACTGTCCGCCCGGCACCGGCTCCCTCAACCCGGCCCCGGCTCGCCCGCGGGGTTGAGGAGGACGAGGCCCACCTGTTCCACGTTGCCGTCGCGCAGCCGCCGCACCTTCAGCTTCACGGCGCCCAGGGTGACGCCGCGGCCCTCTTCGAGCCGCTTGCCCAACCGGGCGCGGAGCACGTCCTCGAGCGTGGCCTGGGGGTCGGCGTTCACCTCGATGCCGTAGAACTCCTCGACATCGGCCACGGTGGTGTCGCCGCGCAGGGGCAACTCCACGTCGTGCGAGAGCGGCACGTGGGCCATGCCCGCGAAGATGCGCTCCACCAGCGGCCGCGCGCCGGGCGTCATGACCAGGAAGAGGTGGTCGCCCGCGCGCAGCCGCGTGCTCCCGCGCGGCGGGACCACGCGGTTCTCGCGGGCGATCATGGCCACCACGGCGCCGTCGGGAAGCGCCAGCTCGCGCACGGTGCGGCCCACGATGCGGCTGTCGCCGGCCAGCGTGTACTGCACGAT
This sequence comes from Longimicrobium sp., assembly GCA_035691085.1. Taxonomy (GTDB): domain Bacteria; phylum Gemmatimonadota; class Gemmatimonadetes; order Longimicrobiales; family Longimicrobiaceae; genus Longimicrobium. The sequence goes on from DASSJS010000091.1 coordinate 7,864, forward strand.
GTCACCCTGCACCTGCTCCAGCGAGGTGATCTCCAGCGACATGACGGGCTCGGGCGCGCCGGGCTCTTCCAGCCCCAGCCTGCGCGCGAGCGGCGCCAGCGTCCACCCCTGCAGCAGCGCGGAGACCAGCACCACGAAGAACACCACGTCGAACAGCGGCTCGCCGCCGCGCAGCCCCAGCAGGAGCGGAAAGAGCCCCAGCACGATGGGCACCGCGCCCTTGAGCCCCGCCCACGAGACGAAGGCGATCTCGCGCGGGCCGAAGCGCAGCGGCGCCAGCGCGAGCGCCACCGCCAGCGGGCGCGCCACGAACACCAGCACGCCGGTGATCAGCAGCCCCGGCCCGGCCACGTGCAGCAGCCGGCTGGGAAAGGAGAGCAGCCCCAGCAGCACGAACATGCACACCTGCGCCAGCCACGCCGCACCGTCGTGGAAGACCAGGATGCCGCGCTGGAACACCACGCCACGGCTGGCCACCGCCATCCCGGCCAGGTACACCGCCAGGAACCCGCTCCCGTGCAGCGTGGCCGCCAGCCCGTACGCCAGCATCCCCGCGGCCGAGACGAACACCGGGTACAGCCCCTCGGCGTTCAGCCGGATCCGGTTGGTGGCCCACGCGGTGGCCACCCCCACGCCGATCCCCACCACCGTGCCGATGGCCATGTGCTCCACGAAGGTGACCAGCAGGCCGATGCCGGGCTCCATCTTCCCCAGCAGCACGTCCAGCAGGCTCAGGGTGAGGAACACGGCCATGGGGTCGTTGGAGCCGCTCTCCAGCTCGATGGTCGCCCCCAGCCGGTGGGGGAGCCGCAACCCCGTCGAACGGAGGACGGAGAAGACCGCCGCCGCGTCGGTGGACGCCACGATGCTCCCCAGCAGCAGCCCGTACGGCAGCGGCACGCCCAGCACGTACGCCGCGGCCGCGCCGGTGAGCGCCGCTGTGAGCAGCACGCCGAAGGTGGCCAGCGACAGCGCGGGGGCGATGGCCTGGCGGATGGACTGGAAGGGCGTCCGCAATCCGCCGTCGAAGAGGATCACGGCCAGGGCGATGGTCCCCGCGCCGTGCGCCAGACGGTAGCTGTCGAACGAGATGCCGCCCACGCCCTCGCTCCCCGCCAGCATCCCGATCCCCACGAACAGCACCAGCACCGGCACGCCCCATCGCGCCGACACCTTGCTGGCGGCCACCCCCAGCACCACCAGCAGCGCCGCCACCAGCAGCACGCGATCGATCAGGAACACGCGCCACCTCGCACGCTGTGGGTGAACCGGCTGGGTCGGCGGATCGGCAAACGGTCACTCCTGATGGAGGTTGGATGATGGGTCGCGTTGTCTCATCTGCCGAATCTGCCGGGGTTTGTCAACCAAGGCGCTGAACAGGTGCGTGAGTGCGTGAGTGCGTGAGTGCGCTTCCGGGCGGCACGAGGTCCGTTGCCGCCAAAGCCGGCTCCGCAGCGGCGGCTGAAGCCGCAGCAACAACTACGAGAAGCCTCGCAAACTGCGCGAGGCTCCAAAAGCCTGAACTCGTGCGACAACTTGTCGCGCGCAGCGGAGTCCCTGAACCGCCGCGCGAAAAGGGCTCGCGGAGGAAATCTCCGCGAGCCCGTACCTCCGTACCTCCGTACCTCCGTACCTCCGTACCTCCGTACCTCCGTACCTCCGCACCGCGGTTCAGTCGCGGATCACCACCATTGCGGAACGCAGGCATTCGGGGGCGCCGTCGTCGCCGGGGATCACCTTGGCCCAGTGGCGCAGGCGTACCACGCGGCCGCTGGCGGTCAGGGCGCGGTAGACGAACTCGTGGTGGCGGCCGGCGCGGGCCTCGGCGGCGCAGTACGCCACCGCCGCCTCACGGTCGTCGGGGTGCACCACCACGCGGGCCCAGAAGCCGGGCTCCCCCGTCCAGCGGGCGCGCGGCCACTCCAGCACCGCCTCGGCGCTGGCGCTCACGTGCCACGGCTGGAAGGTGCGCGCGTCGCACTCCCACACGATGGTGTCCTCGTCCCACAGCAGTTCCAGCGCCCGCAGATCCAGCGCCCACATGGGGTCGCTCTCGATGCCGAGCACGGCCTCCACGCGGTCTTCCAGCGTATCGATCAGCAGGGCCGTCGTCATTCGTCCTGTCTCCGTTCGGGGATCATCCAGCGGTCCGCTCCAGCCCGGCGGCCTGCCCGGCCGCCCGGTGAACCGGGAAGGCAGGCGGCACGCCAGACGCGCGAACCAGGAGACTTCCGGGAGCGAAGTCATTATCTTTGAATGCCCTACGTTGAATCTCCGCCCGGCGAAACATCGTAGGGCTCCCCGTTCCCGGCCGTTCGGCTGGGGCACGCGAGGTACGGCCGAGGCGCCGGCGCCCCGCATCAACCGCCACGCTCCAGGAGAGCGAAACCACCGTATGTCCACCATCCAGATCCCCACTGGCCGCCCCACCAGGCCGCGCGGCGGCGGCGTCAACCCGTTTCGCGCCCTGGCCGGCAAGGTCCCGGTCGTGATCGGGGCGCTCGTGGTGCTGCTCCTCATCCCCTCGATGTTCACCTACATCAACCCGGGGAACGTGGGCATCGTGATCCACAAGCTGGGCGGCGGGGTGGACCCGCGGCCGCTGGGCCAGGGGCTGCACTTCCGGAACCCGCTCACCACGGGGATCGAGGAGTACCCCATCTACATGCAGACGCTGGTGCTTACGAAGGGAAGCGGCGAGGGCTCGGCGCAGAACGACGAGATCAACGTGAACAGCGTGGAGGGGCAGCCGGTTTCGCTCGACGTGTCGCTCAGCTTCGAGCTGGACGCCAGCAAGACGCCGGCGCTGTACACCACCTTCCGCACGCACATCGAGCAGATCCAGCATGGCTACGTGAAGCAGGCCATCCGCCAGGCGCTGCAGGAGGTGGTGGGGAGCGAGCCGATCGCCGACATGCTGGGGCCCAAGAAGGCCGAGGTGGTGGCCCGCACGCAGCAGCTGATCGCCAGCCGCCTGGCGCCGTACGGGTTCGTGGTGAAGCAGTTCACCATCAACGAGATCCGCGCGCCGGCCGAGGTGATGGCCGCCATCAACACCAAGAACGTGATGCAGCAGCAGGCGCTGACCGCGCAGAACGAGTTGCAGAAGAACATGTACAACGCGCAGGGCGACAGCATCCGCGCCAGCGGCCGCGCCATGGCGATCCTGGCCGAGGCGCAGGCGCAGGCCCAGGCCAACCAGCTGCTGAGCCAGAGCATCACGCCAACGCTGGTGCAGTACGAGATGGCCAAGAAGTGGAACGGCCAGATGCCCCAGGTGAGCGGCGGCGCCACCCCGCTCATCCAGCTGCCATCGCCGAACCAGTAACCGGCCGGCTCGGCGGATCGGGCGGATGTGAAGAAGCGGGAGGGGACACGACGTCCTCTCCCGCTTTCTTTTGTCTGAAGCTTTCCGTGCGTCCGCTCAATCGTACACGAAATCGTGGATGCGGACTTCGGTCACGCTGAAGCCGCGAGCGGTGTAGTCCTCGTAGTATGCCGCGCCTCCGCTGCCGGTGGTGCTCACCCGGACGCGCAACGCGCCGCCCTGCCGCTCGATCGCCACGATCCGCCAGCTGCCGCGCGGTGCCTCGCCCGTCCCGCACGTCCGCTCGTCTCCAGGGCCAATTCCGCCGCGGGCATCGGCCCGGATCAGCTCGCGAACGTTTGAGAGGCCGTCCAGCAGGCGGTGCACGTCGCACACGTTCGCCGGCTCGGGACCAAAGAGCTGCCGCCGCATGTTGATCACCGCCGTCAGCGCCTGCGCGCGCTGCTCGAGTGGGATCACATTCACCGGCCGCGGACCACTCGTGGCGCAGGCGGAGAGCACAGTGGCGACGGAGATCAGCACAGCCAGGCGCATCTCCATCTCACACGTACGAGAAGTCGCCGATGCGCACCTCGCGAAGCTGCCAACGCCGCGGGCCTTCGGAACCGCGGTGCAGGAAGTACCGCTCGGTCTGGCCGCCACGCAGAGCTTCGGTCTGGACCGCCGTGACAACCATGTCGTTGCGGCCGGTGCGCACGACGGACCTCACGTACCAGCCGTCCCGCGTCATCCGTTGCTCCGCCATGGTGGCGGGGCACGACGCGGGGGCGTCGGCCGTCAGGCGCGCTCGCTGATAGCTCCCCAAGTGATCGCGGAACGATGGATCGCGGTCCAGCACCAGGAACACGCTGCACGCGTCCACCGGAAGCCGGTCGGAGATCCGGTCGTGGCGCATCCCGATCACCTCATCGAGCGCCTGCGCGCGCTCAGCGACCGTCAGCGGCGGCAGCCCGCGCGCGCCGCCGGTCAGCGCGCACGCGGACAAAACGACCGGCAGCAGGAAGGCTCGCCGCCAAGCCGCGGGTGGACTCGAGGGGGAGGCGGATGCGACACCCATGTCCGCTGCTTTTTCTCCCGCGATGGTCACTCGTACCAGAAATCGGAGATGTGGACTTCGCGTACTCGCCAGCGAATCTGGTCGCCATAGCCGTGATTCATGATGTATGTCTCGCGGTGGCCGCCGTGGCCGTTCTTCGCCGTTACCACGGACAGCTCACCCGGGCCGCTCCTGACGAACTCGCGAACGTACCAGCCGTTCTCCTGCCGCTGTTCGCGAGCGGACGCGGGGCACGACTCGGCGGAACCCGCGGAGAGCTTCGACCGGGCAAACTCACTCAGCCTCTCCTGGAAGCGCGGATCCTTGTCGAGCGCGAAGAACACGCTGCACAGATCCACGGGTGGGGAGTCCGAGATGCTGATGTAACGCGTCCGGATCACGTCTTCGAGGGCCTGCGCACGCTCGGCAAGGCTGATCGGCGGCTGAGCGTTCGCACCCGAATGCCTAAGCGCGCACCCGGACAGGCTCAGCAACAGAACGGCTAGGAAACGCACTGCGGTGCTCCTGTTTCTTTGCTGAACATGTGGTTGTACGGGAACGTGTAGTCCGGCGAGTGACTCTCCATGGATGCATCGGGTGAGGCTGCGAGCGACTAATTGTTCTTAGTGAGCGCATGAATTTACCGAAAACGAATGACTCTCGTCAATCACCCGAAACGCGACGCAACGGAAAGGGAGGCGCACCCGCGGCGCCTCCCTTCTCAACGAATCCTGCCCAGTCCTTCTGACCCGCGTCGATAAAACGTTGCGGAGACTACTCCTCGGGCTTGGCGTGGCGCTCCAGCAGCCGGGTGGTGCGCGCCACCGAGCGGTCCAGGGAAAGGTCACTGTCCTTGCGCACCGGCACGTCGAAGGTGCCGTTGGTGATGGTGATCACGCTGTCACCCTCGAAGTTCTCGGCGGTGCCGCTGAAGGTGCCGCGCAGGTGGCCGCCCGAGTTGGTGGTCACGTTCACCGTGCCGCTGGTGAAGAGGAAGGTCTGCCCATCCTCTTCCTCCACCGTCACGTCGGTGTCGAAGATGACCGAGGCGAAGGCGCAGGTGGTGAAGTCGGCGCTGGCGCACGTCAGGTCGATGCTTCCCGTTCCACTGATGTTGGGGAGCGCGAACACCACCACGTTCCCCTTGCTGGAGGTGACCGGCTGGTACGAGATCAGCGCCAGCACGCTGCCCGTGGGCTGGATGGCGCGGATCCCCACCGCGAACGGCTTCCCGTCGAAGTTGCTGTTGCCGCCCTTGAACTCGCCGGTGGCGCTGTAGCTGCCGCTGCGCACGCCGCTGTAGCTGAAGCTGAGCGAGCCCGTTCCCGAGCCGGAGCTGCCGGTGCTGTCGCCGCACGCCGCCAGAAGCGCCACCGCGCCCGCCATCGCCGTTTTCAGAAGCTTTCGGTTGATCATCGTTCGAACGAATCCCGCTTTCAGGTGGGTTGCGCCGGGAACGGTGTGCGCCGGGCGCGCTTGGGCTCCCATGAAGGTATCGGGCCGCGCCGCCGGAACGCCATCCCACCCCGGTATCACTGTGTCCAACCGGATGCGGCGCAACACGTTCAACGGATTCAAATGTTTACATCCATGCGCCGGCCGAAACGCATGGCGTCTCGCGCGGGAGACACGTGGCGGCGCGAGAGGAGGACGCCGGGCGTCCTCCGTCCCTCATCCCCCCCGCTCCTCTTCCCCCGAACCGCGGCAGAAGGGGCTGACGCGACGCCGACCCAGAGCGAGGTCCATCGACATGCGCCGTGCAATCATCCCCTGTTCCCTGTTCCCTGCCCTTCACGGCACGAACCCCGCATCCCGACTTGCCGCCACGGGGAGCGCGCGATACGTTGCCGCCCTTCGCAAAGCGTTGCAGCAGAACGTCATTCCGGCAGGAGCGCCGCACCCGCCATGTCCACCAATCTCCCGCAGGCCGGCCCGCTCGCCTCGTTCGGCATCAGCGCCGGGCCGCGCTACGGCGAGCAGATCCCCGTGCCCGCGCCCGTGGTCACCGTCGGCCGTGCCAGCGGCTGCGAGGTGGTGCTCGACGACGATTCGGTGAGCGCGCGGCACGCCCGGCTGGAGTTCGACCTGGGCGCCTGGCGCATCACCGACCTGGAGAGCACCAACGGCACCGCCATCGAGGGAGTCAAGCTGGCGCCCAACGTCCCCACGCCTCTCCCCTACGGCGCCACGGTGCGTTTCGGCGGGGTGAAGATGACCTTCCAGGAGGCGGACAGCGCCGACCTGGAGGCCGCCCGCCGCGCCTACGTGCCGCCGCCCAGGGAGGCGACGCTGAAGGAGGAGCGCCGCGGCTTCCGCTTCCCGCTGTGGCTGGCGCTGCTGATCGTGATCCTGCTGGCGCTGGCCGCGTACGCCGTGTGGCAGATGTCGCAGCCGGTGCCCGCGAGGCAGCGCATCCCCGTGCCCACCGACGCGCCCGCCGCGCAGGCGCCCCGGCCGTGAAGGTGACCTGGGAGGCGGCCGGCGCCACCGATGTGGGCCGGGTTCGCCAGCACAACGAAGACGCGTTCGTGATCGACGCGCAGCGGGGCCTGTTCCTGGTGGCCGACGGGATGGGCGGGCACGCCGCGGGCGAGGTGGCCAGCGCCATCGCCAGCGAGGCGGTGGGCGCCGCGCTGCGGCAGGGCGTGGACGCGGGGCTGCGCACCGACGCGCTGGCCCTGGCCATGACCGAGAGCTTTCACGCGGCGCACCGCAGCATCGTGAACTACTCGCTGGCCAAGCCCGAGACGCGCGGGATGGGCACCACCCTCACCGCGCTGGTGCTGTGCGACGACGGCAGCTTTCGCCTGGGCCACATCGGCGACAGCCGGTGCTACGTGCTGCGTGACGGCGAGCTCACGCAGCTGAGCCGCGACCACACCTGGGTGCAGCGCGAGGTGGACGAGGGGCGCCTGACCGAGCGCGGCTCCCGCCGCCACCACCTGTCGCACGTGCTGACGCGCGCGCTGGGCGCCGACTCGCTCGACCAGCCCGACGTGTACGCCGGCACGCTGCTCCCCGGCGACCTGGTGCTGCTGTGCAGCGACGGGCTGACCGGGATGCTCACCGACCGCATGCTGCGCCGCGTGCTGATGCGCGACGAAACGCTGGCCGAGCGTGTGGCCGAGCTGATCCTGTTCGCCAACGACCGCGGCGGCCGCGACAACATCACCGCCGTGCTGGTGCACGTGCTGGACGCGGATTGATCGAGCGGCGGATCGATGGCGGAGGGAGACGACGGGTCGAGACAACGGGGGTCGAACCAACGGCGGGTTGAAACCCGCCGCTGAAAAGTTCGGGAAGTCCGCCTTCGCGGGCTGCGCGTCCCCATCTCCTCCCCGCGTCGATTTCGGTGCGGGGAGGATTCGTTTTTCCCGGCACGGTGAAAGCGACGTAGCGCAATCGGCCGCAGGGCGCGCGGACCGCCCCTCCCCCAAGGTAGTTTTTAGTTTTTTGGGGGAGGGGCAGCGCGGGCGAAGCCTCGCGCGGGGAGAGGGTCCCGCCGCGGCCGCGCATCGCGACACGATCAACCATCGCGACAAACCAACAACGAGGGGCGCCTCCCAGCACGGAGCGCCCCTCGTCGTTTCATCATCCCGCGAGCCTCGTCGTCTCACCCGTTCGTCACGTGCCCGCGACGGGGAGGCGGATGGTGAACTCGGTGCCGGCGCCGTCGCTGCGCACGGTGATCTCGCCGCCGTGCTCCTGCACGATACGGCGGCAGATGGCGAGGCCCAGCCCCGTCCCCTCGTCCTGCCCCTTGGTGGTGAAGAAGGGGTCGAAGATGTGCGGCAGCGCCTCGGCGGGGATCGGCGGGCCGTCGTTGCCCAGGCGCACCGAGACGGAATCGCGCGCGTCGGCGGGGTCCACCGCCACGCTGATCACGCTGCCGCGGTCGCGCAGGGCCTGCTCGGCGTTCATCACGATGTTCAGGAACACCTGCCCCAGCTGGTGCCGGTCGGCGATCACCGCGGGAAGCTGTGGCGCCACGCTCACGGTGGCGCGGATGCCGCGCAGCTCGTGGTCGCGGCGGCGCATGGCCAGCGTGGCGCTCACCACCTCGCCCACGTCCAGGGGCTCGCGCTCCACCGGGTGCTTGCGCGCGAAGCCCAGCAGGTCGGCGGCGATGCGGCGGCTGCGCTCCACCGCGTCTAGGATCTCGCGGAGCTGGCCCTGCGTGGCCTCGTCGGGGGCGCGGCGCAGCAGGATCTGCGCGTGGGCGCTGATCACGGCGAGCGGGTTGTTCAGGTCGTGCGCCACGCCGCTGGTCAGCAGCCCCAGCGTGCTCAGGCGGTCGCGCTCGCGCAGGTGGTCTTCCATGCGGCGGCGCTCTTCCACCAGCCGCTTGGTGCGCAGGTGCGCCGCGATGCGCGCCCGCAGCTCGGCGCCGCGAAAGGGCTTGGCTACGTAGTCGTTGGCGCCCGCGTCGAAGGCCGCGTACACGCTCTCGGGGTCGGCGCGCGCGGTCACCATCAGGATTGGGAGGCGGAGCGGGTCCCACCGGGCGCGTGCCTGGTGGCAGATCTCCAGCCCGCTCACGCCGGGGAGCATCCAGTCCAGCAGCAGCAGGTCGGGCGGCCCCTGCTCATCGAGGAGACGAAGCGCGGCGGTGCCGTCTTCGGCCACGGTCACGCGGTAGCCGATCTGCTGCAGGATCTGGCGGAGGATGCGGGCCGCGCCGGGATCGTCCTCGGCAATCAGGATGTGCTCGCCGGCGGGCTCGTCGAGCCGCACGGACGGGACTGGGATCGGTTCGCTCACGACTCGCGGGCGGAGGGTCGGGACGCGTGTTGGGGTTGTGAGCGGGGGAAGGTACGGCAGGGAGTGCGAAAGTGCGAGAGTGCGAAAGTCCGAAAGTGGTCAGAAGCCGAAAGGGGTAGGGTCCGACGGGTGGAGGGGGCGAATGGAATTCGCTGCAACAAACACACGCAGTCCGCTTTCGCGGAATACAGGCGAAACTGTGGGCGCGGGAATGGCCGCGAAAGAAGGCTTCGTGGGCAAACGCGCGTCGCTGCTGGAGCGGCGGAGCGATCGAGCTACTTCGTCACGATGCCGAGAACGACCAGGACGGCGAAGAGCACGCCCATGAACAGCAGCATCCACATCGCGCGGTGCATCCGACGCGCGTGCCAGGCCTCGTAGGCTGCGCCGTCCAGCCAGTAGCGGCCGCCCTCCGCCTCGCGCACCACGCCCGCGCGGAGCAGGCGCCGCAACGCGCGGCCCCGCACGAACGAGAGCCCATCCAGCGGCTGCGCGGTCGCGGGCCTGTCCGCCCCCGCCGCCATCAGCCCCCGCGTGATCTTCCTCGCCGCCTTCGCGGCTGCCGGTACGGCCATCGATCCCGATCCTCGCGCTGGATTCGTCCCCCTGCCTCACGAATGCTTCTTCCGCGCCACCGCGCCGCCGTCGCACCAGCCCTGGTAGTCCGCGCAGGCGGACTTCGTGTGTTTGTTGCAGCGAATTCATTCGCCCTGCCATCCTCGGCGTCTCACCCGCGCGTACCCCCAAGGATCCCACCGACGTGCATCAGGTCGTCTCCGCCGGCCTCACCCCAGCAGGGCCCCGCCGCCGCGCAGCCTCTCACCCAGCTCGTCCGCGGAGAGCGACAGAAGCGCCAGCGCGCGTTCGGGCGCGATGGTACGGCGATCCACGGTGAAGATGCGGAAGGCGCGGGCCGTGTAGTACAGCTCGTCGGCCAGGCGCGGCAGGTCGATCAGGCCCGCGCGGCCCTGGTCGGTCAGGCGGTGCAGCGTTCCGTCGCGCCGCAAAAGGAGGAGGTCCAGCCCCATCATCCGCGGCTTTTCGGGATAGTCCACGAACACGCCACCATCCGGCAGCTCCAGCTCTTCCGCCAGCCGCGCCTCCAGCGCGAACAGGGTGGGCGGATCGCCGGCCAGCCACTCCTCGCCCGCCAGCCCGCGCAGCGCCTCGCCCGGCATCTCCAGCGCGCGCTTGGGGAGGCGGCGCTCGCGCAGCGCGGGGAGCCAGCGTTGGGAGATGCGCCGCGCCTGCGGCCCATCCGCCGCCTCGGCACGCAGTTCCAGGATCGTCAGCAGCCGCTCGTCGCTCAGGCCGACCAGGTCGTCGGGCGCCAGGAGGCCGCCATCCACCGCCTCGCGCACCAGCCGTTTGTACAGCGCGGTGGCCGCGCGCACGGCGTGGTGCCAGTAGACGTTGCGGAACATCTGGTACTTGGAGAAGAGCATCGACTCCAACGCCGACAGCCCCTTCTCGTGGATCCCGATCTCCGGGCGGCCAGTCTTCGGATCATTCAGCACCGCCAGCGCGTGCAACAGCCGATCGACGTCAACCTCGCCGTACGGCACGCCGCAGAAGCGCGCGTCGCGGACGAGATACTCCAGCTTGTCCAGGTCCAGGCTCCCCGACACCAGCCCCTGCAGCGGCGAATCCGACGTCGCGCGGATCAGGGCTTCGACCCGATCACGACCGCCCGGCGCGACCGCCTCCAGCGCCTGCGTGATGCGCGGCGCGGAGAGGAAACGCCCCGTCAGCTCCTCGTGGTGCCCCGGCACCCACTCGCCGCCCAGCTCCTCCAGCGCGTGGCTGAAGGGATAGTGCCCCACGTCGTGCAGCAGCCCGGCATAAGGCACGAGCGCGCACTCCTGCGCGTCCACGCCCGCCAGCTCTCCCCGCTCGCCCAGCATGTTGAGCGCGCGCCGGGCCAAGTGGTAGACGCCGAGCGCGTGGTCGAAGCGCGTGTGCGTGGCGCCGGGATAGACGAGGTACGCCAGCCCCAGCTGGCGGATGTGGCGCAGGCGCTGGAACTCGGGCGTGTCGATCAGCGCGAGCGCCGTGGCGTCGACCCGGATGGTGTTCCAGAGCGGGTCGCGGACGACCTCGAACTCGTGCGGCGGATGCGTGTAGGCGGCGTTCATGGCCGCGGAAAGTGGAGCCGGTGGACGGCGCCGGCAAGGTGCGAACTGACGCTGGACCCCGTCGTGGCGCGGCAGATCGGCGGAATCGTTGGTGCGGATGTGAGATGCCGCGCAGAGGCGGAACGGATGCTGGCCGCTTCGGATGGGATGATGCCGAGAAGCGTCCTTCTTCTGAGGGGAAGTTTCGAACGGCACCCCTCCGTTTGCCCGGGCTGGCACCTCCCCGTGCCGAAGAGGTGCCGGACATGGGCTTTCCGACACCTCTGGGTTTCCGGTGCGAACAAGGTTGCAGGGCGCACCGCCGCCGCGTCCACCACCCTCGCCCGGTACGGGAGAGGGACAGGCGTCCTCAGGCGCCAGGGAGAGGGCGCGGTGCCGCCGGAGCGGGCTGGCTGTCGCAACGCTTCGGATGCGGATTCATCCTTTCGCTCCGTCTCTCACCCTGCCATTTTGGGCGCCCCGGGCTGGTCAGCATGGAGCCGTGACATACCCATCGGACGAGGGCTTACCAATGAGCGATAGCACCACCGCCGGCTTCCGCACGGAAAAGGACTCGCTGGGCGAGATGCGCGTGCCCGCCGAAGCGCTGTACGGCGCGCAGACGCAGCGCGCCGTGGAGAACTTCCCCATCAGCGGCATCGGCTTTCCGCGGCGTTTCATCCACGCCATGGGCACCATCAAGAAGGCCGCCGCGCTGGCCAACCAGGAGATGGGGCTGCTCGACGCCGACACCGTGGGCGCCATCGTGAAGGCCGCCGACCAGGTGATCGCCGGCGACCACGACGCGCACTTCCCGCTCGACATCTACCAGACGGGAAGCGGCACCTCCACCAACATGAACACCAACGAGGTGATCGGCACCCTCGCTTCGCAGCTGGGCGGCGGCGGGAAGCGCGTGCACCCCAACGACCACGTCAACATGGGGCAGAGCTCCAACGACGTGATCCCCACGGCCATGCACGTCAGCGCGCGGGTCGCCATCCACCACGACCTGATCCCCGCGCTGGAGCGGCTGCGCGACGCGCTGCTGGCCAAGGCCGCCGAGTTCGACGACGTGGTGAAGAGCGGCCGCACGCACCTGATGGACGCCACGCCGGTGCGCCTGGGCCAGGAGTTCGGCGGCTACGCCAGCCAGATCGACCACGGCATCCGCCGGCTGAAGAACGCCAGCGAGGAGCTGGCCGAGCTGGCGCTGGGCGGCACCGCGGTGGGCACCGGCACCAACGCCGTCCCCGGCTTCCCCGCCCTGACCATCCGCAAGATCGGCGAGCTCACCGGACTGGAGTTCCGCGAGGCCGAGAACCACTTCGAGGCGCAGGGCGCCAAGGATGCCTACGTCAGCGCCAGCGGCGCGCTGAACACGCTGGCGGTTAGCCTGCTGAAGATCGCCAACGACATCCGCTGGCTGGCGAGCGGGCCGACGTCCGGCCTCGCGGAGATCACCCTCCCCGCCATCCAGCCGGGGAGCAGCATCATGCCGGGGAAGGTGAACCCGGTGATGAGCGAGGCGATGATGATGGTGTGCGCGCAGGTGATGGGGAACCACGTGGCGGTGACCGTGGGCGGGCAGCACGGCAACTTCGAGCTGAACGTGATGATGCCCGTGATGGCGCACAACTTCCTGCAGTCCGTGGCGATCCTGGCCAACGCCTGCGACGCGTTCCGCACCAACGCGGTGGACGGCATCGGCGCCAACCGCGAGCGCTGCCGCGAGCTGCTGGAGAAGAACCCCGCGATCGCCACCGCGCTGAACGCCTACATCGGCTACGACGAGGCGGCGTCGGTGGCGAAGGAATCGGCCAAGAACTACGAGTCCGTCCGCGACGTGGTGAAGCGCCGCGGCCTCCTCACCGACGAGCAGCTCGACGAGGTGCTGAACGTGCGCGAGATGACCGAGCCCGGCATCCCCGGCGGCGGCGTGGCGGGTGGCGGCGGTGGGTGAGCGAGCCTGAGGTGAGGTGATGGAAGCGGGGCGCGGACGATGGGTCCGCGCCCCGCTCTCTATTTACATTTTGATTCCTTTGTTTATATTGGTCTCACGGTCGAGCGTAAAGCGGCTTCGTTGATTTCGGTGGGGTTCGGGATCAATTTGAAAACCTGGGGTATGGGATGCGGGCGATTGGATACCACGGAACCAGTGTCGAAAACGCCGAACGCATCCTTGCCCGGGGATTCCAGGCCAGCCGCAACGACTACGACTGGCTGGGCGACGGCGCCTACTTCTTCCAGGACGCCCCCGCGCGAGCAGCCGAATGGGCGCGGCAGCGGTTCGGTGTTGATGCCGCGGTGCTCGGCGCCGAGATCGATCTGGACGGGTGTTTGGACCTGCTGGATCCGCGGTGGCACGACTTAATTCGTGAATCGTTCAACCTGTTGGTCACCGACCTCCAGGCTGCGGGGCAACGCGTTCCCCGGCAGACGTTCGGAGCGCACAGGCTGGATCGGGAGGTGATCAATCATGCGGCACACGTTGTTGGTGCAGAGGGCATTGCGGTGCGATCCGTGCGTGCCGCATTCATCGAGGGCGAGCCGTTGTTTCCCGGGTCGGCATTGTGGAGCCGGGCGCATGTACAGATCGCAGTACGCAACCAGGACGCGATCGTTCGACTCTGGCGAGCGGAGTGAAGGAGGCTCATATGATTGACCCTGAACTCGCGCAAAAGGCAATTCGGAATTATCACGCGAACACGCCGGTCGAGCAGAAGATCGAGGATCTGCGCCGCTGGTCTCCCAAGCTCGCCGAGCGGTTGGGGGTGAACGATCCCGACGTGTTGAAGCGCGCGGCACGACGGCCCTTCCGCGATTTCTTCACCTCGTTCGGGAAATCGGTCCACCGGTTGTTCTCCTGATCGTAGTTCCTCGCATTCATGGAGCGGCTCGCCGGATCACGCGGCGATCTCGACCCAACGTGAAGAGCACCGCCCTCCGCGATCCAGCTCGCGGAGGGCGCCTCGTCATCAACCCACCTGAAGTTCCGTACCCCGTACCTCCGTACCTTCGTACCTCCGTACCTCCGTACCCCCGCACCGGCGGTTACGGCCGATACGCCCGCGCGTCGTCGATGCGGCGGTAGCGGTCGCGCAGCTGCGTCTCACGGCTCACCAGCGGGACCTCGCGGCCGCGGATGAGCACGTGATCCACGCGGGTGAGCAGTTCCAGCGGGTCGCCGTCCCACACCACCACGTTGGCCACCTTCCCTGGCTCCAGCGACCCGTACCGGTCCGCCACGCCGTAGATCTGCGCCGGGGCGAGGGTGATGGCGCGGAACGCCTCCTCCCACGGAAGCCCGTAGGCCACCGCGTTCCCGGCCTCCTGGCGGATGTTGTACGCCTTGAAGGTCTCGCCGCTGGTGATGGCCACCTGCACCCCGGCCCGCCGCAGCCGCGCCGCGTTCTCGTACGTGGCGCCCAGCGATTCGAAGCGGCCCGGGAGGTTGTTCAGCACCTTCACCAGCACCGGCACCCGGGCTTGAGCGAGATCGGACGCCACCATCCACGCCTCGGTGCCGCCCACGATGATCAGCTTGAGCCCGTACTCGCGGCCGATGCGCAGCACCGTCTGGATGTCGCTGGCGCGGTGCGCCTCCACGGCCAGCGGCTCGCGCCCGGCCAGCACCGGTTGCAGCGCCTCCAGGTCCAGCCGGCTCACGCTGAAGTCGCGCGTCTCGCCGCGCTCGAACGCCTGGCGGTTGCGGGCCCAGGCGCGCGCGTCCTCCAGCACCTCGCGCAGGCGCATCGTCTGGCCGCCGCGCGCGCTTCCCCCCGCCCCGCGCCCGCTCTCCGACAGGTCGGCGAACATCGCCACGGGGCTGGCGATCACCATGTCTTCCACGCGGTTGCCGTCCAGGTCGATGGCGATCGCCTGCCCGGCGATCAGCCCGCCGCTGGGCCGGCTGACCGCCGTGGTCACCCCCGCGATCCGGCTAACGGGGATCACCATCGACCGCGGGTTGATCCCGTCGGCCACGTTGAAGGCGGCCGCCACCTGGTCGCCGCGCTCGTTCTCGGCGTCGCGGATCTCGTAGTCGTTGGTCTCGCGGACGGCGCCCACCTCCACCAGCCCCATGTTGGTGGACGATTCGAAGAGCCCCGGCGTGACCCACTTCCCCGTGGCGTCGATGCGCTGCGCGCCGGCCGGGATGGCCACGTTGGCGCCCACGGCGGCGATGCGCCCGTTCTGGATCAGCACCGTGCCGCCGCGGATCGGCGCGCCGGTGACCGGATACACGGTGCCGCCGGTGATGGCGATGGTCTGCGCCGCGGCGGGGCCGGCGGCCAGCAGCAGCGCGGCGGCGATCGATAGCGAGCGGTTCATCGGCCGGCCTCCGCGGGAAAGAGGCCCACCTCGAAGTCGGTGCGGGGCCTGCGGTTGGGGTTGAAGCGGTCGAACATCAGCGCGCCGTCGATGAAGACCTGGTCGGCGCGGGTGTACACGCTGAACGGGTTGCCGCTCCAGATCACCACATCGGCGTTCTTCCCCGGCTCCAGCGTGCCCACCATGCGGTCGATCCCCAGCGCCCACGCGGGGTTGGCGGTGATCCAGCGGATGGCGGTGGAGTCGGGGACGATGATCCCGATCTCGCGGCCGGCCTCCATCGCCTTGGCGGCTTCCTGGTTCAGCTTCTGGATCCCCGTGGGGTCGTCGGAGTGCACGATGGCGCGCACGCCGGCCTCGTGCACCAGCGCCAGGTTGGCGCGGGTGAAGTCGAGCGCCTCCATCTTGAACCCCCACCAGTCGGCCCACAGCGAGCCGCTGATGCTGTCGCGGGCAAGCAGGTCGCGCACCTTGTACGCCTCCACCCCGTGGTGGAACGAGCGGATGCGGTAGCCGAACTCGTGGCTCATGTCGATCATCTGCGCCATCTCGTCGGCCCGGTAGCAGTGGTTGTGCACCAGGATGTCGCCGCGCAGCACCCCCACCATCGTCTCCAGCTCCAGGTCGCGGTCGGGCTGAGTGCCGGTGTGCTCGCGGTCCCAGCGCTCCCACTTCTCGCGGTAGGCGATGGCGCGCAGCCACGACTGCCGGTCGGCGGCCATCTCGCCCATCCGCGTCTGCGGGCCGCCGCGGTTGCCGTACACGCGCTTGGGGTTCTCGCCGCACGCCATCTTCAGCCCGTAGGGCGCGCCGGGAAACTTCATCCCCTGCACCGTGCGGCTGGGCACGTTCTTCAGCACCACGCTGCGCCCGCCGAACAGGTTGGCGCTCCCGGGGAGGATCTGCATGGTGGTGACGCCGCCCTCCAGCGCGCGGATGAAGCCGGGGTCCTGCGGCCACACGCTGTGCTCGGCCCACACCTCGGCGGTGTTGGGCTGCGTGGCCTCGTTCCCGTCGCTGTGCGACTGCACCTCGGGCGAGGCGTACACGCCCAGGTGCGAGTGGTCGTCGATCACCCCCGGCGTCACGTACCGCCCGGTGGCGTCGATGATGGTGACGCCGGCGGGCGCGTCCACGGTGGCGCCCACGGCGGCGATCTTCCCGTCCACCAGCAGCACCTGGCCGTTGCGGATCTCCTGCCCCGCGGCGGTGAGCACGGTGCCGCCGCGGATGAGCGTGGCGGTGGAGGGGAACGGCCGGTAGGTGCTGGGGAACGGGTTCGCGGGAGGGCGCCAGGCGGTGGCGGACGGCTGCTGGGCGGGCGTTGCCGGGCGGTTGGCCGGCCGCGCCTGCCCCTGCGAGCATGCCGCGACCGCCGCCAGCACCAGCGCATACGGCGCACGGTTCATCGGGTGGCTCCTTGCTGCACGGGAAAAGCGGATCACATGGAAGGGCGCGCCATTGTAGACCGCGTGCACGCGCCCCGGCAAGGCTCCCGGCCGGATACTGTATACGGTCGGCCGACGACGCGTGGTGGAGCGGCGTTACCCCTACCCACGCCCGAATCTCTCTCGCATCGGCGACTCACCGGGACGACACAAGTCGTTCGCGTGTAAGGGAATGGGAAAGATCCTTCGATCCCCGTCCCGTGCGTGGTGCAGAAAAACGGACGAACAGTGTCCCTTCGGCGGACGCGGGCGTCACCTCGTGTGGACGAAGGCAGGGCGAGACATTCTGCTACAATCTGCAGCGAATCGGCGGGATTGCCCACGAGATGCCTATGTGATTGCAGATTGGTGACTTGGCACCGCCCTTGCTCGTCTACCGGGCAAGACGATGGTTGCAGATCGCCAATCAAGGAGTAACAGATGAAGAAACTCGCTTTCCCCCTGGCCCTGGTTGTGGCGGCCGCGCTGTCGGCCCAGCCGGCGCTGGCGCAGAAGGGTGGCCATGGTCACGGGCACGGGAACGGCAAGCACCAGAGCGGCGAAGTGCACGGCAACCGCGACCGCGACCGTGACCGCGACGACGATCACGACCGCTCGGACGACCGCCGCTACCGCAACAGCACGTCGAGCCGCAGCGACCGCCGGCTGGAGCGCCGCGTGCCGCCGGGGTGGTGCATCGGCCGCGGGAACCCGCACAACACGGTGGAGAACTGCGGCCGCGGCAACTACCGCTACGACCGCCGGTACGACCCGCGCTACAACGGCGGCGTGACCTACGACCGCTACGGCAACCGCACGGGGACCTCCGATCGCTACGGCAGCCGCACCGGCACGTACGACCGCTATGGCAACCGCACCGGCACGTACAACGGCACCAACCGTGACTCGTACAACGCCTGGAAGCGCGATCACGACCTGCGCTGCCGCGACCTTGCCCGCCAGCGCCCGCTGGACCTGCGCTACCAGCTGCAGGTGCGCAACCAGTGCAGCGCCGAGGACCAGGAAGCCCGCCGCCGCTACGGCGTCTGACGCCGCACCGCTGACGGCCGGCTGACGGCCTGACGCCGCGAAGCCCCTCTCCCGAGGTTCCGGGAGAGGGGCTTCGTTGCGCCTTCCCCGACAGGGCTACGGGAAGGTGCGTGTGAACCACTCTACGAGGGTCTCCGCCACCACGGGAGCGTTCGCAAGGAGGCGCAGCAGTTCCCTCGAAACGGCCGTCGGCAGCGCACCACCACGCTCGGCGCGGACGAATGCCAGCGTCGCGTAGACGATTCGATCGTCGTGGTTGATCTGCTGTCCGTCGCTGTCAATCAGGAGGCGATGGAGTGCGATGGCGCCAAAGACCCGTGCATCGGACACGTCAGGAAGATCGAACCGGATGAACTCAAACCATCCGAGGCGCCGAAGTTCGGGGTTATGACAGTCAGCGGCGAGCAGGTACAGATACAGTTTCTTGGCGAAGGCATCGGCGCTCACGCGTTATACCTCGCCGCCCCGGAGTTCCGCGATCTCCCGTCGCATGGTAGCCAGGACGTCGTCGCTGAGAAGGTCGAGGTAGATGTCCATCTCCCGGCCGTTCTCGGTGTTCTGCCAGCTGATGCTGTGCTCGTGCGTCAGCTCCGACAGCTCGGCGGCGCTGCGGTTGGCCACCAGCTCGACCGCCCGGAGGATCGCGCGCCCGCGTGCGGTCTCGGGATCGACGGCCCGCGGAGCTTCCAGCTTGTAGACGGTTTCCTGGAACGGTCCCACGGGAGCGCTTGCGATCGTCAGCACGCCTTCACGCCGCAGCTCGTCGATCAGCCGTTCGCCGTGGTCGATGAATGGACCCTGTGGGAGACGCACGATGGGATGATCGGTCAGGATCCCCTTGCCATCCCCGAAATAGAACAGGTGAGCGAAATAGAACGCCTTGTGCAGCCGCACCTTGCCGTGCAGAACTCCTCCCGCGGCCGCGATCAGGTCACAGATCGTCTCCTTTGCCTCCCGCGCGGACGCCGCCGCGTAGCTGCCGGAGGGCGCTCGGCCGTTCACCATGTGACCTCCTTCCTTTGGCGCGGCTTCTACATCAGCAAGTCATTACAGAACAAATAATATACCCGGAGATTCTCGCTCGGTCAAGATTGCTTCGGCTTTCGGGTGGCCGGCGGCGCTATCCCCCGACGCTCCAGTAGAAGCCGGCGTTGCTGGCGGGGTCGATGAACAGCCAGGCGCGCGGGGTGCCGGGCACCTCGTACGCCTCCACCCGGTTCCCCGCCCGGCCCAGCATGGTGCGCTGGTTGAGGGTCCACCAGGGGGAGAAGGTGGGGCCGTCGATCTGCACCGCGCGCGCCTCGTTCAGGGTCAGGCGCCGCAGCCCGGCGGTGATGCGGGGCTTGTCGGCCGGGTTGAAGGTGAAGCGCACCCAGCGGCGGCGGCCGCGGTCGTCGCGGCGGGTGTGGATCTCGGTGGCGCTGGGCGGCACCTGCGGCGGCAGCACGTCGCGGCCGGCGCGCGGCGCCTGCGCGTAGCTCTTCCAGTATTCCTGCGGCTGCTCCACGTAGGTGCAGAAGGTGGGCGTGAGCCCCACCAGGATGGTGGCGGCGGCCAGCACCAGCATCAGCACCACGTTCCTGCGGCGGCGCAGGCGCTCCTGCTCGGGGATCTCCGGCATCTATCAACTGCCCGGCTGCGGTGGCGTTGGTTGGGATGAGAACGGCGTTGCGGGTGAAAAAGATAGAGCGTCCGCGGGCGGGCCGCGAGGCCGCCGGCGAACGCATCTGGAAGTGCTGGGTGCTGGGTGCTGGGTGCTGGGTGCTGGGTGCTGGGTGCGAACAGGTGCGTGAGTGCGGAAGTGCGCCAGTGCGTTCAATCCGCCTCGAGAGAAGAACGCACTCGCGCACTCACGCACTGGCGCACCTGTTTCAGCCGCGCCGCGTCACACCGCTGGAATATGCCGCATCCCGATCAGTAGCCCTGGCGAGTCAGAACGACGGGGGCCAGCGACGGGGCGGGAAGGTGCAGCACCAGGTGATTGCCCACCACCTGGTACGTCACCGGCTGCCGCAGGCCCCAGTTCAACCCGTCGGCGCTCGCGTTCGCGGCGATGGCCTGGGTGCGGCCGAGCGACACCGCGCCCGCGGGGTGAAAGCGAAGCGCGCCGCCGGCGGCCGTCACGCTTCCCACCGACTTGCCGTAGCTGAGCTGCTGGCGCACCCCGATCCCCGGGGCGTAGGTGGCCGTCTCGAGCGTGTAGCCGCCGTCGGAGCCGAACTGCACCGTCATCTGGCGGATGCCGCCGTCGGGGAGCAGGGCGGGTGTGGGCTCGATGCTCCAGGTGCCCAGCAGGTCCTGGTCGGTGGGCGCGGTGGCGTTGTCGCCACACGCCGCCAGGGCGGCCAACAGGGGCAGAAGAAGCAGGGTCTTGAGCGAACGCATGGCGGTGCCGGCCCGGTGGGCGGTGGCGTGGTACGGTATGGGTGAACGACTGGATGCCGCCGGGTGTGACGGAAGCGGGATTAGCACACGATGAGCGCGTGGCCACGGAGCGAATGCCGGGGGAGAGGATTCCGCGCCGGGAGAACGACCCTCCAGCGCCCGCCCAACGACGGAACCCTGCTCACCCCGGCACCCGGCCCGCCCTACTCGGCCTCGCGCTCGCGGCAGTCGTTTTCGCCTGCCGCGCGGGCGTTCACCACCTCGCGCACGGCCATGGCGCGGGGAAACATCCCCAGGTGGCCGTACATCCCCCGATCGGTGACCTCGGCGCGCACGGTGACGTAGACGGAGCCGTAGTCACTCTCCCTCATCACCTCGCGATAACGGGCCATCAGCGGGCCGGGATCGCTCACCCACCACTTCTCGCGGCCGCCGCAGGGGGTGAACGACTGCTCTTCCCACCGCACGGTGTAGTGCCCGCTGTAGCTGCGGGGCTCGCCCGCCGGGGCCAGCGCGCCGGCCACCATCACCAGCCCCAGCGCCGCGGCCGGTCCCATCTTCCTGCCGTACCGCATCTCCCGCGTTCCCTCCGGTTGGCGCATCATCCGCCGCGCACTGGGTAGGACACGCGACAGGGGCGGAAGGTTGCATTAAGATTGCCGCAGCCGATCCCGATCCCGGGCGCCGGCCGGCAGCGAATCTCCCAACACCCTGCGGTACCGCACCTTGCGGATTCCGATCCGAACCGTGGAACGAGCACCCGCGCAGACTCGGCTGGCGCAACCCAAGGAATCGCGATCAAATCCGCCTGCCACAGTCCCCGACCTCCGACCCCAGACTCGCTCCCGACAAAGGCGAGCCACCGGCCCCTCGCTGGCTGTTCCCTGTTCCCTAATTCCCTGTTCCCTGTAGTTCAAAGACACCCCACCGCCCGCGCACCCTTCGTTGCCCCGCCCCGCGGTGGACGGTACGTTGCGCTGTAGGCGAAACCTTTGCCCGGCCGATTCCGTTCAACACCGCCATGAGCGACCCAACCCTCAAGCCCGTACCGCTGGAGCA
Organism: Longimicrobium sp.; assembly: GCA_035691085.1. Taxonomy (GTDB): domain Bacteria; phylum Gemmatimonadota; class Gemmatimonadetes; order Longimicrobiales; family Longimicrobiaceae; genus Longimicrobium. The sequence goes on from DASSJS010000091.1 coordinate 29,359, forward strand.
GACGCGGCAACGCATCGTGGACCAGCTCTGCGCGCAGTACGCGGCCGAGAACCTGACCGACGAGCTGCTGGAGCAGCGCCTTGGCCAGGCGTTCGCCGCCACCAGCGTGGTGGAGCTGAACGCGCTGGTGGCCGACCTGCCCACCGAATCGGCCGCCGCCCCGGCCGCCTCCACGACCGTGGCCATGGCGCGGCCGGACATGGTGGCCGACCGGCAGGTGGTGGTGGCCGTGATGGGCGCCGCCGAGCGCAAGGGCGGGTGGACGCCGCCCCGGCAGCTGAACGTGATCGCCGTGATGGGCGGAGTGGAGCTGGATTTCCGCGAGGCGCGCTTTGCCCCCGGCCTTACCGAGGTCACCTGCTTCGCCATGATGGGCGGGATCGAGATCATCGTTCCGCCCGGCGTGCACGTGGAGACCAACGGGATGGGGCTGATGGGCGGCTTCGCGCACAGCGGCTCGGCCGACGTGCCCGCCGACCCGAACGCGCCCGTGCTGCGCATCGGCGGGGTGGCCATCATGGGCGGCGTGGAGCTGGATGTGCGCTTCCCCGGCGAAAAGCGCGGTGACGCCCGCCGGCGCGAGCGCCTGCACCGCGCCGAGCACCGGGCCATCCGGCGGCTGAAGCGCGGCGGATAGCCGGGGCACCGGACGCCGATGGCCGCTACATTCCTCGCGGCGGACAGGGCGGTCCGTCGCGAGGCTTTTTCGTTCACCCCGATCCATCGGTCGATGACACCCGATCCCGCCGAGGCGCCCGCGTGGCTCTCCGCGCTGGCGCCGCTCGTGGAGCGCGCCGACCTGCGCATCCCGCTCAAGACGCCGATCCATCTTCCCACCGGCCGCATCGTGAGCGACGTGGCGGGCGTGTTCATGCGCCTCCCGCGGTGGACGGGCGCGCGGTTCGTGGATGATTTCGCGAAGAAGGCGGCGGGGATGGTGGAGCTGGACGGCGAGCACCTGTTCGCCGAGCTGGCCGTGCTGCGGCTGCTGGAGAAGGACGGGTGGACGGGCCGCTGGGTGAACACCTGGAGCGGGAAGGGCGAGGTGTGGAAGTACCTGACCGAGTGGCGCGACGTGCCTCGCCAGGAGCAGCGCAACCGCGTGCTGGAAGACCCGGAGCCGCGGCAGCTGCTGGCCCGCGTGGCCACCATGAACCGCCCCGCCCGCTACGCCGGCTGCTGGGACGTGTTCGCCTGGCGCGGCAACGAGTTCGCGTTCTTCCAGTGCAAGAAGGGATCGGCCAAGCCCGGCTCGCTCTCCACCGACCAGGAAGACTGGCTCCGCTCCGCGCTCTACGTGGGCGACGAACGGCTGACGGTGCCTTCGTTCTGCGTGGTGCAGTGGGATTACGCGCAGACACCGTGAGCCGTGCCCGCGCTGTCAGGCGCGTCGAATAGATCGCTGACCGGCGGCTGAAGCCGCAGCAACAACTACGGGAAGCCTCGCAAACCGCGCGAGGCTGTTTCGTCGGCTGCCGTGGCGGATCGCGGAGGGGGTGCCCGAGCCGCCACGGATCGTATTCAGGCTTTGCAGCGTGTGGCTGACGCCGCGGGCTGGTAAGGGCGCGAGAAAACGGCGCCTGCTCCGATGGAAGGAGCAGGCGCCGTTCGCGTTCAGGTCCGTGCCGCGGTTACGGGTTCAGGCGGTGGTGCTTGATGTCGCTCTGGCCCGAGGCCACGCCGGCGCCCACCCCGATGCCGAAGAGGATGGCCGTTCCCGCGCCCACGATGGGGAGCAGCGCCACGGCCACGCCGCCCAGCACCGCCGCGCCCGCGCCGGCCACCACCGGCGCCACGCTGCTCTGCGCCGAGTCCACGAACCGCAGCTTCTTGCGGGTGAACGAGCGGGCCTGCACGTATCCATAAACGGCCGACACGGTGGCCGCGCCCAGTGCGATCAGTTCGAACATCGGTCCGCTCCTTGTGTGTGCCGCGGGTGCTGCGCTGAGGTTTGATACGCAGTGGGGGCCGGTGAGTTTCAATTTCGCGGCGCGCGCGGCGGGCGTCGAGGGGGATCACGGGTGCCGGCGCGCCGCGGAGAGACCGCGAACAGGTGCGTGAGTGCGTGAGTGCGCGAGTGCGTTGGAATCGCGCGAGAGCCCAAACGCACTCGCGCACTCACGCACTGGCGCACCTGTTCAGCCGTGCATACGCCCGCGCTAGAACATGTCGCTTCCCCCAAAGCTGAACCCGCCACCGCCACCCTTCCCCTTCGACGGCCGCTCGGGCTTGGCGCGCGAGTAGGTGCCGGTGTCGGCGCGCGAGATCTTGCGGTGCGCGGCCAGGCCCTCCAGCAGCAGCTCGGCGGCGGCCACGGTCACGCCCATGTCATCGGCCTGGAACAGCTCGGCCTCTTCCAGCGCCTCCACCAGCCCGGGCACGCCACGCAGGCCGGCCAGGCACGCCTCGGCGCTCGCCCCGTCGCTGATCTGGAG
>DASSJS010000092.1:0-10861 GCA_035691085.1 Longimicrobium sp.
CACCCGCTACACCGACGCCGTGGACCGCGCCCGCGTGGCCCACGAGCTCTCCGGCGTGGCGCTGGCGCTGGGTGACGCCGCCGCCGCGCGCGAGGCGCTGCAGGTGGCGCTGGCGTGGGGCAGCGCGCCGCAGCAGGACCACGCCCGCACGCGCCTGCACACCCTTTCGCGTGACGTGGGCGACCAGGTGGGGATGGGCCGCTGGCGCTCGTTCAAGCGCCCGCCGCTCGTCTCCCTGTCTGCCTATCGCCCCGCGCAAACGGCCGGCAGCGCCGCCCCGCGCCTGATGCGCTGGCGCGAATCCCTCGGCCACCCGGCCTGAGGGTACGGATGATCGAATGACAAGGCGCCGGAGCAATCCGGCGCCTTCGTTTTGATCGTATCTTTCCAACCAACGATGCGAGCCGCGCTCCCCGTCGCCTGAATCTCCCGCCGAAAGCCGGGAACTCAGACGCAGCACTTGGGAGCGCTACCCGTGAAGCAGCCCGTCGGGTTGGTGGGGCAGGTGCGGTCGCAGGTGAAGCAGATGGTCTGGTAGCACATGGTGTCCCAGCTCTTCGCCACTTCCTCCATCTCCTCGCCGGGGATGGGCTCGGGGATGGTATCGTGCCCGCGCACCGTGCCGGGCGATATCCCGGCGGGCCCGGCGACGAACGTATCCACTTCCAGCTGGTCAAGGGTGAGCGACAGCTTCTTCATGGGTCCCCCTCCTTCGCGTGGTGAGGAGAAAGTCCGCCGCCGAACGGCCGGGCGACGGCTGGTGTCGTGGCATGCTTCGTCCGCCGGTACACCGCGGGCTCTTTCAGCGCCACGTGCATCACGGGTGAGCCTGAGGCCGCGGTCATCCGCAACGATCGTGACGGATAAGGTGTTTGGATCCCGCATTCGCGCGCAACCTTTCCACTCCGGCTTGTCTACGCCGGACGATGGCCGTACTCTGCGGGATTCCTCGCTGCTTGTCACGCGCAAGCCGCCCGGCGCCCACCGGCCGGCGCGCGCCCGCTTCGCTTCGAAACACACCTCCGCATGGAAAAGCTCTTCTGGTTGATCGGCGCCACGGTGGGCGGGTGGCTCGGCTGGGCGGTGGGTGAGCGCATGGGCATCATGGGCGCGGTGGTGCTGAGCGCCGTGGGCACCGGCGTGGGCATCTACCTGGCCCACCGCATCATCCGCGACCACTTCTAGCCGTGACGGAACCGCGCTCCAGCGTGCCGCCGCTGCGCATCACGGCCGTGAACGGCGCGCCCGTGCGCGGCGATGGCGAGTACGTGGTCTACTGGATGATCGCCGCGCGGCGCACGCGCTGGAACTTTGCCCTGCAGCGCGCCGTGGACTGGTGCGTGGAGCTGCGGAAGCCGCTGGTGGTGCTCGAGGCCATCCGCTGCGACTATCCGTGGGCCAGCGACCGCTTCCACGCCTTCGCCATCGACGGCATGGCCGACAACGCCGCCGCGTTCGCGAAAGCCGGCGTGCGCCACCATCCGTACGTGGAGCCCGCGCCCGGGGCGGGGAAGGGGCTGCTCGAGGCGCTGGCCCAACGCGCCTGCGTGGTGGTGACCGACGACTTTCCCGAGTTCATCCACCCTCGCATGGTGGCGGCCGCGGGGCGCAAGCTGCCCGTGCGCCTGGAATCGATCGACGGCAACGGCCTTCTCCCGCTCCGCGCGACCGAGAAGGCGCACGTCACCGCCTTCCACTTCCGCCGCTTCCTCCACGCGCACCTTCCCGAGCACCTGGTGGACGCGCCCGAGCCCAACCCGGTCGCCCGGCTCTCCGGCCTCCCCACCGCGCATCTCCCCGCGGATGTCACCCGCCGCTGGCCCGCCGCCACGGCCGCGCTGCTGCGCCGGGAGCCGGGCACGCTCGCCGCGCTCCCCATCGACCACGCGGTCCCCGCCGTCGGCTTCCGCGGCGGCCCCGCGCACGCGGAGAAGGTGCTCCGCAGCTTCATCACCGGCCGCCTGCCGCATTACGTCGACGAGCGGAACCAGCCCGAGGCCGACGCCGCCAGCGGGTTGTCACCGTACCTGCACTGGGGCTTCGTGAGCGCGCACGAGGTGTTCGATGCCGTCGCGCGTGCGCAGGCGTGGACGCCCGAGCGGCTGGCGCTGAAGCCCACCGGCGCCCGCGAGGGGTGGTGGGGGATGGACCGCAACGCCGAGGCGTTCCTGGACCAGCTGGTGACGTGGCGCGAGGTGGCCTACAACACCGCCGTCCACCTGCCCCGGCACGACCAGTACGACACGCTCCCCGCCTGGGCGCGCGCCTCGCTCGAAAAGCACGCGGGCGACGACCGCGACCTGCTCACGCTGGAGCAGCTCGACGCGGGGCAGTCATACGACGAGCTGTGGAACGCCACGCAGGGCCAGCTTCGCGCCGAGGGCCGCATCCACAACTACCTGCGGATGATCTGGGGAAAGCGGTTCCTGGAATGGACGCGCGATGCGCGGCAGGCGGTGGAGTGGATGCTGCACCTGAACAACAAATGGGCGCTGGACGGCCGCAATCCCAACTCGGTGAGCAGCATCTTCTGGTGCCTGGGCCGCTACGACCGCCCGTGGGGCCCCGAGCGCCCGGTCTTCGGCGTGGTCCGCTACATGTCGTCCGCCAACACCGCCCGCAAGGTTCGCGTGAAGGACTACATCGCCCGCTATTCCCCGACCGCCGATCCGCAGCTCGATCTTTGACTCCAGATCGGGATCTGCACCACTCCCAGCCACGTCATCGGCTGCGCGATCATACAGGATGAAAGTAGTCACGCGAGTCCTGCCAAGCTGTTGGAGCCTCGCGCAGTTTGCGAGGCTTCTCGTAGTTGTTGCTGCGGCTTCAGCCGCCGGTCAGCGGGCCGGGCCACAGAACGTTTGGCCCAGCCAACGAACTGGAAGATATGAGCGAAGCGGCGGCGCATCCACGTCAGATGCGCCGCCGCTTCTCATTTCGAGTTGGAGGGGCGTCTACCGCTGCACTTCAACGCCGCGCCAGAACGCCACCTTACCCGTGATGTTCGCCGCCGCGGGCTTGGGCTCCGGATAGTACCACGCCGCGTCGGGGTTCTCCTTCCCGTTCACCACCACCGTGTAGTAGCTGGCCGTCCCCTTCCACGGGCAGATGGTATGCGTGGGGCTGTCGCGAAGCACCTCGTCGCGAACGGCCTCGCGCGGGAAGTACACGTTCCCTTCCACGATCTCGAAAACGTCGCTCTCGGCGATGGTCTCGCCGTTCCAGGTCGCCTTGGCCATGTACACCCCTAGTCTCAAGGTTTCGCCACGATCCGCGCCGCCGCGTCCACCGCCGAGTCGAGCGCGGCGTACGGCCGCACCGCGCCCGCGGCGTCCACCACGAACGCGCGTTCCGGCATGGCCCGGCCGCCAGAGGTAAGACGCACGGCGGTTACCACCAGCGTGCCGCCCGGCTGCGAAGCCCATCCGCGCAACTCGTACCCCGGCGGAAGCACCCGGCGCAGCCCACGCCCCTCCAGGTCCGTTACGTACAGGCTGAGCGGGTCGGATTCATCCACCACGCCGTTCCTGTCGGCGTCGTCCACCGCCATCTCGTACACGACCCAGCGCAGGCTGTCGCCCTCGGCCACGTCCCGTGCGCCGGGATAGCTCACGTCGCGGATGTACGCCGGCCGGTTCAGCAGCAGCCGCGCGCTGTCGCCGGAAAGGAAGATCACGTTCACCGCGGGCCCCTCGCCCGAGACCGCGCTCGCCGCCGCGCTCGACAGCGCGCGCGACGAGTAGCGGTACCCGCTCCCGCGGCGGATCTGCACGATGCGCGTGGCCGAGCCCCCAACCCGCTCCGGCGGATCGTACCGGAGCGGCTCCACCGAGCGTACCGAGCCGCTCCGCGCGCTGTCGGCCCCGGCCGGCCCACCGCCGCCCGCCGACTCGTGGATCATGAAAACCACGGCCCACACCAGCAGCACCAGCACCAGCACGCCCACGCCCAGCCACACCCAGCGAAGCCACAGCTGCAGCCGCGACCGGGGCGGAGGGGAGGAGGAAAGGGAAGACGGCATCGCGGCCTACAGCCCCGTGGGATGGTCGATGAACGTCCACTCCAGCCCGAACCGGTCGGCCAGGTGCGCGGCCAGCGCGCGCACCCCCCACGTCTCGGTGGCGTAGTGCCCGCCCAGCAGCAGGTTGATTCCCCCCTCCTCGGCGTCGAAGAAGTTGTGGTGCCGCGCCTCGCCGGTCACGAACGCGTCCAGCCCCGCGGCCACCGCGGCCGCGATCTCGTCCGCGCCGCCGCCGGTGATCACGCCGGCGCGGCGGATGCGCTCCGGCCCGCCGGGAACCAGCTGCACCGGCCCGCCCAGGGCGGCCTGGGCGCGCGCGTGCAGCTCGTCGCGGCTCACGTCCAGCTCGCCCCAGACCCCCACCGGCATCCCCTTGTACGCGCCGAAGCTTCCCCGCGGCTCCATCCCCAGCTCGCGCGCCAGCACCGCGTTGTTCCCCACCTCGGGGTGCACGTCCAGCGGGAGGTGCGCGGCATACACGGCCAGGTCCGCCGCCAGGATCGCCTTCAGCCGCCGGTAGCGGCGGCCGGTCACCGGCACGTTGCCGTCCCAGAACAGCCCGTGGTGCACCAGCAGCAGGTCGGCGCCCCACGCCACCGCCTGGTCGATGCACGCCTGCGCCGCATCCACCGAGCACGCAATGCGCCTCACCGCGCGCGGCGAATCAACCTGAAGGCCATTCAGCGCGCCGCTCCAGTCGGGCACTTCACCCACCCGCAGGTAGGTGTCCAGGTAGCTCGTCAGCTCCGAAAGCCGCATGGAGACTCAAAGGTGCGGGCGCTTCCCACAAACACGTGGAAAACTCGGGTGGAAAACCCAGGGCCGGGGCTGTGGAAAACGCCAACCCCATGCAGCGCAGAGGGATGGGTACACCCGGACCTATGTGGAAAACTCTCAGGAGTTCTGTGGAGTATCGCCCCCGGTGCTGGCGGGGAGCGCGCGTTGTGCCTCGTCGCCCAGCATCTGCACCTGGCCGTTGAAGCGGCACCCCTCCTCCAGCACCAGGTGCTGCGCGCGCGACGAGATCTGCCCCTCGATGCGCGCGGTGGCCTGCAGCTCCAGCCTGCTTTCGGCGATCACGGTCCCCTGCACCCGCCCGCCGATCACCGCGTCCTGGGTCTGGATGTCGCCCACCACCTCGCCCTCCTTCCCGATCACCACGGCCTTCCCGGCGCGGATGGTGCCCTCGATCCGCCCCTCCACGCGCACGGTGCCCTCGGTGATCAGGTCGCCCACGATCCGCATCCCCGGCCCGATCAGCGACATCGAGCTCTCGTTGACCCCTCGCGGTGCGGGTGTGCCCTTGTCTCGCGCCACGTTCGCTCCCCCCTCCTTTTTGCCACCGAACATCGCCATCCTCCTCTCTCCACCGTCTTGCCGCGCACCGTGATGGCGCGCACGCACCCGGCCGCCCTGAAAGCGGATCTCCCCAAAATGCGGAACCCCGCGCTCCACCGCCACTCGTGCGGGTGAAGCGCGGGGTTCCGCCGCCCGTTCAGTCCGCGGCCATCGCGCGGATCGGAGCGGGGGTGGAGATCTCGGGCGCCTCGATCTGCGCCATCTCCACCGCGAGGTCAACGGCCACCACGGCGCGCCGCTGCACCCGCCCCGACACCGCCAGGGCATCCAGGGCCGCCAGCAGAATCTGCCGCTGCTGTTCGTTGTCGAGCTTCATATCACCGCATCCTGGTTGAGAGTTCGTGTTGCTGTATGGCCAATCGGACCGGACGCCTGCCCCGCCTGCGGCCTTACACGTCCGCGAAGTACGGGATCTTCACCGTGGTGCCGCCGATCACCGCCTTGATGTAGCCCAGTGCCGCGCCCGCCGTGGTGGCGGTGGAGGGGCTCTGCAGGTTCAGCGGCTTGCTCTGCAGGTACAGCGCGGTCCGGTCCGAGGTGTCCAGCCCGATCAGCGGCGCGCTCACCGCGGCGTTGCTGGTGCGCGAAGTGATCCGCTTCCCCGCCTGCAGCACCAGCTCGCCCGCGGCCGCGTCGGTGGTGGCCATGCTCCCCAGGCACCACACGCCTCCCGAAGTGATGCCGCCGCGCAGGGTGCCGGCTGTCATCAGGTTGAGGGCGCTCGCCGTGAACGGCCCCACCAGCATCGGGACGTTGGAATGCAGCAGCGCCACGTTCACGTCACCCAGCCCGGCGTAGTTGCTGCCGTTGGTGGTGGCACCCGAGATCTGCGACGCCAGGTAGTTCCCCGCTCCGTTCACCGCCCGCACCACCGCGTGTGCGTTGTTGTTCGACTTCGCCTGCATCAGCATCGTCTTGCTCACCGCGGTGGTCGACTGCCACGAGAGCTGCGCTTCGTCGCCGCCGCCCAGGTTCAGGGCGATGCCGTCGGTGGTGGAGAGCTGCCACAACGCCGACGCGGTATCCTTGTTGTAGAAGAACCCCAGACGGCGGTGCCCCAGGTTGTCGCTCCGGGTGCTCAGGTCGAAGTTCCACTCGAACAGGTTCTCCCAGCTCGACTCGAACACCATCTGGAACGCCGCGTCACCCGGCACATCCTTTACCGACCCACCCGTGGTCTTGTCCCACAGCCAGTTGTACGAGCCGATCCGGTACTGCCAGTCGGTCTCGGGATAAAGCGGGTTGGTGGGCGTCAGGTGCCCCACGAACTGGCGGTACTTCCCGTACCCCGGCCCCGTCGCCCAGGTGAAGCCCTGCCCCTCGTCGCTGATGTGCGCCCCCGCGTTCATCTGCACCGTGTTCGACACCAGCAGCTCCGAGAACTCCCCGCCGGCGGCCGTGATGTTCCCGCCCTCGCCGGCGTCGGGCGTGAGCACGATGTTCCCGCCGTCGGGAAGCGTTACCATGCGCTCCACCGTGTCATACCCGACCACGCTCGACGTGGCGGGAAGGCCGTGAACGCCCTCGGCGGCGGCGTTGTGCGCGTCCACCACGGCTGCGATCGCCGTGTCCATCGCAGGGGTGGTCACCAGCAGCGTCGTGTCGGTGATCCCGTGGACGGAATTGGTGGCGTTCTTGTGGCCACCCACCGCCGCGTTGATGGCGGTCTGCATCAGACCGGTGGTCACCAGGTCCGTCACGTCCACAATCCCGTGGACGCCGGCGGTCGTGATGTTATGCTCATCCAGCGCGGTGGCAACAGCCGTGTTCATCTCGGTACCGGTCACCAGCTCGGCTGTGTCGGCAATCCCATGCACGTTCGTGGTCACGGCATTGTATGCGTTTACCGCGGCCGTCAGGGCCGCGTCCATCGCGGGCGTGGTCACCAGCTCCGCCGTGTCGGCAATGCCGTGCACGTTCGTGGTCACGGCGCTGTGCGTGTCCAGCGCGGTTTGCAGCCCCGCGTTGGTCACCAGCTCCGCCGTATCCGCGATCCCGTGCACGTTGGTGGTCACGGCGCTGTGCGTGTCCAGCGCGGTTTGCAGCCCCGCGTTGGTCACCAGCTCGGCCGTGTCGGCAATCCCGTGCACGTTCGTGGTCACGGCGCTGTGCGCATCCACCGCCGTGGCTATCGCCGTCGTCATCGCGGGCGTGGTGACCAGCTCGGTCGTGTCGGCGATCCCGTGCACGTTGGTGGTCGCCGCGTTGTGCGCATCCACCGCCGTGGCGATCGCCGTGGTCATCGCGGGCGTGGTGACCAGCGCGGAGGTATCCGCGATCCCGTGCACGTTGGTGGTGGCGCCGATGTGCGCGGTGACGGTGGCGTTCAGGTCCACCACCTCGCCCGCGGTGGCGAGCGTCACCGCGGCGCCGTTCATCCACACGCGAAACTCGGGGTGCGCCAGGTCCACGCGCACCCACGCATCCCCGTCCGACGCGGCAAGGGGATCACTGATCAGGGCTCCAAGATAGGGCATGTTCCGAACCGTATGGGACAGAGGAGCAGGCGGCGGCGCACCATGCGGCGGTGGCAGCCACACCTGCGAGGGGGAAAGCGGCTAGCAACGGTGAACGTCCGGGAGAGAGATTCGCGGACAGGCATCCTGTCAGGAACACGCGAAGGAACCGCTCACCCCACGGACGCCCTCATGAGCGCCAGGTGAAAAACGCCTCCGCGTCGGGCGCGGCCATGGCCGCGGGCTCGCCGCCGCCCGTGGCCGCGCTGTCGGGCGGCGCGGTGTCGGTGGCCGCCGGGTTGGGCGGCGGCGCGGTGGAGTCGCCGCCCACGTACCCACCGGCGGCGTTGGTGCGGGCCTCGATGCTGTCCAGCGGGGGCAGCTCCCCCTTCAGCATCACGCGGATCTGCTCGTAGGTGGCCTGCATGCGGGCCAGCGTGCGGGCCAGCCGCTCGCGCTCCTGCCGCTCCTGCTGCAGCTCGGCCACCTCGCGCCGCAGCACGGGGACGCGTGCCGCCTGCGCCGCCACCCACACCCAGCTCGCCGCCATCAGGAACACCAGCGCCACCGCCACCGTGGCGGCGATCGCCAGCGCGCGCAGCCGGCGGTAGCTGATCTCGTAGCTGCGGGTGCTCAGGTCGGTGGACCCGCCGTGCGGGATCACCACGAAGGTCATCCGCCGCTCGTCGCGCGTCTTCTCGTCACGCGCCATGGCCGGCCTCGCACGCGTGGGAAGGGCAGCCGGCGCGGCCCCGGATAGAATACACGAAAGTGCGCGGCACCGTTGGGGTGCCCACGCACTCGCGGATCCGCGCCCACGCGCGCCTGCCCGGCTCCGTCATCCGCCCCCCTCGCACGTCACTCCCGCTCCGCCTCGCCACCCAGGATCAGCTCCAGCACCCGGTCGAAGTCGTCGGCGTTGTAGAACGGGATCTCGATGCGCCCGCTCTTTCCGCCAGCCAGGCGGATGCGCGCCGCGGTGCCCAGCTTGCGCTGCAGCTCGGCTTCCAGGTGCCGCACGTGAGGGTCGTCCACCGCATCGCGCACGCCGGCGGTGGTGGAGCGGGCGGGCTGCGCCGCGCCACCGGGGCGCAGCTGGCGGACACGGTCCTCGATGCTGCGCACGCTCATCCCCGCCGCAACCGCCTGGCGCGCGACCTCGGCCATCTCGCGCTCGTCCTCCAGCCCCAGCAGCGCACGGGCGTGGCCCATGGAGAGCTGCCCCTCGTTCACCATCCGCTGCACCGACGCGGGGAGCGCCAGCAGCCGCAGCAGGTTGGTGACGGTGGAGCGCTCGCGCCCCACGCTGTCGGCCACCTCGGCCTGGGTGAAGCCGAACTCGTCGATCAGCTGCTTGTACCCCGCCGCCTCTTCGAGCGGCGACAGCCCGGCGCGCTGCACATTCTCGACGATGGCCAGCACCAGCATGGCCCGGTCGTCGATGTCGCGCACCACCACCGGCACCTGCGACCACCCCAGCCGCCGCACCGCGCGCCAGCGCCGCTCCCCCGCGATCAGCTCCCAATCGGCCCCGTCGGGGGTCTCGGGGCGGCGGGGGCGCACCACCAGCGGCTGCAGCAGGCCGTTGACGCGGATGGACTCCTCGAGCTCCGCCAGCTGCTCGGGGGCGAACTCGCGGCGAGGCTGGAACGGATTGGGGGCGATGCGGCTGGTCGCCACCTCGCGAATCCCCTCGCCGGTGGCGATCGCCTGGTCGGTCTCGGCCGAGAACTCGCCCAGCAGCGCGCTCAGCCCCTTCCCCAGCCGGGGCTTGCGGGTCGACACGGCTACTCTCCCCCGGCCGCCGCCGCGGGCGCCGGCTCGGGATCGGCCCCGGCGCCACGCGTCCGCCGCTTGGCGATCACCTCCTTCGCCAGCGACAGGTAGCTCTTGGCGCCCACGGAGAGGATGTCGTACAGCACGATCGGCTTGCCGAAGCTGGGCGCCTCGGCGATGCGGACGTTGCGGGGGATGGTGGTCTTGTAGACCTTCGGTCCGAAGTACTCCTTCGCCTCGTCGGCCACCTGGCGCGACAGGTTGAGCCGTCCGTCGTACATGGTGAGAAGAACCCCCTCGATCTGCAGCGCGGGGTTCAGGTTCTTCTGCACGATGGTGACGGTGTTGAGCAGCTGCGACAGGCCTTCCAGCGCGTAGAACTCACACTGGATGGGGATCAGCACCGAGTCCGACGCGGCGAGCGTGTTCAGCGTGAGCAGGCCCAGCGACGGCGGGCAGTCGATCAGGATGAAGTCGTACTGGTCGCGAACGGCGTCGATGGCGCGGCGCAGGATGGTCTCGCGGTTGCGCCGGTTTACCAGCTCCACCTCGGCGCCCACCAGGTCGCGCGTGGCGGGGACCACGTCCAAAAAGGGGAAGTGGACCTTGTGCACAACGACGCCGTCGATCGGCGCTTCCTCGATCAGCACGTCGTAGATCGACTTCTCCAACTCGTCCTTGTCGATCCCGAGGCCGCTGGTGGCGTTCCCCTGGGGATCGGTGTCGATCACCAGCGTGCGCTTTTCGGCAACGGCCAAGCACGCCCCCAAGTTGATGGCCGTGGTGGTCTTGCCGACGCCGCCCTTCTGGTTCGCGATGGCGATGATGCGGGACACGCCGTCCTCTAGCACTGGGTGGGTAGGTAGGTCGGGGGAATCTACACGGCGGCCGGGTGTTCGTCCAGCAACGTTCAGAAATGTTCCACGTGGAACATCTCACACCAAATAACCGAACATATACCAAACAAAACCCACGTCACCATTTCGCGCAGAACGTGTGAGGCGGCAGGACCGAGGGTGGGAATGGCGCCCCCGCCCCTGAATTCGATTCTGCGCGAATTTCGACAGGGGTTTTGTGAGCGGGGGTGATCCTGCCAGCGCGCGACACCAGCTCTCCGTACCTCCGTACCTCCGTACCTCCGTACCTCCGTACCTCCGTACCTCCGTACCTCCGTACCTCCGTACCTCCGTACCTCCGTACCTCCGTACCTCCGTACCACCGTACCTCACACCCCTGCGACGCCGACCTC
>DASSJS010000093.1:0-22013 GCA_035691085.1 Longimicrobium sp.
GGGCGCTGCTGGAGTGGACCTTCGCCCGCCGGCCCGCGCACCGCGCGTTCGCCGCCCGCGACCCGCTGTTCAGCGGGCTGGCCGTTCCCACCCCGGTGGCGGGTCGGGGAGACGGTCCAGCCGGCGTGCGTACACGTTCCCCTGGGAGTCCCTGAAGATCAGGTGCAGCGTCCTCTCGGCCACGCGCGATCCGCTGCTCGCGTCGTCCGTGCCGTCGCCGTTCCCGTTCGCCGTGCCAGAATCGCGGCGCGCGTCGTTCGCGCCCAGGAAGAAATAGTCCGAGTCGGGCGTGTGGGCGATCGCGAACGGGATGCTGTCGGCCGGCACGGCGGGATCCTGCCCCGTGGGGTCGGCGGGGATGTCGTCTTCCGGGAAGAGGTACCAGTTGTAGGTGAGCTTGTTCAGCACCTTCCCGGCCTCCCACAGCACCTTCGAAGCGTAGTAGGGAATCACGAACTTCTCCACGGCCGACTCGCTCCAGAACACCGAGTCGTACTTCTCCGCCAGCTCCAGCGGGAGGGTGCGGTCGCTGGCGCTCAGCTGGAGCGAGGTGACCAGGGGCCGGTCGGGCGTCACGTCGATGGTGTCGACCTCGACCACGGCGTCGGGCGGCGGAGGCTGCCCCACCACCCCGCGAACGATTCTCGGGTTGGGCCCGCCGAGCAGGTAGAACGGCTCGCCCCGGGGGCCGCGGCTCCCCGCGGCGGCGTCGGCCAGCTCGCGCAGCTCCAGCGCATTCATCCTCAACATCGCCATCAGTCACCTCGGTCGTTGAAGGCTCACCCGCCCGGCCGACCCCCCGGCCAGGCGCTCCAACGATGGCCCGAGCCCCTCAACCCCGCGTCCCAACGCTCTCAACCGGCGCGAAAAGGGGACTGAAGAGCCCCGCGCTCCTCGTCCCCCTTCCATCCCCGTTTTCCCGTCGAACCCCATGGGCACCGATGGATACCGCGCACCGTTCTGGTGGCGCTCCGCGAACACTCCCGGCTGTAGCGCATCCGGCGCCATGGATCCTCGCGCGCGGCTGCCGGAACACGCCCCGGGTGCAGGGTGGTCGCGCCCAGCTCGACTTTGGCCTCGATGAGCGCTGGGCTGAGCATGAGACCGGAGGGGGCTCGCGCGGAGGCGGCGCGGGAGCGAGGAAGGCGGCGAACGTTGATGAACCCAGAGCACCAGAGGACCAGAGGACCAGAGGGTCAGCAGCGAGCCCTCTGGTGCTCTGGTCCTCTGGTGCTCTGGGTCAAATCAACGCCAGCCTGCCGGTGGAGATGAAGCCGCGGCAGGCAGATGCTCCAGCCGGTCTCCGAGGCCAGGGGGTCCTCATCCTCGTGGCGCCACCATTCACCAGCCGGCAGCAGCTTGAAAGGGACAAAATGTGATCGAATGATCGCGGAGCCGCGTCATGCGTCATCGTGCCGCTGCGGCCGCCGGGCAATCGGGGCGTCAGCCGTCCTTCTCCAGCTCGCGATTGCCGTCGATGAACTTGAGATGGTAGCGGAACAGGGTGATGCGCCAGCGGTCGTCCATCCGCCGCAACTCGTAGTCATAGCTGCCGACGAACGTTCGCGTGTTCTGGCCGGAGGGGTGGGCACGGTAATGCCAGGCCACGGCGTAGCACGTCGCCTCGGCGGTGCCGCCGTTCATGCGCACGCGGTGGTTGCCGGACTGGTGATGGACCTGCTCGATCGGCGCCAGGCCCGTCGCCCAGCCGTCGGCGATCGCCTCACCCGTCATCTCCGCCGCGGGACCGCCGCCCGCCGACGACATGTCGAACATCACCTCGGGCGCCAGCACCGCGCGAACGGCCGCCCAGTCCTTCCGGTCGGTGGCCATGAACAGCTCGTCGATCGCCTCGACCACCTCCTGCCGGGCGACCATCTCCTCAACGCGACGGTCGGTGAAATCGCTCATCGATGTCCTGTCTGCGATAGTGGCGAAGGATCGCGGTGGATATCCCGGCCGCGGACGCGGGCGCGCCTAGCCGTTGAACCGGTTCATCGCGGCCTCGATGCCCTGCTCCATCCACATCTTGATGCCGTCGATGCAGTCGTCGAAGCGCTCGCGGACCAGCTCCTGGTCGCGCTTGGGCATGGGGCTCAGCACCCAGTCGGCCAGGTCCCACTGCGGCGGCTTGGCGCCCACGCCGATGCGCAGGCGCGGGTACTCCTTCGTGGCCAGCGCCTGCTCGACGGACTTGAGGCCGTTGTGGCCGCCGGGCGATCCGTTGGGCCGGAAGCGGATCTTTCCCGGCTCCAGCGCCACGTCGTCCACGATCACCAGAAGGTCCTTCGTGATGTCGATGGCATTCATCCGCTTGTACGGGAGGAGCGCGCTTCCGCTGCGGTTCATGAACGTGATCGGCTTCACCAGCCGCACGGCCCAGGGGTCGAGCCGGCCGGTGGCGGTGGCGGCGTTCTTGTCGGCGCGGAAGCGTCCGATCGCCCAGCGGCCGGCGATCTCGTCCAGCAGCCACCAACCCACGTTGTGCCGCGTGAGCGCGTACTCGCGCCCCGGGTTCCCCAGCCCCACGATCACCTTCAACGCCGCCACGCCGTCTCCCCCTCCCTTCCGTTCCGATCGAATCAGCCCGCGCACGCGCTCCCACACGCGCCCCGCGTGCCACCCACCCGCCACCGTGCCGTCGAGTTCGCCCATCGATCAAGCCGGGATCAGCGGACAGGGGGGATGAAGCGCGGATGAGCTGGATGAAAAAACGCGGGCGGTCCCCCGGTGAAGAAAGAACCGCCCGCGACCCGTGACCCTCACCCTCCGCCGGCACCGCCGCCCTGGCGGTGCCGAAGCGGGGATTACTCCTCGTCGGCCTTGCCGCCGCCGCGCAGCACCTCGGGCTCGGCCGGGGTCTCGGCCAGCGCGGCATCCACGCCCTCCTCGTGCACGCGGGCCGCCAGCACCGACGCGACCGGAAGGTCGCCGTCCATCAGGATGGTCACGTTGGGGATGGAGATGTCGGCCACCCGCACGCTCTCACCGATCCCCAGCGCGCTGATGTCCACCTCGGCGGCGTCGGGGATGTTCCCCGGCAGGCACTCCACGTGAAGGTCGTACAGCACCTGGTCCAGCACGCCGCCGTCGTCGCGCACGCCCGCGGGGGTGCCCACCAGGCGCACGGGGATGTCGAGCTTGAGCGTCTCGTCGCCGTGCACCAGCAGGAAGTCCACGTGCTGCACCTCGGGGCGCCAGGGGTGGCGCTGGATCTCGCGGATCAGCACGTCGGCGCGGCTGCCGTCGATCTCCAGCCCGATCAGCGTGTTCTCGGGGTTCACGTGGTGCAGCAGCAGGTCCAGCTCGTGGGCGTCCACGGCCAGGGACTCGGTGCGGTCGCCGTGGCCGTACAGGACGGCCGGCACCTGGCCGCCGCCGCGCAGCTTGCGGGCAACGCCCTTGCCGCCGCCTTCGCGGCGCGTAGCCTTGAGCGTAGCATTTGCCATGGTCACACCTCTTTCAGGTTCCTGGAGACATTAAAGGCCCGGCCGGGGAACACCCCGCCGGGCCCGGACGATGTCAGACCGCTTCGAAGAGCGAGCTGACCGATTCGTTCACGTGCGTGTAGCGAACCGCCTTCGCCAGCAGCTCGTCGGTGCTGAGCACCGTGAGCTCGGGCCACTTCTTGTGTTCGGGCACCGGGATGGTGTCGGTCACCACGATCTCGGTGAACGGCGCGTCGCGCAGCCGCTCCACCGCGGGGCCGCTGAGCAGGGCGTGCGTGGCGCAGGCGTACACGTCGCGGGCGCCCAGGTCCTTCAGCGCCCGGGCGGCCTGCGCCATGGTGCCGGCGGTGTCGATCATGTCGTCGGACAGGAGGCAGTCCTTCCCCTCCACCTCGCCGATCACGTTCATCACCTCGCTCACGTTGGCGCTGGGCCGGCGCTTGTCGATGATGCCCATGCTGGCGCCCAGCCGCTTGGCGAAGCCGCGGGCCATCTTGGCGCTCCCCACGTCGGGCGAGATCACCACCAGGTTCTCCAGGTGCTTCTCGCGGAAGTAGTGCGTGAAGACGGGCGCGGCGTACAGGTGGTCGACCGGGATGTCGAAGAACCCCTGCAGCTGGTGCTGGTGGAAGTCGATGCTGAGCACGCGGTTCGCCCCCGCGGCGGCGATCATGTTGGCCATCAGCTTGGCGCCGATGGCCACGCGCGGCTGGTCCTTGCGGTCCTGCCGGGCATAGCCGAAGTACGGGATCACCGCGGTGATGCGGGCGGCGCTGGCCCGGCGCGCCGCGTCGAGCAGCAGGAGCAGCTCCAGGATGTTGTCCGAGGGCGGGCAGGTGCTCTGGATGATGTACAGGTCGCGCCCGCGCACGTTGTCGTCGATGCGGACGAAGATCTCGCCGTCGGCGAAATTCTTGATGGTCGCCTCTCCCAGCTCGCAGCCGAGGAGCCCCGCCACCCGCTCGGAGAGCGGCTGGTTGGCGCGGCCCGACAGGACCATCAGGTTGCCGCTTGCCAGGCTGTCTTCGTACATCGTCCGGGTGCCGCTTCCGTATGCGTGTGGGTCAGGCTCGGGAGAGCGGTAGAATAGGCCGCCACGCGGGGGCGAGTCAAGGCGACCCGGCCCGTCCGCGCGCATTCGACGGCATCTTCCCGGGACCCGTCACCGCCAACTTCAATCCCGGAGGAACCAGGGGACCAGAGGAACCAGAGGAACCAGAGGAGACTTCATCGCAGTTCTCTGGTTCCTCTGGCCCTCTGGGATGAATCGCAGTTCAAAGGGCCCGGGATGCGCTCCCGGGCCCTTTGGATGCCGCCGGCTCGATCGAACCGGATGCGGTCAGCGGCCGTAGATGCCGATGCCGTAGCGGCAGGGCTCGCTGCTGCAGGCGGTCATGATCGCGCGGACGGTGTAGACGCCGGCGCGGCGCGGCGTCACGCTCACCACCGGCGTGTCGTCGGTCATCACGTCCGAATCCACCTCGCGGCCCGAGGCGTCGAACAGGCGCAGGTCCAGGTCGCTGCAGTCGTTGTCGCACACCCCGATCAGCGAGTACGAGGTGCCGCCGTTCAGCTGCACCCGGTGCGTCTCCGTGCCGCGGGCGCGCAGCGAGCCGATGTAGGGCTCGTGCGTGGCGCGCATCCCCCGGCTGGTGGCCATCTGCGACGCCTGCGCCAGGAGGTTCGACACCTGCCGCGCCCACTCGTCGCCGCCGCGGCCGCCGTTGTTGTTCCCCACGATCCCCCGCGACGAGGAGCCGCGCGCGCCGTACACCCCGATCCCGTAGCGGCACGGCTCGGCGCTGCACGAGGTCATGATCGCCCGTACGGTGTAGGTGCCGCCCGACGACGGCGTCACGCTCAGCACCGGGGTGTCGTCGTCCAGCACGTCCTCGGCCACCATCCGCCCGCGCGCGTCGAACAGGCGCAGGTCGAAGTCGCTGCAGTCGTTGTCGCACACACCCACGATCTGGTACGCGGTCCCCGCGCTCAGCTGCAGCGTCTGGTTGCGGGAGGCGCTCTCGTTCAGCGAGCCGATGTACGGCTGGTGCGTAAGGCTGAGGCCGCGGCTGGTGGCGGTCTGCGCGGCGGCGCCCAGCAGGGTGTTCACCTGCTCGGTCCATTCGTCCTGCGCCCGGGCGGTCGTGGTGCCGGTGACGATCGAAAGGCCGGCGAGAAGGATGGTGGTGGTGCGGCGCATCGAAGCTCCAGAGAAGGAGGGAGGGTGCGGCGAAATGCCGCCAGGTGCGAGCCGTGTACTGCGCAAGGAACGTGACCCGAAGGCCGTACGTCCAAATGTTTCCCGAGGTTCGGCGGGCTTTTCCCTTCCGCCGCGCCCTCGTCGGACGGGGCTGCGGGCAGGGTGTAAGGTCTGGGTAACCGGCCACTTGCGCCGGGGCGCCGTATCCTCTTCCCGCGCAAGACGATCGCGGGAAAACGAGAGGGCCCGGAACCGGTTCCGGGCCCTCTCGCCGCCAGGTGGAAACGGCGGAAGTGTCCGCCGTCCCATTTTGTCGCTGTCCCCCCTGGAGGTCAGCGGACGAACTCGGCCACGTCCTTCACCTGCACCGGCGCCAGGTTCAGCGCGCGGATCCCCGCCTCGATCTGCGAGCGGTCGCCGACCACGACCACCACCGAGTTGCCGGGGCGCACGTACTGGTTGGCCACGCGCTTCACGTCGTCGCCGCTCACGGCCATGATGCGCGAGACGTAGCTGCCGAAGAAGCCGGGGTCGATCCCGTAGGTCACCAGCTCGCTGAGCCGGCCGGCCACGTCCTGCGTGGTCTCGAAGTCCTGCGGGAAGCCCAGCGCCACGTAGCGCTTGGCCTTCTCCAGCTCGTCGCCGGGGATCGGCTCGGTGCGGATGCGGTTGAGCTCCTTGAAGAACTCCACCAGCGCGCTGTCGGTCTTGGCCGTCACCACACCGGCCTGCGCGGTGAACGGGCCCTCGGCCTGGCGCATGCTGAAGCCGCTGCGCGCGCCGTAGGTCCAGCCGTGCGTTTCGCGCAGGTTCAGGTTCAGCCGGCTGGTGAAGGCGCCGCCCAGCAGCGTGTTCAGCACCTGCAGCGCGAAGTAGTCGGGGGTGTTGCGGGCCACGCCGGGGTGGCCGATGCGGATCTCGCTCTGCGCCGCGCCGGGCTTGTCCACCAGGTAGATGGTGGTGGCGCCGATCTGCGGCGCGGTGAGCGCGCCCTCCATGGCCGGCGCGGCGCCCATCGCCCGCCACGCGCCGAACGCCCGCTCCACCTGCGGCTGCAGCGCGGGGTCCACGTCGCCCACCAGGATCAGCGTGGCGTTCTCGGGGCGGTAGGCGGCGTGGTGGAAGGCCATCACCCGGTCGCGGTCCAGCGTGCGGGTGGCCTCCACCGTGGCGAAGCGGCCGTACGGGTGCTGCGCGCCGTACACCAGCGCCTGGAAGGCGTTGGCGGCGATGGCGCCCGGCTCGTCCCTCGCGCGGGTCAGGTTGGTGACCCGCTCGTCGCGCACGCGCTGCACCTCGTTGGCCGGAAAGTCCGGGCGCAGCACCACGTCGCTCATGATGCCGAGCGCCGCCGGGAAGTTCTTCTTCAGCACGTACAGGTTCACCTGCGCCGCGTCCCACCCGGCGCCGGTGGAGAGGTCGGCGCCCAGCAGGTCGAGCGCATCGGCGATCTGCAGCGAGCTCTTCCCCGCCGCGCCCTCGTCCAGCATCGATGCGGTGAACGACGCCAGCCCGGGGGCGGCGGCCGGGTCCTCGGTGGTGCCGGCGCCGCGGATCACCAGCACGGCGCTCACCACGGGGAGCTCGGGCTGGCGCACGTAGAGGACCTTCATCCCGTTGGCCAGGGTGCGCTGCACCGGCACGGGAGGGTTCACGGCCGGCGCGGGGCCCAGCTGCGGCGGCGTGGTGGGAAACGTCTGCGCGGCGCCGGCCGCGGGGACCGCGGCCAGAAGGGCGCCCAGCGCTGCGGCTCGGGTGCGGTTCATCAGCGGTTCTCCGTGGCTGCAAGCTCCGGCTTACCCTGCGGCACGAAGCTGAGGACGAGGTGGTTCTTCCCCTGCAGGTACTCGCGCGCCACCCGCTGCACGTCGGCGGGGGTGAGGGCACGGTAGCGGGCCAGGTCGCGGCCGGCAAAGCCCGGGTCGCCCGCGAAGTACTCGTAGTCGTTCAGCTGGTCGGCCTTGTTCTGCACCGTCTCCAGCCGGCTCACGAAGGCGGTCTCGATCCCGTTCACCACGCGCTGCAACTCCTCGGCGCTGGGCGGGGCGGCGGCGATCTTCTGGATCTCCTCCATCACCGCGCTCTCCAGCGAGTCGAGCTGGGTGCCCGGCTTGCCGCGGATCACCACCCAGAAATCGCCCGACAGGCGATTGGCGTCGTTGAAGGCGCTGGTGCTCTGCGCCACCTGCTGGTCGTACACCAGGCGCTTGTACAGGCGGCTGCTCTTGCCGCCGGTCAGGATCTGCGCCAGCGCGTCGAGCGCCGCCTCGTCGCGGCCGAAGCGCGGGCCGCCGCGCCACACCATGGTCAGCTGCGGGAGGGTGACCCGGTCTTCCCTGGTGATGTAGCGGGTGGCGGGGATCGGCGGCACGTTCACCGTGGGCCGCGTGACCTGGGGGCCGCGGGGGATCCAGCCGAAGTACTGCTCGGCCCAGCGGCGCACGTCGGCGGCGTTCACGTCGCCCGCCACGGTGAGCACGGCGTTGTTGGGCGTGTAGTAGCTGCGGAAGAAGCCCTTCACGTCTTCCAGGCTGGCGGCCGACAGGTCGGTCATGGAGCCGATGGTGGTCCAGTGGTACGGGTGCCCGGCGGGATATAGCGCGTCGTACGCGATCTCCCACATCAGCCCGTACGGCTGGTTCTCGTAGCGCTGGCGGCGCTCGTTCTTCACCACGTCGCGCTGGGTGTCGAGCTTGCCCTGGGTGAGCGAGTCGAGGAGGGTGCCCATGCGGTCGGCCTCCAGCCACAGCGCCAGCGGAACGGCGTTGCTGGGGAGGATCTCGTAGTAGTTGGTGCGGTCGGTGGTGGTGCTGCCGTTGTTGCTGGCGCCGGCGCCCTCCAGCAGCTGGTCGAACACGCCCTGGGGCACGTGCTTGCTCCCCATGAACATCACGTGCTCGAACAGGTGGGCGAAGCCGGTGCGGCCGGGGCGCTCGTACCCCGAGCCCACCTTGTACCAGATGTTCACCGCCGCCACGGGGGTGGAGTGGTCTTCCGCCACGATCACCTTCAGCCCGTTGTTCAGGGTGAAGGTGGTGTGGGGGATGCTCACCTCCTGCGCCGCCAGCGGGGCGGCCAGCAGCAGAAGCGGCACGACGAGGCGTTTCATGTGCGAGGCGCCTTTCAGGGTAGGGTTTTTCCGGAGCGTAAGGCTAAGAGATTAGCACCAGCCCGCGAGGGCCGCCAGCCCGCACCGTGAACCCCGTTCGCGCCACGGAGTTCCGCCGGAAGTGGATGGGTAGGGTCGGCTTCTACTGCATGAACACGGAGCAGCGGAGAGAGCGGAGTCAAACGGAGACGGTCGCGGTTCTCGGTCTGACTCCCTTCTCTCCGCTGCTCCGTGTTCACCGCTGTTGCGGTCATGCGGAGCCTGCCGGCACCACCAAGCTTACAGCCCCCCTCAATCCGGCTCCGCGCGGGGAAGCGTGAGGGTGAAGGTGCTTCCCTCGCCCGGCGTGCTCTCCACCGTCAGGTCGCCGCCCATCCCGCGGGCCAGGTCGCGGCTGATGGCCAGCCCCAGCCCGGTGCCCTCGGCCGTGCGCGTCAGGTCGGAGCGCACCTGCACGAAGGGCTCGAAGATCGGCGCCTGCTTCTCGGGTGCGATGCCGATCCCCGTGTCGGCCACCGTCACCCACACGCCTTCTTCGCCGGCGCCACACGCCAGGTCGATCCGGCCGCCCGAGTCGGTGAACTTCACCGCGTTGGAAAGGAGGTTCACCACGATCTGCCGCGTCTTCTCGGCGTCGGCCAGCACGCACAGCGAGGGCGGGCACGCGTGCACGGTGAGCGTGAGGCCGCGCGCGCGCACCTGCGGCGCCACCAGCCCCTCGGCGGCGGCCAGCACCTCGCGCACGGCCACGGGGCCGATGTCGTAGTGCACGCTTCCGGTCTCCAGCCGGGCGTAGTTCAGCACCTCGTTGATCAGCCCCAGCAGGTGGCGCTGGCTGGTCTGGATGCGGCCCAGGTCGTGCCGCTGCGCGTCGGTCACCGGCCCGCGGATCCCCAGCTCCAGCAGCTCGGCGTAGCCGCCGATGGCGTTGAGCGGCGTGCGCAGCTCGTGGCTCATCACCGCCAGGAACTCGCTCTTGGCGTGGTTGGCCGCCTCGGCCTCGGCGCGGGCGCGCTGGGCGGCGTGGAGCAGCTCGTCGCGCTCGGCCTCGGCCGCCTTCCGCTCGGTGATGTCGCGGAAGTAGCACGAGAGCCCGCCCCCCGCCTCGGGGTAAAGGCTCACGTCGATCCAGCGCCCCAGCACCGGGGATACGGTTTCGAAGCGCTCCGGCCGCCGGCTGGCCATCACCCGCTGGTGCATCTGGTACGATTCGCTCCCCACCACCTGGGGGAACTCGGTCCAGTAATGCCGCCCCACCAGCTGGTCGCGCCGGCGCTCCCACAGCTCCTCGGCCTTGCGGTTCACGTAGGTGAAGCGGAACCCGCCGTCCACCGCGTAGAAGGCGTCGCTGATGCTTTCCAGGATGGTGGTGACCCGGTCGCGCGCGTCGTCCCCCCGCCGCGTGAGCCGGTCGCGCTCGGCGCCGAAGCCGCGCGCCGCCACCCGTCCCGTCACGTCGAAGAGGGTGCTGAGCGAGCCGCCCACGCCGCCGCCCTCCAGCGGCACGGGGACGAAGGAGGCGTCGAAGTACAGGTCCTCCACGCGGCCGCTGCGCACCAGGGGGTAGTGCGCCTCGCGGATGTTGACCGTTTCGCCGGCGAACACGCGGGCGAAGATCGGCTCCTGGATGTGCCGGATCTCGGGCCAGGTGGCATGCGTGGGCGCGCCGAACGCGGCCGGATGCTTGGAGCCGATCAGGCCGGTGTAGGCGTCGTTGTAGAGCTGCACCAGCTCGGGGCCCCACACCAGGATGGAGGGAAACCCCGAGCCCAGCACCAGGGCCGCGGCGGTGCGCAGGCTCGCCGGCCATGTCTCCACCGGGCCGAGCGGCGTGCCGCCCCAGTCGTGCTCGCCAAAGCGCCGCGCCATCTCGCCGGTGCCGGGCACGCCGGCTTCTGGCGGGCGGCCGGCGCCGTCGCCGTCCGCGGTTTGTGCCTGTGCCCCGGCGCCTTCATCCCGCTCCGAATCCATCGATCATCCACCCCGGGCGTTCGGCGGCCGGCGCCCGCGCGCCAGCCGGAGCGTTTTCCCGCCCGCACCGAACATGCCGGTCGAACAAATGGCGCACGTGCAGCCGCGGCTTCGTCTCCGATGGGCGATTGACGTTGCTTTGACCCGGAGCACCAGAGCACCAGAGCACCAGAGGACCAGAGGGGTCAGCGGCGAGCCCTCTGGTGCTCTGGTCCTCTGGTGCTCTGGGTCCCAAATCAACGAACCTTCCCGTGGAGATGATGCCGCGGCTGCTCGCTGGCCGGACCCCGTTAATCCGGATCCGGGCTCAGCCGCGCGCCCGCAGCCGCGCGAGGGCCAGGTCCGCCGCGCCCAGCGCCGGAGCGTCGTCCGCCAGGCCGGCGCGTGCGAAGTCCACGCCGCGGGCGGCGGGAAGGGCGCGCTCGCGGACGATGGCCGCGGCGCGGTCCATCAGCTCGGGAAAGCCGTCCAGCACGCCCCCGCCCATGATCACCCGGCGCGGGTTGAGCGCGTTCACCAGCCCCACCACGCCGTAGCCCAGCACCTCGGCGGTCTGGTCCATGATCCGCCGCGCCAGCGGGTCGCCCGCGTGCATCGCGGCCGCCACGGTCACGCCGGTGATGTGGTCGGGGGTGAGCGACAGGCGCAGCAGCGCGGCGCCCGCCGCGCGGTCGGCCAGCGCCGCCTCGCGCGCCCGCTCGGCGATGGCCCAGCCGCCGCAGTAGGCCTCCAGGCACCCCAGGCTGCCGCAGGTGCACGCCCGCCCGCCGGCCACCACGGTGACATGGCCGAACTCGCCGCCCACGCCGCCCGAGCCCTCCAGCAGGGTGCCGCCGATCACCGCGCCGCCGCCCACGCCGGTGCCCAGGAAGAGGACGACCAGGTCGCGCACGCCGCGCCCGGCGCCCAGCCGCCACTCGCCCCAGGTGGCGGCGCGCACGTCGTTCACCACGCGCGCGGGCACCCCGAACGCCGCGGCGGCGATGCGGCGGATGTCGGCGCCGGGCCAGCCGGGAAGGTTGGGCGCGCCCAGCAGCACCCCGCGCGGCCCCACCTGCCCCGCCACCGAGATCCCCACCGTCGCCGCTCTCTCGAAGTCCGTGCCGAAGGCGGCGCGGGCGGCTTCGGCCGCGCGCCGCAGCGTGTCTTGCGCGCCGTGCCCGGGCTCGGTGGGGATGCGCGTTTCCGCGATCACGCGGCCGCCGCGCGCGGCCAGCACGATCTCGGTCTTGGTGCCGCCCACGTCCACCCCCAGCGCCGTCCGCCCGTCATCCCTCGGCATCGGTCACCCCGCGCGTTCGATGGTAGAGTGCCGCCCGCCTCATGACGCGGCCCGGCCGAAGATGCTCGCGAGGGGCGCCCCCGGCAACCGTTGCGCGATCCGTGCGGGAGCACTATCTCCGATATTCGAAGCCATCGACCGCACGCCCATCTCCCCGGCTTGAGAGGAGGAACCCGATGCCTCCGAGCCTTCAGCCCATCCGGCTGTCGCCCGCGCGGCGCTTTGCCGCGGTGTTCGCCCCCGCCCTGCTGGTGGCGGTGTTCGGCGTGGCCAGCTACTGGGGAACGCTCCGCGAGCGTGCCTCGCGCCGCGCCGTGGCCGAAAGCTACCAGACCATCGTGTCGCTGCAGGCGGTCCTTTCCACCGCGCTCGACGCCGAGACCGGCCAGCGTGGCTACCTGCTCACCGGCAACCCGGCCTACCTGGCGCCGTTCCGCGCCGCGCAGCGCGCCGTGGATGGAGAGCTGCGCGGGCTCCGGCGCCTGACCGACAGCGACAATCCGCTGGCCCGCGCGCGGGTGGACAGCCTGACCTTCCTGATCGGCCGCAAGTTCGACGAGCTGGAGGAGACCATCGCGCTGCGTCAGCAGGGCGACGAGGCCGGTGCCCGGCTGATCGTTGCGTCGGGCCGCGGCAAGGCCACGATGGACCGGGCACGCGGGCTGGCGGAACGGCTGAAGGCCAACGAGGTGAGGGAGCTGGAGGACCGCGGCCGCACCGAGGACCGCAACTCGAGGGCGCTCACGGCGATGATCGTGCTGGGCGCGGCCGCCACCGCGGGGGTGTCGCTGGTGCTGAACCGGCTGCTGAACCGCTACGGCGCCTCGCAGGAGGCGTTCGCGGGCGAGCTGAAGGCCGCCAACCACCAGCTCGAGGAGCAGCAGGCGGAGCTGGAGCAGCAGTACGAGCAGCTGCAGGAGCAGTCGGTGGAGATGGAGGCGCAGTCGTCGCAGCTGCAGGAGCAGGCGGCCGAGCTCACCGCGCAGAACGAGGCGCTGCACGGGCTGGCCGGCGAGCTGGAAATGCGCACCCAGGCGGCGGAAGAGGCCAACCGGGCCAAGAGCCGCTTCCTGGCCGCCATGAGCCACGACCTGCGCACCCCGCTCAACGCCATCTCGGGGTACGCCGACCTGCTGGAGATGGGGATCCGCGGGCCGGTGAACGAGACGCAGGTGGCCGACCTGCAGCGCATCCGCAACAGCAGCCGCCACCTGCTGTCGCTGATCAACGGGATCCTGAGCTTCGCGCGGATCGAGGCGGGGCGCGTGGAGATCCACCCCGAGCCGGTGCCCATCGGCGCGCTGATCCGCGGGATCGAGTCGAGCTTCCTCCCGCAGGCGCGCGAGAAGCGGCTGCGCTACGAGTGCGACCCCGGCGCCGGCGGCGTGTGGGTGAGCGCCGACCCCGAGAAGGCCGAGCAGGTGCTGCTGAACCTGGTGGGCAACGCCATCAAGTTCACCGGCGAGGGCGGCGAGATCTCGGTGCGCTGCGTGGAAGACGGCGACCGCGTGGCCGTGCACGTGCGCGACACCGGCCGCGGCATCGCCCCCGAGGAGCTGCCCACCATCTTCGAGCCCTTCGTGCAGGTGGACCGCGACGGCGTGGCCGAGCGGCAGCGCGGCGTGGGCCTGGGCCTGGCCATCAGCCGCGAGCTGGCGACGGCGATGGGCGGCGACCTCTCCGTGCAGAGCGAGGTGGGCAAGGGCTCCATCTTCACCCTCCGCCTCCAGCGCGTGCCCGCGCCCGGGTCCGCCGCGCCCGCGACGCCCGCCGCGCAGACCCCGGAAGCCGCCGCCGGTGCGGGCGAGGCGGAACGGGTGTGATCATCCGCAGATGCCCAACCTCTCTCCACGACCGCGAACCGCGCTCGCGGAGATCCGCGCCGAACCGGGGCTGTGACTCAAGTTGCCGATCAGCAGGGGAAGTTTTCGGAACGACGCCTGCGACTGCTCGCGTAGCGACCTGGCGTTGATCGGACCCAGAGCACCAGAGGACCAGAGCACCAGAGGGCTCGCGACGAAGCCCTCTGGTCCCTCTGGTCCTCTGGTGCTCTGGGTGACTCAACGCTCGGTCGCAGCGCGAGCCGCAGTCCTTGCTCGACTGAGTCCAGCGCGGCCGTCTTTCGCGGTGGCCTCCCACCCCGTTCCTCGCCCGCGCGACAGCTCCGTCACGCCGCGATGACGCCCTCCCCCGCCCCGCTGGACCCCGCCCGGCGCTTCCGGGTACACCGCGCATCCTTCCTCAAACGTGGCAATCCGCGCGGCGTCTGCTTGACGCGGCGCGGGGCACGGACGATTCTATAGCCCCATGCGCAAGCTTCTCATCTTCATCGGCGTGCTGCTCGCGGCGCACGTCGCCCTGCTGTTCGTGCGCCCCGGCGGCGCGCAGGAACCCGCCGCCCCCGTGGCCGGCGCCGCGCGCCCGCTGAACGTGGGCGTGGTGTTCGACGTGGGCGGCCGCGGCGACAAGAGCTTCAACGACGGCGCCTACCTGGGCGCCGAGCGCGCCGAGCGCGAGCTGGGCGCCCACGTCCGCTTCGTGGAGCCCGGCGAGGGGAGCGACCGCGAGGCGGGCCTCCGCCTGCTGGCCGCGCAGGGGATGGACCTGGTGATCGGCGTGGGCTTCATCTTCACCGACGACCTCACGCAGCTCGCCAAGGAATACCCCAACGTCCACTTCGCCGGCGTGGACTACGCGGTGGGGACCGACGACAAGGGGAACGTGATCCAGCCGCCGCCCAACCTGGCCGCGCTCAAGTTCCGCGAGGAGCAGGGCTCGTTCCTGGTCGGCGCCATCGCGGCGTTGACCTCGAAGACGAAGAAGGTCGGCTTCGTGGGCGGGATGGACATCCCCCTGATCCACAAGTTCGAGGCGGGCTACAAGGCCGGCGTGGCCGCGGTGTGCCCCGACTGCCGCGTGATCGCCCAGTACGCCGGCGTGACCCCCGAGGCCTTCCGCAACCCCGGCAAGGGGAAGGAGCTGGCGCTGAGCCAGTACAACCAGGGGGTCGACGTGATCTTCCACGCCTCCGGGTCCACCGGCCTGGGCGTGTTCGAGGCGGCGCGCGCCACCGGCAAGCTGGCCATCGGCGTGGACGCCGACCAGTACAGCGAGGCGCCGGGCCACGTCCTCACCAGCATGGTGAAGGGCGTGGACAACTCGGTGTTCGACGCCATCAAGTGGGTGAAGGACAACCGCTTCCACGGCGGCGTGTACCAGTTCGGCCTGGCCGAGAACGGCGTGCGCTACGTGTACGACCAGAACAACCAGGCGCTGATCACCCCCGCCATCCGGGCGCGCGTGGAGCAGCTGAAGGCCGAGATCATCGCCGGGCGCATCCAGGTGCCCAGCGAGCGCTGATCATCATCCCCGTTGATTCCAACCCCATCATCCCCGCTCAAGATGGCAGCTGAAGCTACGGCCGTGCCCGTGGTGCGCATGGACGGGATCGAGAAGGCCTTCGGTCCCGTGCTGGCCAACCGCGGCGCAGGCCTGTCGGTGGGCGCCGGCGAGATCCACGCCCTGGTGGGCGAGAACGGCGCCGGCAAGAGCACGCTGATGCGCATCTTGAGCGGGATGTTCACCCCCGACGCGGGCGTGGTGGAGGTCTTCGGCCGCGACGTGACCGGGTGGAGCACCGCGCAGGCGATCGCCGCGGGCGTGGGGATGGTGCACCAGCACTTCATGCTGGTCCCCACCCTCACCGTGGCCGAGAACGTGGCCCTGGGGACGGAGCCCACGAAGGGGATGGTGCTCGACCGCGACAGGGCACGCCGCGACGTGGAGGAGCTGAGCGCGCGCACCGGCCTGGCCGTGGATGCCGATCGCCTGGTCTCGCGCCTCTCCGTCGGCGAGGCGCAGCGGGTGGAGATCCTGAAGGCGCTGCACCGCGGCGCGAAAGTGCTGATCCTGGACGAGCCCACGGCCGTCCTCTCGCCCCCCGAGGTGCAGGAACTGTGGGGCGTGCTGCGCGGGCTGCGCGACGCGGGCGCCACCGTGATCCTGATCACCCACCGCCTTGACGAGGTGATGGAGATCAGCGACCACATCACCGTGATGCGCGCCGGCCGAACGGTGGACCGCATCCGCACCGCGGGGACGACTCCAGCCGACATCGCCCGTTCGATGGTGGGGCGCGAGGTGGCGCTGGCGGCCGAGGCGGATACCTATCGCGCCGGCAACGCCCGGCCCGAGGCCGCGCCGGTGCTGGAGGTGCGCGACCTTGTCGTGAGCGCCCACGGCCGGCCGCGCGCGGTGGACGGCGTGAGCTTCCAGCTGCGCGGCGGCGAGATCCTGGGGATCGCCGGGGTGGAGGGGAACGGGCAGACGGAGCTGATCGAGGCGATCGCCGGGCTCACCCTCCCCCCCTCAGGCGCCATCCTGCTGAACGGGACGGACGTCGCCCAGGCGTACGTGCGCGAGCGGGGGGAGGCGGGGATCAGCCACATCCCCGAGGACCGGCACCGCCGCGGGCTGCTGCTGGACTATTCCGTGGCCGAGAACCTGGTCCTGGGCCAGCAGCACCGCTTCGCGAAGGGGATGGCGCTGGACCGCGACCGCATCGGCAAGAACGCCGTGGAGCAGGTGCGCGGCTACGACATCCGGCCCACCGACCCCGCGCTCCCCGCGCGCGCCCTCTCCGGCGGCAACCAGCAGAAGATCGTCGTCGCGCGCGAGATGATGCGCGACTTCCACCTCCTCTTGGCCGCCCAGCCGACCCGAGGGGTCGACGTGGGCGCCGTGGAGCTGATCCACGACCGCCTGCGCCGCGCGCGCGACGAAGGGAAGGCCATCCTGCTGGTTTCCGCCGAGCTGAACGAGGTGCTGGCGCTGGCCGACCGCGTGGCGGTGATGTACGCCGGCCGCTTTGCCGTGGTGATGCCGCGCTCCGAGGCGAGCGAAGAGGTTCTGGGCCCCTACATGACCGGCGCGCACCGGGAGGCCGCGTGAGCACCACCGTGCAGCAGACCCCGCCCGCCGCGCCCGAGACGAAGGGCGGCGCGTCGTCCAGCGCGTTGCGCGGGCGGCTCGAGGAAGCGCTCCTCCCCCCCGTCGTGGCCATCCTGGCGGCGATGGTGGTGGGCGACCTGCTGATCCTCTCCTTCGGGCAGGGCCCCGGCAGCGTCTATCGCCTCCTGCTGGAGGGGACGTGGGGGAACGCCTACGGCTTCGGCCAGGTGCTGTACAAGACGACGGCGCTGACCTTCACCGGGCTGGCCGTGGCGCTGGCCCTGCGCGCCGGGCTGTTCAACATCGGCGCCGAGGGGCAGCTGGCGGCGGGCGGGTTCATGGCCGCGGTGGTGGGGTTGATGCTTCCCGCGTCGATCCCGGGGCTCATCTCCGTCCCGCTTTGTTTGATTGCCGCGGCGCTGGGCGGCGGGGTGGTGGGCGCCGTCCCCGGCGCGCTGAAGGCCCGCTTCGGCGCGCACGAGGTGATCGTCACCATCATGCTCAACTTCATCGTGCTGGCGCTGCTCAACTGGATCATCGCCGCGCACCTGCACGTCCCCGAAACGCTGCACACCCCCGACATCCGCACCGGCGGCGTCCCCCGGCTGGGCGGGCCGTTCACCGGCTCGGCGGCCAACTGGGTGCTGCTGCTGGCGCTGGCGACGGCCGCCGCGGTGTGGTTCTACCTGTTCCGCACCCGCCGCGGCTATGAGTTGCGCGCCGTGGGCCTCCAGCCCGACGCGGCCGAGTACGCCGGCGTGCGCGTGGGCGGCGTGTGGATGCGCGCGATGGCGGTC
The DNA here is from genome assembly GCA_035691085.1 of Longimicrobium sp. Lineage (GTDB taxonomy): Bacteria > Gemmatimonadota > Gemmatimonadetes > Longimicrobiales > Longimicrobiaceae > Longimicrobium. The sequence goes on from DASSJS010000093.1 coordinate 17,759, forward strand.
TCGGGGGCGCTCGCCGGCCTTGGTGGTGTGAACTTCGTGCTGGGCTACAAGCACTATTACGAGGACGGCTTCGCGGGCGGCGCCGGGTTCCTGGGCATCGCCGTGGCGCTGGTGGGACGGAACGATCCCGTGGGCGTGGTGCTCGCGGCGCTCTTCTTCGCCACGCTGAGCCAGGGCGGCTTGGCGATCAACGCGGTGGTGCCCAAGCAGATGGTGGAAGTGCTGCAAGGCGTGGTGATCCTGGCCGTGGCCATCGCGGTGCCCGAGGTGCGGCGCCTCCTTCGCACCCGCGCGCGGAGGGCCTGAGCCATGGTCATCCTGATCTTCCTCCTCCAGACCATCCGGATCGCCATCCCGTATCTGTTCGCGGCTTCGGGCGGTGTCGTTGCCGAGCGCGCGGGCGTGGTGTCGCTGACGCTCGAGGGCTTCATGCTGAGCGGGGCGTTCTGCGCCACGCTCGGCAGCTACTACAGCGGCAGCGCGTGGGTGGGCCTTCTCTGCGGCGCCGCCGGCGGGCTGCTGATGGGGCTGCTGCACGCCGTCGCGTCGATCCGCTACAAGGCCGACCAGATCGTGGTGGGGATCGCGATCAACCTGCTCGTGGTCGGGGTGACGCGCTTCTTCCTGCACCTGGCGTTCGACAGCTCGTCCAACTCCCCGCGCGTCCCCGGCTTCGGCGGCGAGAACGCGGGGTCGGGGCTGGCGGCGCTCGCGTCCAATCCGCTCGTGTGGATCGGGCTGATCCTGGTGCCGGTGATGGGGTGGCTGATCTACCGCACTCCGTTCGGCCTGCGCGTGCGCGCCGTGGGCGAGCATCCGCTGGCGGCGGAGTCGGTCGGCGTGCCGGTGCCGCGGGTGCGCTACCTGGCGGTGACGCTGAGCGGCGTGCTGGCCTCCCTGGGCGGCGCGTACCTGGCGCTGGACCAGCACCAGTTCACCGACCAGATGACGGCGGGGCGCGGCTACGTGGCGCTGGCCGCCGTGATCTTCGGCCGCTGGGATCCCGTGCGCGCGGGGATCGCCTGTGTCTTCTTCGCCGCAGCCGAGACGCTGCAGATCCAGCTGCAGGGCCTGCAAGCGATCCCCAGCCAGTTCGTGTCGATGATCCCGTACCTGCTCACGATCATCGCGCTGGCCGGCATCGTGGGCCGCAGCGTGCCGCCCGCCGCGCTGGGGCGGGCGGAGGATTAAGGTAGCGACGTGGCTGCGATAGAGCGGCGTTCGAGGTCGTCCGAGGCGGGAATATGCGACTGAAGTCGCCGCTACAACGGCACGAAATCCGCCTTCGCGGACTGCTCGGCGCGGCGTCGGAGTGATGGGATGAAGAGTCGGGCTCACCGAGAGCTCGGCTCTTCGCGTTTGGGCTCTACAACGTTCAGCTACGGACTTGATCGAAACGTCGGTGCTGACGAGCTTTGCAGATCCGCTCAGGCTCGCGGGACTCGTCCTGTTCTGGAGTTGAAGGCACGATGTCGGATTTGATTCAGCGCATCACGATCGATCCCGAGGTCCGTAGCGGAAAGCCGGTGATCCGCGGGACGCGCATCTCCGTTCTCGACGTGCTGGAATACTTGGCGAGCGGGATGACACCCGAGGAAATCGTGAGCGACTTTCCTCAGTTGACCGGGGAAGACAATTCGTGCGGTGCTGGGATTCGCCGAGCAGCGTGAGCGCGATATCCTCCCGGCACCTCGCGGTTCGGGAGGCTGAAGTGCGACGGGAGAGCGTCGTTACGATCAACCCGGAGATCATGGGTGGCACTCCGGTGTTCACCGATACGCGCGTACCTGTCGAGACGCTGGTTCAACACCTTGCCGCTGGAGACACACTGGAAGATCTTCTCGCTGGGTCCCCGGCGTCAGCCGTGAGCAGGCCACTGAATTTCTCCGTATCGCCTTCGACGCTGCCATCGAGTCCATCCGCCGATGACCTTCCGCACCTCATCGAACGACCGCTGGTTCGAGGATTACGAGCCGGGCTCGGTGCACGAGACCGGCTCGATTCTCGTGGAGGAAGACGAGGTGCTGGCGTTCGGGCGGCGCTTCGACCCGCAGGTGTTCCACACGGATATCGAAGCGGCGAAGGAGACCGAGTACGGCGGGCTGATCGCCAGCGGGTGGCACACGGCCGCGCTGATGATGCGGCTCTACACCGACAACTACCTGTCGAGCGTCGCCACGCTCGTCTCGCCCGGCGTGGACGAGCTGCGGTGGCTGGCTCCCGTGCGGCCGGGCGACGAGCTGCGCCTGCGCGTGACGGTGGCGGAGGCGCGCGAGTCGCGCTCGAAGCCGGACCGCGGGATCGTGCGCTCGAACGTGGAGGTGCTGAACCAGCGCGGCGAGGTGGTGATGACGCTCTCCGCGCTCAACTTCATGCTCCGCCGTCCCATGGATGCGCACGACTCCTCCCCAGCCTCACCGTCGCCCGCGTCGTGACGCCGTCCATCATCCTTCAGATCGTCCTGGTCGCGTTCCTGGTGGTGGTCTTCCCCTTCTGGGACCGGAGTGAGACGCGGCGGCTGAAGACCTCGGCCGACCCGCGGGTGCGGGTGAAGAGCTATCAGAAGACGATCGCCTGGCAGATCGCCGCGACGGCGGTGCTGGTCGCCATCGTGCCCGTCCGCTCGCTGCTGCACGCGCCGGGAACGCCGCGCGAGCTGGGGATCAACCTCAGCGGGCGGGAGACGATCCCCATCCTGGCCGCCATGCTGGCCGGCGCGCTGATCCCCGTGCTGGTGGCGCGCATCAAGGGGCCGAAGGTGCCGGCCACCCCGAAGCAGCTGGAGGCGATCGCCTTCATTCTTCCGCGCGGCCGGACCGAGCGGGCGTGGTTCGCGGCGATGGCGATGACCGTGGGCGTCTGCGAGGAGATCATCTTCCGCGGCTGGCTCATCCGCTTCCTGGCCGAGGGGCCGCCGGTGGCGCTGGGGCTGGCCGGCGGCGTGATCGCCGCGGCGGTGATCTTCGGGATCGACCACGGGTATCAGGGACTCGTGGGGATCGTGGCCACGGGCGTGCTGGCGCTGGTGTTCACCGCGCTTTTCCTGATCACCGGCACGCTGTGGATCCCCATGCTGGTCCACGCGCTGATCGATCTGCGCGTCCTGCTGCTGGTGCCCAGGACGGGGCTCCCCGCGCCCGCCGATCCGCCGGGCGAACCGCCCCACGACCGGTCGCCGGCGTGACGCCGCCCATCCACCGACACCCTCTCCGCCCTGCGTTCCCCAGCCCCATGAAGATCACGAAGTTCGACGTGCGCGCCGCCCGCGAGCGGCTGGAGCTGAGCCCCGAGGCGCTCGCGAACGAGCTGGGCGTGAAGCCACGCAAGGTGCGCGCGTGGGAGAGCGGAGCGGCACCCGTCCCGGAGCGCGCGCGAAAGTTCGTGGAGTGGCGTTTGGCGCTCGCGGAGTGGAGCGCGGGGCTGGAAGCGTGCGGGCTTCCGGCGTGCGAATGGCTGGAGGCGCAGCGCCAGGCCTTCGGCAACAACCCAGGCGACGCGCGCAGGATGCAGCTGGCGCACATGGTGAAGGCGCACATGGAAAGCTGCGACGTCTGCGCCGCGCGCGACCGGTGGGCGAGCGAGAACCTTCCCCCGCTTCCCGCACCGCCGCCGAATCACGCACTCCGCGCCCTGCTCGCGGCATCCGGCGCCATCGACCACCTTCCGCCGTGGGCACGGCCCGCGGCGTGGAGCGCGCTGGTGACGGGAGCCTACACGGCGTTGCAGGTGCTGTTCATGCTCCCCACGATCATCCGGGAGCCGGCGCGGCTGCTCGAAAGCGCGGGCGTGGTGGTGCTGGCCGCGCTGGCGGGCGTCGCGGGCGGGCTGGCGTTCTCCATCACCCGCCCCGTCACCCGGCCCCTGGGCACGCCGGGGAACTACCTGGGCGGCATCCTCTCGATGGCGGCGTACGTCGGCGCCGCGATATTCATGTTCCCGCTGGCCGGCGGCGGCCCACGGATCGGGGGCGCGGCGGACACGGTCATCTTCGCCTTCGTGTCGATCCTCTTCGGGACCATCGTGGGGAAGATTATCGACGAGAACGAGCGGATCACCCAGGTGGCGTGAAGCGGCCGGTGCCATTCCGGCGTCTGCCTTGCATTCACGTGCCGCGAGCCCATCCACCCGGGCGGACCCACACTCCGGAGCGGACGTGATCCCCCTTCGCGACGACAACCCCACCGAGCTCAGGCCGGTGGTCACGATGGCGCTGATCGCCGTCAACCTGGCGTGCTGGGTGCTGCTGCAGGGGGCG
>DASSJS010000094.1:0-3359 GCA_035691085.1 Longimicrobium sp.
ACTGCGCGCGCGCGGTGCCGGCGAACGGGAGGAGATGGAGCTTCAGCGCGAAGTCTTCCGCCGCCGCCCGTCCCCGCTCGACCGGGCGGTGCACGTCGCGCGCGTGGCGAAAGCGAAGGCCCGCTGGATCACCCGCTCCCGCAAGCCGGCGTGAAGATCCTGCTGGTGGGCGATTATCCGGACGACCCGCGCCTGGGCTCGGGGAAGGTCTACCACAAGCTGCGCGAGGAATTCCGCCGCCTGGGCCACACCTGCGACGTCCTCCTTTCGCCCGAGCTGGGTCCGCGTCCACGCGCGGCGCGGCTGCGCTGGCTGGTGGGCCCCGTGCTGGCGGAGCGCGCCATCGCCCGCGTCTTCCGCGCCGGCGGCGGGTACGACGTGGTGGACGTGGCGAGCGCGGAGGGGTCCGTCATCGGTCTTCGCCGACACGTCGGGGCGTACCGCGGCGTGGCGCTGGTGAGCCGGTCGCACGGGCTGGAGCACCTGAACTTCCGCCGGATGGTGGATGACCACACCTGGGGGCTGGTGTCCAAGCCGTGGCACAAGCGGATCTGGTATCCCGCGGCCCGGATGAGCCAGGTGGCGCTCGCCGCCCGCGCGGCCGACCGGCTGATCGTCCTCAACGCCGCGGATCGCGATTTCGCGCTGCAGCGCGGGTGGAAGCCGGCGGAGCGCATCGACATCATCTCCCACGGCGTTTCCCAGCGGTTCCTGGACAGCGCGCCGCCGCCGGACGCGCCGCGCGGGCGGGGGATCCTCTTCTGCGGAAGCTGGGACACGGTGAAGGGGGTCGATTACCTCGTTTCCGCGATGACGCTGCTGTCCCAGCGCGCCGACCCGCCGCGGCTGACGGTGCTCGGCCCCGGGCTGCCGGAGGCCGCCGTGCTCGCCGCGTTCCCGGAGGCCGTCCGCCCGCTGGTGACGGTGATCCCGCGCGCGGACGAAGAGACGGTGATGCGCCACTACCGCGAGCACGACCTGCTGGTGATGTCCAGCACCTACGAGGGGTTCGGGATGGTGGTGGTGGAAGCGATGAGCCAGCGGCTCCCCGTCGTCGCGACCGCCGTGGGGGGCGCGCCGGCGCTGCTGGCCGAGGGGCGCGGCATCCTGATCCCCCCGCGCCAGCCCGAGGCGATCGCCGCCGCCGTGCGCCGGCTGATGGACGACGCGCCGCTCCGCCGCCGGCTGGGCGACGCCGGCCACGCGCACGTCCAGGGGATGAGCTGGACGGCCACCGCCGAGCGCACGCTGGCCTGCTATCGTGCGGCGATGGAGGCACGCCAGTGAGCGCCCGGCGGCGCATACTGGACGCGGCCCGGCGGCGCTTCCCCGCCGCGTACCAGCGCGCGCGCGACGCGGCCGCCCTCCCGCGTGGCGTGGCGGCGTGGTACGCGCACCGCCTGCGCGGGGGGGAGGACGAGGGCGAGGCGTACGACGCCGGGTTCTGGGACTATCACGCCGGCGGCGACTGGGACGGCTTCGCGCGGGTGCTGCTGCGGCACGCCCCCGCCCGCTCGGTGCTGGACGTGGGGTGCGGCGACGGCAAGCTGCTGGCGGCGATCGCGCGCGTACAGACAGATGCGCGGGTGCTGGGGATCGACGGGTCGCCCACGGCGTTGCGCGTCGCGGAGGGTCGAGGCGTGACGACACGGGAGATGGACCTGGCGTCCGTCGGCCGTCGGCGGATCGAAGCGGTGGCGCGCGAGATCGGCGCGTTCGACCTGTCGGTGTCGCTGGAGACGGTGGAGCACTTTCCGCCCTGGCACAGCGGCAAGCTGCTGCGGCTGGTGGCGTGCGCGCCGGTGGTGGCGTTCTCGGCCGCGCAGCCGGGGCAGGGCGGCACCCTGCACGTGAACGAGCGGCCGGTGGCGCACTGGGTGCGGCGCTTCCGCCGGCTCGGCTACGAGCTGTCGCCGCGCAACGATGCGTTCCGCGGCGAGGTGCGCGCGCTGGACCTGCCGCCCTGGTACGGGGCCAACGTGAACCTGTTCGTGCGCCGCCCGTGACGTCTTCGGATCTGCCGCTTCCATCTCCGACGCTCACCGTCGGCGTCGCCACCAAGAACCGCCCCGAGGCGCTGGTGCGCTGCCTGCGCTCGCTGCGGCTGCTGGACGGGATCATGGCGGAGGCCGTGGTGGTGGACGACGCCAGCGAGCCGCCGGTGGAGGGTCCCGCGCGGGCGGCTCTTTCCGCGGATCTTCCGCCCGGCGTGCGCTTCATCCGCCACGATGCCAGCCGCAGCACGTCGGCGTGCCGCAACCGCATCGCCCGCGAGGCGCGCACGCCCTGGGTGCTGAACCTGGACGACGACGCCTTCATCGTCACCCGCGAGGCGGTGGAAAGGGCGATGCGGGTGCTGGAGAGCGACCCCGCCGTGGCCGCGGTCGCGTTCGCGCAGTGCGATGAAGACGGGGTGCCGTACCACCCCTCCGCGCAGCCGCTGCCGGTGGATTACGCGGCGTACGTGCCCGCCTTCATCGGGTTCGCGGTGCTGCTGCGGCGCGAGGCGTTCCTGGCGGTGGGCGGGTTCCGCGAGCGGCTGGGGATCAACGGCGAGGAGAAGGAGCTGTGCATCCGCCTGCTGGACCGCGGCTGGCGCGTGGTGTACCTCCCCCAGGCGCGCATCGGCCACGTGGCCGCGCAGGCCGGGCGCGACGCGCGCCGCTACCTGCACCAGACGGTGCGCAACAACGCGCTCAGCGCACTGTACGACGAGCCGTTCCCGCTGGTGGTGGCGGGCACCGCGCTGCGCCTGTACAGCTACTACCACATGCGGCGGGGATGGAAGATCCACGATCCCGGGGGGATGGGCGTGATCCTGCGCGGCCTTGCCCGCGATTTTCCGCAGGTGATGCGCGAGCGCAGCCCCGTGCGCTGGAGCACCATCCGCCGCTGGCGCGCCATGAACCGCGCCGCCCCCGAGCCCTACACGCCACCCGGCGCCGATCCACCGACGCAGACGGAGCCCGCGGCGTGACGCACCTTACTTTTGGTAATGTGGCCGAGGCCCTCGTGAGTGCCGGCTCCGCACCGGCGGCTGAAGCCGCAGCAACAACTACGAAAAGCCTCGCAAACTGCGCGAGGCTTCACACCGCTGTGGAGGCCGGCCCTCGGTGCCGTTACACCGGCCGGAGCGCGTCCGCGGTTATAGATCCTTCGGGCTGCGGCCATCGTTGCGGGGGCGGGCTGCAGCGTGGTCGCCCTCAGGATGACATCGTCAGGGGTGGTGTGTTGGGCTTGGATGCGGTGGTGTGCACCGGTGTTCGTTCTTCCGCGCTATCCTCGACCTGTCATCCTGAGGCCGGCCACACCCAAATCGCGTCCGCACAATCATCTGCAGGCCGAAGGATCTGCCGCCT
>DASSJS010000095.1:0-39482 GCA_035691085.1 Longimicrobium sp.
TGGGGATCGGGCAGACCATCCTGACCGAGGCCTCGCTCTCGTTCCTGGGGCTGGGGGTGCAGCCGCCCACGCCCAGCTGGGGGAACATGGTGAGCGACGGCCGCGACGCGCTGGTGAACGCCTGGTGGATCGCCACCTTCCCCGGCCTGGCCATCGTGATCACCGTGGTCGCCTTCAACCTGCTGGGCGACGGCCTGCGCGACGCGCTCGACCCGCGGCTGAGGACGTGAGCGCGATGAGCGCAGTTCTGGCGGAGCCGGAGAAGATCAACTTCGACGAATTCCTCGTGCGCCACGACGGGTACTCCGCGGAGTGGGTCGGGGCAGAAGCCAGTTCCCGGAACCTGCAAGGCCTTGCGTGAATGGGAGCGAAGTGAACATGATCCATCCTTCCAGGAGGCGCTCATGAGCCTGCCTGCCGTGCAATTCTCCCATCGGATCTCGTTCGAGGATTTCCTCGCGACGATCGACGAGGACGCGCATGTGGAATGGGTGGATGGGCAGGTGGTGCCGATGAGCCCGGTTTCCAAGCGTCACGACGCGGTGGTCGGGTTCATCTACGCCATCCTTCACGGCTTCATCCGGAAGCACAGGATCGCGGGCGGAACGTTCCACGACAGCTTCCAGATGAAGCTCGGGGACGCGCGGTCCAGCCGCGTGCCGGACGTGGGGTACGTACGGCCCGAGCGCACGCACCTGGTGCGAGACACGTTCATGGAAGGCCCCGCCGACCTGGCGGTGGAGGTCGTAAGCCCCGAGAGCCGGGTGCGCGACCGGGTGGAGAAGTTCCGCGAATATCAGCAGGCCGGCGTTCGCGAATACTGGCTGATCGACCCGTTCGCCCGCACGGCCGAGGCCTACCGGCTGTCGGCCTCGGGTGAATACGAGCCAGTTGCGCCCGGCAATCCGCCGCGGCTCGAATGCGAGGCGCTGCCGGGCTTCTGGATCGATGTGGCCTGGCTCTGGCAGGATGAGCCCGATGAATGGGTGGCGTATGAAGCGTGGGGGCTGATTTGACGCAGATCGACGACGCGCGGCGGGGGGATCGGGCGGCGGCGGGTGCCGCGGGGCCGATCCTGCAGGTGGACAACCTGCGGACGTACTTCAAGACCGACTCGGGGCTGGCCCGCGCCGTGGACGGCGTGAGCTTTCACGTGAACCCCGGCGAAACGCTGGGGATCGTGGGCGAGAGCGGGAGCGGCAAGAGCGTCACCTCGCTCTCGGTGATGCGCCTGATCCCGCAGCCGCCGGGGCAGATCCAGCCCGACTCGCGCATCCTGTTCCGCAACAGCGCGGGCGAGATGGAAGACCTGGCCAAGGTGAGCGAGAAGCGGATGCGGCAGATCCGCGGCAACGACATCGCCATGATCTTCCAGGAGCCCATGACCTCGCTGAACCCCGTGTTCACCGTGGGCGACCAGATCATGGAGTCGCTCCGGCTGCACCAGGGGCTCAACAAGCGCGACGCGCGCGACAAGGCCATCGAGAGCCTGCAGCTGGTGGGGATCCCCATCCCCCACCAGCGCGTGGACGAGTACCCGCACCAGCTCTCGGGCGGGATGCGGCAGCGGGTGATGATCGCCATGGCGCTCGCCTGCAACCCCAAGCTGCTCATCGCCGACGAGCCCACCACCGCGCTCGACGTGACCATCCAGGCGCAGATCCTGGAGCTGCTCAACAAGCTGCAGAGCGACCTGGGGATGAGCATCATCCTGATCACCCACGACCTGGGGGTGGTCGCCGAGACGTGCGACCGGGTGATCGTGATGTACGCCGGGCAGGTGTTCGAGGAGGGGCCGGTGGACGACGTGTTCCACGACCCGCAGAACCCCTACACCGAGGGGCTGCTGCGCTCCATGCCCAAGCTGGGCGAGGAGGTGGAGCGGCTGGCGGTGATCCCCGGCGTGGTTCCCGCTCCGACGAACTGGCCGGTGGGGTGCCGCTTTCACGACCGCTGCCCCTACGGGTGGGAGAAGACCGAGAAGGAGGCGCCGCCGCTGTTCGAGATCGGCCCCGGGCGCAAGAACAAGTGCTGGCTGGTGAAGTACCCCGAGCGCCGTGAGGAGGTACGGCGCGCCGGCGGCGGCTTCACCGCGGCCGGAGCAGTGACGGGGACGGGGGCCGAGACGCCCGTGGCCGGCCCGGTGGACGGGGAGGTGGGCTCGTGAGCACGCCGGACGGCCGCACCCCCGCCGGCGGCCGCGGCGCGGGCGACGGGCACGTGGGCGGCAGCGAGAGCCCGGTGGGCCGCCCGCCCGCCGAGGGGCTGATCGGCGAGGGTGCCTCGCTCCCGCCCACGGCCGAGGCACGGACGCGAGATGGGGCGGGGATCGACCGCGTGCCCGAGCGGCCGGAGCGGCGCGAGCTGCCGCCGGCCAAGGGCGACAGCGACCTGCGCGGCGAGACGCCCGACCAGATGGAGCCGCCCGAGGACGCGCTCCTGGTCGTCCGCGGGATCAAGAAGTACTTCCCGATCCGCAAGGGGCTGTTCAACCGCCACGTGGGCGACGTAAAGGCGGTGGACGGGGTCAGCTTCTTCCTGAAGCGCGGAGAGACGCTGGGGATGGTGGGCGAGAGCGGCTGCGGGAAGAGCACCACCGGGCGCACCATCCTCAAGCTGATCGAGCCCAGCGCGGGCGAGGCGCTGTTCGGCGGGCGCAACATCTTCGAGATGGACAAGGGCGAGCTGCGCCGCCTGCGCCGCAAGGCGCAGATCGTTTTCCAGGACCCGTTCAGCTCGCTGAACCCGCGGATGACCGTGGGCGACATGATCCGCGAGGTGCTGGCCATCCACGGGCTGGCCAAGGGGCAGAAGGCGCAGGACCGCGTGGCCGAGCTCCTTTCCGTGGTGGGCCTGCGCCCCGAGCACGCGGTGCGCTACCCGCACGAGTTCTCGGGCGGGCAGCGTCAGCGCCTGGGGATCGCGCGGGCGCTGGCGGTGGAGCCCGAGCTGATCGTGTGCGACGAGCCGGTGTCGGCGCTCGACGTGAGCGTGCAGGCACAGGTCATCAACCTGCTGCAGGACCTGCAGGACCAGTTCGGCCTCAGCTACCTGTTCATCGCCCACGACCTGAGCGTGGTGGAGCACATCGCCGACCGCGTGGCGGTGATGTACCTGGGGCGCATCGTGGAGCTGTGCGACAGCGACGAGCTGTACCGCAACCCGCTGATGCCGTACACGCAGGCGCTCCTCTCCGCGGTGCCGATCCCCGACCCGCGGGCCAGGCGCAGCCGCATCGTGCTGGAGGGCGACGTTCCCTCGCCGGCCAACCCGCCCAGCGGGTGCCCGTTCCACCCGCGCTGCCAGCATCCGCTGAAGGACCAGGACTGCGCCGAGATCGTGCCCCCGCTGGCCGACAAGGGCGGCGGGCACTTCGTGGCGTGCATCAAGGTGCCGCTGGGCGCCGGCGGCAACGGGAACGGCCTTCCCGTGGTGCAGCCGGGGCACCCCGGCCATCCCGGCGTGGTGACCGAGCGGGTGCGCGCCGACCCGCCGCCTCAGCCCCCTCCGGCGGGTTGAGGCGAGCCCGCCGGATCGAGCGAGCGGGGGAGCCGACGGGCCGGACAGTGTCCCTTTCCGCCGGTATTGTGGAGAGAAGCCGATCAATGGTAGGATAGACGCACCGCAACGTCGCGGCCCATCTCTCCCGCTCCAGGAGGCGGCCCATGAAGAAGCACAAGCTCAACCTCGAACAGATCAATGTGGACTCCTTCGACGCTTCGGGGATCAAGGGCCGCGGGGGGACCGTGCACGCCCAGAGCTACACCTACCCGAGCGGCATCGAATGTGAGCCCACGGGTATCCAGTACTCCTGCTACTCGTGCCCCGCGCCGCCGCGTTGCGACCTGCAGCCGTGGTCGTCTTTCTGCTGAGGCACGGCACCGATCGCGGGTCTTGTGAAGCAAGGGGGCGCTCCGGATGGGGCGCCCCCGCACGTTTCTCGCATCCTGACCAACAGGTGGTCGCCCCGGCTCGGATTGATCGAACCCCAGGCCGCACATCCGGGCCAGAGGGGTGGCAGGGCCGGGCGTGACGTGGATATCTTCGTGAACCGGCTGAATGGGCGGCAACGGGCGCTGTGACGCGGCGCCGGAGGGGTTCGTCATCGTCAGGGAAGACGACTCTCCTTACGCAGGGCATTCCGTATCATGAGCAACGACCGCATCCACGCCTGGCTGGACGGCGACCTGCCGCTGGAGGCGCTGAACGACGACGAGCGCGAAGAGGCGCTGGCGCTGCGTGCGTTCTTCGACGCGGCGGCCGAGCCGTTGCGCGCCACGCCCGCGCCCGACCTGTCGGCGCGGGTGATGGCGGCGCTCCCGCCCGCCGCGACGCCTGGGAAAGCGCGCTCGCCGTTCGCGGGGGTGCTGGAGTGGCTGTGGAGCCCGCGGCCGGTGCGGCTCACCTTCCGCCCGGCGTACGGGGTGGCCTTCGCGTGCGTAGCCGCGGCGGCGCTCGCCCTGCCGCGGCCGAACACGCCCGCCGCGCTGGTGCGCGAGCCGCTGCCGACGGTGGTGGCGCACCGCCCCGGCACGCCGCCGGTATACGTGCAGTTCCGCATCCGCGTGCCCGGCGCGCACCAGGTGCAGCTGGCCGGCACCTTCACGGGGTGGAAGCCGGAGTACGCGCTCTCCCGGTCGGAGAGCGGCGAGTGGACGGTGCTGGTGCCGCTGCGCCCGGGCGTGCATGATTATGCGTTCGTGGTCGACGGCGACCGCTGGGTGGCGGATCCCAACGCCCCCCAGGTGGACGACAGCTTCGGCGGAACCAACAGCCGCATCTCGCTCCCCCCCATCGGCGCTTCGTGACCCTGCGTTTCATTCATTCTGCCCTCATCACCGCCTTGCTGTTCGCTCCCGCCGCGCTGGCCGCGCAGGGGTGGACGGTGGAGGCGGCCGCCGGCCGTGCCATCGCGGACCCCGTTTCGGCGCGGGTGCCCAGCAGCGTGGCCTCGCTGGGCCTGGAATACGGCGACAGCGCGGCGCGCTGGCTGTACCTGACCGCGGGCACCCCGTTCAGCGGCAACGCGCCGGCGTGGGTGGCAGGCGGCGCGGGCACCTGGCTGGGGATCGACCGCGGCGGCTGGACGCTGGGGGCATCGCTCGGCGCGCACGGCTACGGCTTTGGCGAGGCCGACAGCGTGGCCTCGGGCGGCGGCGCGGCGCTGGAGGTGCTGCCGACGTTCACCGTGTCGCGCGGGGCGCTGCGGGCCGAGCTGGCCAGCGGCGTGGTGGGCGTCACCGATTTCGGCGATGATTCGCTTTCGCTGGGGAGCCGCGCCGTCAGCACGTCGTCCGCGCGGCTGATCGGCACGGTGGCGCCCGGCGTGGAGCTGAGCGGCGAGGCGCGCTACCTGCGTTCGGAAGACGGCGGGTTCCCCTACGCCGGCGCGGCGCTGCAGGGCGAGAGCGGCCGGTACGGCGGATGGGCGTACGCGGGGCAGTGGCTGAAGAACGAGCTGCCTTCGCCCCGCACGGCGTACGGCGCGGGCGCCAGCGTGCGCTTCCGCCGCACACGGCTGGAGGCGGCGGTGCGGCAGGAGCCGGTGGACCCGGTGTACCAGGGCACGCCGCGGCGTTCGTGGACGGTGCAGCTGAGCCAGGGCCTTGGCCGGGTGCCGCGCGCGCGGCGTTCCGCGGCACTGCTGCCGCCGCCGTCGTACGCGCCGGTGGTGGAGAACGGCCTGGCCACCTTCCGCCTCCCCCAGGCCGCGTATCCCCAGCCGCCGGTGCTGGTGGCCGACTTCACCGGGTGGCAGCCGGTGCGGATGCTGCTGGTGAACGGGTTCTGGACCGCGTCGGCCCGGCTTTCCACCGGCGCGTACCACTACGCGTACCGCGGGGGTGACGGGGCCTTCATCATCCCCCCGGGGGTGCCCACGGTGGACGACGGGTTCGGCGGGGTGTCGGCCGTGGTGGTGGTGCCATGATCCGCCGCATTGTGACGCGGCTCGGAGGCCGCTCGTCTTTCCGGGTGAATGGAAGCCGGAAGTTCCCTGGAGACTGGATGATGAAACGCGTTGTCCTCACCGCCGTGCTGCTGCTGTCGCCCCTGTCGTGGGCGGCCGCGCAGGGCGACCCGGCGCAGAGGATCGAAGCGGCTCGCCAGCGTGCGGCGCATGCGGGAATCCCGGTGGAGCTGCTGAACAACAAGGTGGCCGAGGGGCGCGCCAAGAACGTGCCCATGGACCGCATCGCCGCCGCCGTGGAGCGGCGGCTGGCCTCGCTCGAGCGCGCCCGCGCCGCCATGACCGGCGGCGGTGCCCGCGTGGCGCTGACCGCGCCCGACCTGAACGTGGGCGCCGACGCGCTGGAGGCGGGCGTGGAGCCCGCCGTGCTGGGGCGCCTGGCGCAGACCGCCTCGCCCAACCTGCGCGCGGTGGCGATCGCCACGCTGTCGGAGCTGGTGTCGCAGGGGCTGTCGTCGCAGCAGGCGCTGGCGCGGGTGACCGCGGCGCTTGCCAACGGCGCCGAGGCGCTCCGCCAGCTCCCGGGAGAAGCGCAGTCCGGCGGCGCCAACGGCAACGGCAATGCCGGCAACCGCGGGAATGGCGCGGCGCGGCGCGGCCCGCCCGACGTGCGCGGCCCCACCAACGCGGCGGCGCACGGCGGCCGGGCGGGCGCGGGTGGCCCGCCATCCACCGTTCCCGGCCCCGGCGGCAAGGGCCGCGGCCATGGCCAGGGTCACGGCAAGCCCTGACGGTCCGCAAAAGACGCTCGCACCCGAAGCGCCGCTCCCCCGAGCGGCGCTTCGTCGTTCAGCGGCTTCGTATCGACGATGGTGCCGCGTTGCTCGTCCGCCGTTCCACCCAGCGCACTCACGCACTCACGCACTCACGCACCTGTTGGCAGTGCCTTCCGAACGAATCAGACCCGGGGGTGTACCGGAACGCGCAATCAACCCGTTCCTGGCCCTGACCAACGCATGATCGAGCTCACCGATACCGCGCGACAGAAGATCCTGGGGCTGGTGGATGCCGACGTGGTGCGCGAGCCCGCGCTGCGCATCGGCCTGGCCGAGGGTGACGCGCCGCTCAGCCCCTGGGACCGCGGCTACGCCATCTCGCTGGTGGAGCGCGAGGACAAGCAGAAGACCGAGATCGCCATCAACGTGGACGGAATCCGCGTGCTGCTGAACCTGGACACCAGCAACCTGCTGAGCGGCGCCACCATCGACTGGGACGACGCGGCGGGCGGCTTTCGCGTGGAGACGCCGCAGCCCAAGCGGCCCTCCACCCCTTCCATCTCCGCCAACCCGGGCGTGAACGGCCCGCTGGCCGACCGCGTGCAGCGCGTGCTGGACGAGCTGGTGAACCCGCGCATCGCGGCGCACGGCGGCGCGGTGGAGCTGGTGGACGTGGCCGACGACACCGTGTACGTGCGGATGAGCGGCGGCTGCCAGGGGTGCAGCGCCAGCGCCGCCACCCTGCGCATGGGCGTGGAGCGGATGGTGAAGGACGAGGTCCCCGAGGTGCGCGAGATCGTGGACCTGACCGACCACGACGCGGGCGTGATGCCGTACTACTGAGCCGCCTCGCGTCGACGGGCGCATGCGTGACGAAGCGGGCCGGGATCGCCATGATCCCGGCCCGCTCGCGCATGGGGGATGCCCTCGTGGGTTACGCCTCCTGCCTGGCAGCGGCTTCCTTGCGTTCGGCGCGCTGCTGCGTGACGAAGATACCCGCCAACGCGGCCAAGGCGGTCAGCGCCACGCCTCCTCCCGCAATGTCGGCACCATGCACCACGGCGTACACGCCACCCACGATTCCCGCGATCCCCACGGTGAACCCGGCCGCTATCCCCAACGCGGAGTTCCGTCCCTGGATCACCAGCAGCCGCTGCTCCACCGATTGGCGGTGCAGCGCCTCGCGCTCCGCCATGGTGATGATGCGGTCTGCCGTGCCGGGCAGCGCCTGATCGTATTCGTACAGGTCATCGGGCGACGGGAGCGGCCCGGTGAAGTACTTGGTGATTTCCACCTTGCCCGCCTGAGCGATCTCCTCTTCGATCACGACACCACTACCGGGCGCGGCGTGAGGCGCAATCGCGACGATTCGCCCGCCGCTACCGTGCGCCGGTGTCATGGCCGTGCGCGCGCCGCGCGCGATCCACGTCGGGAGCAACCCGCTGGAAGGCCTGGCGCAGGTCGCCACCCACCCTTGCCCAGTCGTTCGCCAGCGCCAGCGCGTCGCGCTCGGCAGCGGTGCGCCCCGGTCGCTCGAGGCAGAAGTCGCCCCCGGTAAGGTCGAGCACCCGGGCCATTCCACCCAGGAACGACGGCCTGCGGAAACGGAAGGTCCTGCCCGGCATCGTCGTCATCATCATCCCCTCTCCCGGTTTATATGAAGTGTCGAAAGGGATGATAATAGCCCCGTGTCGCTTTGTCTACCCCGTTCATATTGCGCCACCGGCGGCCCGTGGATTTTCCGAAATCATATGGACAACAGCAGGGCGGGCCGGGGATGCGCTCCCCGGCCCGCTCTCGAATTTCGCTGCGGAATCGTACGGCCGCGCGCCCTTTACCCGGCCTTGGGCCCGGCGGCCCTCACCGCGTCGGAGACCTTGTCCTCGAAGCGCTTGAAGTTGTCGGCGAAGGCCTGGGCCAGCGTGCGGGCCTGCTCGTCGAAGGCGGCGCCGTCGGGCCAGGTGTTCCGCGGCACCAGCAGCTCGCTGGGCACGCCCGGGACCGCCGTGGGCACGCTCAGGCCGAAGAACGGCACGGTGGTGGTCTCCACGTTGTCGAGCTTGCCGGCCAGGGCTGCGCGCACCATGGCGCGCGTGTACGGCAGCTTCATCCGCTGGCCCACGCCGTACGGGCCGCCCGTCCACCCGGTGTTCACCAGCCACACGTGCGCCTGGTGCTGCTGCAGCTTCTTCCCCAGCATCTCGGCGTAGACGTTGGGGTGCAGCGGCAGGAACACCGCGCCGAAGCAGGCGCTGAAGGTGGGCTGCGGCTCCTTCACGCCGCGCTCGGTGCCGGCCACCTTGGCGGTGTACCCCGAGAGGAAGTAGTACATGGCCTGCTCGGGGGTGAGCCGGCTGATGGGCGGGAGCACGCCGTACGCGTCGGCGGTCAGGAACACCACGTTCCGGGGATGCCCCGCGCGGGCGCTGGGGACGTGGTTGGTGATGTAGTGCAGCGGGTAGCTGACGCGCGTGTTCTCGGTGATGGTCTGGTCGTCGAAGTTCACGCGGCGCTCGTCGTCCACCACGCAGTTCTCCAGCACCGTGCCGAACATGCGCGTGGTGGCGTAGATCTCGGGCTCGCCCTCCTTCGACAGCTTGATGGCCTTGGCGTAGCAGCCGCCCTCGAAGTTGAAGATCCCGTCGTCGCTCCAGCCGTGCTCGTCGTCGCCGATCAGCGCGCGCTCGGGGTCGGCGCTGAGGGTGGTCTTGCCGGTGCCGCTCAGGCCGAAGAAGAGCGCGCTGTCACCCTGCGGGCCCACGTTGGCCGAGCAGTGCATGCTCAGCACGTTGTGCTGCGTGGGAAGGAGGTAGTTCAGCAGCCCGAACACGCTCTTCTTGATCTCGCCCGCGTAGCGGGTGCCGCCGATCAGCACCTCGCGCCGGCCGAAGTGGATCAGGATGAAGGTGCTGGTGCGGGTGCCGTGGCGCTCGGGGTCGGCCTGGTACTCGGGGGCGTGCAGGATGGTGAAGCCCGGCTCGAAGTCCTCCAGCTCGTCTTCGCTGGGGCGGCGGAACATGTTGTAGGCGAACAGGTTGTGCCACGCGTTGGGGGTGATCACGCGCACCCCCAGCCGGTACGCCGCCTCGGCGCCGGCCCACATGTCGCGCACGTACAGGTCCTGCCCCTCCAGGTGCTCCATCACGTCTTCGCGCAGCCGGTCGTAATTGGCCGGCTCGAAGGGGATGTTCACCTTCCCCCAATCCACGTGCCCCTCGCTCCCCGGCTCGCGCACCACGAAGCGGTCGTTGGGCGAGCGGCCGGTGTGCGGCTTGGTGACGGCGTTGAACGGCCCCCCGTCCACCAGGATCCCCTCGCCGCGGCGGATGGCGTGCTCCACCAGCTCCACCGGGTTCAGGTTCCAGAACACGGTGCCGGGGTTGCGGATCCCATGGTTCTCAAGCCCGTACCGGCTTTCCTGCCCAAAGCTGGGGGCGGAGGCGGTGGCGGGGTTCAAAGTCGTAGCCATGCGCTTGGTCTCGGTTCCGGGAACGGCGCCCGCAGCCGGAAAGGTGCTGCACCGGGCGGCGGGGAAAGTGGGTAGGGTAGCATTCCGGCCGTGCCGGGGCAAGCTGTTCCGCCCCTCGCCGCCAAGTCTTTGAACAAAATCCCGCGGCGGCGAGAAGGCCGGGCGGACCCTCGCCGTCACTCGCCCCGCGCTCCCCGCCGTTCCCCCGGAAACCGGGCGCGCGCCGCCTTCAGGCGGGGAGCGCGTTCCGATCGGACGGCGACGGGAGAATCCCGCCTTGCCCGCGCGGCCGGGTGGGCGTCGCGAGTTCGGCGGATGAGGAGCCGTGGGCGTCAGCCGCGCGCGCGGCCCAGGTGGTTGCGGATGCGGGCGACCAGCTCGGGGCCCACGAAGGGCTTGGCCACGTAGTCGTCGGCCCCGGCGGCGAAGACTCGGTACACGGTCTCGGCCTCGGTGCGCGCGGTGAGGAAGACGACGGGGAGGGCGCGCCAGCGCGGGTCGGCGCGCACCACGCGGCACAGCTCGATCCCGTTCACGTGCGGCATGTCGATGTCGAGCACCAGCAGGTCGGGGGTCACCTCGCCCAGCCGCGTCCAGAAGTGCAGGGGATCGCTGCTGGTGTGGATCTCGAGCCCGTGCGGCTCCAGCAGCGCGCGCACGGCGTCGAGCAGGTGCGGGTCGTCGTCCACGCACAGCACGCGGGCGCGGGTGGCCCGGCGCGCGGGGAGCACGTCGCCCACGGCCTGCCGCAGGGCGCCGGCGGCCAGCGGCGTCTGCAGGAAGGTGCTGGCGCCCAGCTGCACGGCGCGCAGCCGGTCGGGGAGGGCGCCGCGCGCGGTGGCGACCACGATCGGCGAGCCGGGGTAGCGCGCGCCCACGGCGGCCAGCGCGCTCCAGTCGCTGGTGGCGTCGGCGGCGCTCACGTCGAGGAGGACCACGTCGGGGCGGCCGGCCACCGCGTCGGCGGCACCGGCCACGGTCTGGGCGATGGCCACGTGCACGGGGCCGCCCGCCATCGCGTCGGCCGCGGCGGTGGCGAGGGCGGGGTCGGTGGTGATCACCAGCAGCACGGGGGTGCCGTCGCTGGCCGGCGCGGGCGCGGGGGAAGGCCGGGGGGCCGCCGGCACCGGCGCGTCGGCCGGGCGCTGCTCGATGGCCTGGCGCAGCCGCGCGGCGGTGCTGGCGAGCTCGGCGCCGTCCGCCGGCTTCAGGAACACCCCGCCGCCGAAGCGCGCCTCGGCCGCGCGGGCGAGCCTGGAGCCCTCGGGGAGGCCGAAGGTGCCCAGCGCCCCCGCCAGCCGGTGCGCCTCGTCGGTGGCCTGCTGGCGCAGCGCGCCGTTCAGCCGCCCGTCACTGGCGGCGCGGGCGGCGCGCTCCAGCACCTCCACGCGCTGCAGCATGGCGCCGCGCGCCCGCGCCCACAGCTGGCTCACCGCCGCGGCCACGTCCGCCCGCGGCGCGGGGCCGGCGGGGGGCGCGGGTGCCGCCGCGTCCACCGCCGTGGCGGGCGAAGGCGCGGAGGCCGCGGGGGGAGGCGGCGGGGCGGGCGCGGCCGAGGCGGACACCCGCAGCAGCGCCGAGACCGAGCGCAGCAGCTCGGCGCGGTCCAGCGGGTGAAAGAGGACGCGCTCCACCGCGAAGTTCTTCACCAGCCGGTCCAGCACCCCTTCGTCCACGCCGCGCTCGCCGGGCTCCACCGCCACCACCACGGGCGCCATCCCGCCGGGGCCGCCGCGCAGGGCGCGCAGCGCGTCCATCGTCTCGTCGGCGCCCACCGCCAGGTCGATCAGCACCAGCGTGCGCCCGTCGCGCGCGTGGTCCGCCGCCTCGGCGGCCGAGAAGGCGGCCTGCACGGTCACGCCCGGGAGGCGCTCGGCCAGCCAGGTGGCGAAGTGGCCCGGAAGCCCGGCTACGACTACGGAGTTCAAGTCAGCGCTCCCTGGTGGATGATTTCGGCGGCGGCGTCACGTCGGGGCCGAAATGTACGCCGCCGGGCGCCGGGAGCAATCCTTCCCTCCCCGGCCTCGCCGGCCCGCCGCGCGCGCGGGCGATTCACCCCGGCGGGCCGCGGTTCATCATCCCCATTGTACCGGCCGTCATCGCGCCGCAACTATTCGGTGCCGTTACCCGTTCCCATACCGGGATGAGAGGGGCGAAGCGGGCACCTGGGCGAGAGATACGGGCGATGCGCATCGGGATCGTGGGCGCGGGGCTGAGCGGGCTGGTGACCGCCCGCACGCTGCTGGGCGACGGCTGCCAGGTGACGGTGTTCGAGAAGGACGACGAGGTGGGCGGCGTGTGGGCCCGCTCTCGCCGCTACCCCGGCCTGGCGACGCAGAACCCGCGCGACACCTACGCGTTTTCGGACTTTCCCATGCCGGCGCACTACCCCGACTGGCCCAGCGGCGAGCAGGTGCAGGCGTACCTTGCCGCATATGCCGACCACTTCGGGGTAACGCCGCACGTGCGGCTGCGCACGCGCGTGCTGGCCACCGAGGCGCGCACGGACGGCCGCCCCGGCTGGCGCGTGCGCGTGGCGGACGCGGACGGCGCGGAGAGCGTGCGCGACTATGACTGGCTGATCGTGTGCAACGGCGTGTTCAGCGAGCCGTTCGTCCCCGTGCTGCCGGGGCGCGAGGCGTTCGAGGCGGCGGGCGGGCGCGTGCTGCACACCACGCAGGTGGGCGACGGGGCGATGCTGGAGGGGAAGCGCGTGGTGGTGGTGGGGTTCGCGAAGAGTGCGGCCGACGTGGCGTGCGCCGCGGCTGGCAGGGCGGCGGAGGTGACGCTGGTGTTCCGCCGGGCGCTGTGGAAGATGCCGCAGCGCTTCTTCGGCCGGGTGCACCTGAAGTACGTGCTGACCACGCGCTTCAGCGAGGCGCTGTTCCGCTACCGCGAGCCGCGGGGGGTGGAGCGGGTGCTGCACGGGCCGGCGCGCGGCGGGGTGCGGCTGTTCTGGCGGATGATCGAGCGGAGCCTGCGCGGCCGCTTCGGGCTGGACGAGCACGGGCTGAGGCCCGAAACGCCGCTGGAGGCGATGGCGGCCTGCACGCTGAGCCTGGCGTCGGGCGGGTTCTACGACCACGTGCGCGCCGGGCGGCTGAAGGTGCGGCGCGGCGAGCCCGTGTGGCTGCGGGCGGGCGGCGTGAAGCTGAGCGATGGGGGCGCGGTCGCGGCCGACGTGGTGGTGTTCGGCACCGGCTTCCGGCAGGCGGTGCCGTTCCTCCCCGGCTGGGCCGTCCAGCGGATTCTCGGCGCGGACGGATGCTTCCGCCTCTATCGTAACATCCTGCCGGTGGACGTGCCGCGGCTGGCCTTCGTGGGCTACAACAGCAGCCTCTACTCGCAGCTCACGTCGGAGATCGGGGCGCGGTGGGTGGCCGAGCACGTGCACGGCCGCCTGGCGCTGCCGCCGCAGCCCGAGATGCGCCGGCGCATCGAGTCACGCCTGGAGTGGCTCAAGGCCGAGCGCCCCGAGGCGGTGGCGTCGGGCGTGTGCGTGGTCCCCTTCAACTTCCACTACATCAACGACCTGCTGGGCGACATGGGCGCGCGCACCTGGCGCACCCGCAACCGCCTGCGCGAGTACCTGATGCCCGTGGATCCCTCCATCTACGCCGGGCTGAAGGCGGAGCTGGAGCGGAAGCGCCTGCGCCGCGCCGTGCCGCGCGAGCCGGCGCTGGGGCGCGGCGCGGGCGTAACCGCCGATCCGTCGTGAGCTCCACGGCGGGTTGGTGACGGCGAACGAGCGGTGCATCCGCTTCAACCCGCCGGAGGCGGAGGCGGAGTGGAGGCTGGGAAGGCGGCACACGTTGATGGGACCCAGACGACCAGGGGACCAGAGGGCTCGCTGCTGACCCTCTGGTCCTCTGGGTAATATCAGCGTGGCGGGAGAGCTCGCGGTGACCGGAGCCGCGGCCCGGCCGCCTACTTCAGGAAGCAGATGAGGCCGTCGATGTTCTTCCCCAGGAACTCGGTGCGTTTGTAGTGCGTCGACAGGTCGGGGTCGCTGGTCCACCGCATCGGGGTCTGGTCAACGTCGAACCCGATCGATGTTTCGGAGGGGAAGCGCTCGCGCAAGGCCTCGATGAGGGGAGGCGCCTCCTGGCCAGGGTCATAGAACTGCATCGTGATCGCGTACGAGCGTTCGCCGTTGGCGACCGCCAGTTGCCTGCCCATCGGATTCGTGTGGTGCGCCGTCCACTCGCGCACGTGCAGCAATCCGCCGTAATAGAGGACCTTCTGGCCGCCTTTCAGCTCCCCTCCGACCACCTTCGCCATCTGCCGGTCGCGGGCCGGGCTGTAGGTGTCGTCCTTGCGGCGTCCGCGGTCGGCCGCCACCACGCGCGTTCTGTTCTTGCGCGCAGTGTTGAGCAGCTTGTCATACCCGTGTTCGAACACCCACGACGGGAGCTTCGGCTCCTCGCGGTTCTGCATGTATGCGTCGACGGCGGCCTGGCTCGGGAGCTCCATGGCCAGCGTGACGCCCTGGCCGCCGTGGGCCGTGACCATATCGGCCGCGAACTCCAGCTGCGCGGGCCCCTGATGGTGCGTCTCGCCCAGGCTCACCACGTCGTGCGATTCCCAGACCTGCCTGAAATAATCCTCGGCGCTCTGCCGGCTGGTTTCGAGCCATTTGAGGGTTCGCTGCTGCATGTCGGGCTCGCCGGCCTTCTTCAGCGGCGCCGTTCCCTTCCGCAGCTCATCGTATCCGCCGTGCAGCCGGCCGCTCAGGATGTCGACGGCCTGGAACATCTCCACGCCTTCGAAGCGGGCCGCGAGCTGCCAGACGTTGATCTTCCCCCGCCCCGGCTCGGGCGCGCGCGACACCATCCCTTCCAGCACGGTGGCATCCATCTGGTCGAGCAGCCCCAGCGCGGCGGCGCGGTGCTCGTGAAGCGGCGCGCCGTACAGCAGCTCCAGCACCAGGAGCGCGTCCCCGTTCGCCGGGAGCGCCACCGCCTCGCCGCGCAGGCGCCGCCGGGCCAGCACCAGCGCCCTGTCGCGGCTGGTGGGCATCTCCTCGGTATCCTTGTTCTCGTTCAGGTACGCCTGATAATCCTGGACCTCCTGCGGGGTGGGGCCGGCGTCCGGCTCGTCGAGGG
Organism: Longimicrobium sp.; assembly: GCA_035691085.1. GTDB lineage: Bacteria > Gemmatimonadota > Gemmatimonadetes > Longimicrobiales > Longimicrobiaceae > Longimicrobium. Next base: position 15,259 of record DASSJS010000095.1, read on the forward strand.
CGGGCGCCGCGCCCGCGGGTTTGCGCAGCACCATGGGGGTGGACGGCGGTTGCGCCACGTGCGCAAGCTCGTGCGCCAGGAGCGCGCGCCCCGCCGAAGTGTGCGGCGCGTACCGCCCCGGCGCGAAGACGATATCGGAGCCCAGCGTATACGCGTCGGCGTTCAGCGCCCGCGCGGAGGCGCCGGCCCGTGCGCCGGCGTGCACGCGCACCCGGCCGAAGTCGTGCCCGAAGCGGGGCTCGAACCAGCCGCGGGTGGCCGGGTCGAGCGGACGCCCCTCACCCGTCGCTGCGTCTGTCGAAAGAGAGGCCACGGCGGGGCGCGTCGGCGGGGCGGACGCTGGCCCGCCCCGCAGCGCCCGCCGCGCGGCCGCGGCGGCATCTTGCTCCACGGCGTCGCCCGGCTGGCTCACCCGGAGCGCGGCGACAGCCGGGGCCACGGCGGGCGCGGCGGGTTTCCGCGGCTGCGGGTGGATGGGTGGCGCAAACGCTCGTGACATCCGTGCCTGGGTGGAGAGATCCGATGCCGCTTCCGGGAGGTGCCATGCGCGCCGTCACCGGGATCCCAAGAAGGCTCGTTTCTCTCACCCGCGCAAGCTCCCCGTGGCGTCTCCCCGCTTCGGGGACGCGCCGTTCCGCGGGCATTCGGGCGTCGCGGCAAACGTGAAAAGGCGCCCGAGCCGACTGGCCGGGACGCCATCCGATCGATGGGAAGTGGAACCTGTCGGGAGCGGGATCAGGGAGCGACTCCATGCGGCTCCGACGGACGTTACGCCAACCGGATGGCCGCTCCTGGGCGAGCGTCCCAGACCGGATCCATGGCGCCTATCGCGGTCACGGTCCAGATGCGAAGCGGCTCCCCGCACGCGTGCGGCAGTGTTGCGCGAACGATCGGCTGCCGGGGGCAGGCGTTCGGTTTTCCTCCCGTCGCACGGCCTTTGCTCTCGACCCGGTTCGCCGAGACGGCCGCTCGGCGCATCAGGCCCGAGTTCGCCGGGGGGGAAGCAACGGCGGACCCGCGTTCCGGAAACCGCGAGCACACCGATGACCCAGCCGCCCGGCGGCCACTTCGACAAGGAAGTTCCGCCGTCTCCGCCGGCGCACGCTATCGATCCCGCCGACTTCCAGGCGATCTTCGAGGCGGCCCCCGGGGTCCAGCTGGTGCTGGCGCCCGACCCGCCGCGCTACACCATGCTGGCGGCCAGCGACGAGCGCCTGGTGGCCACGCTCACCACGCGTGACGTGGTGATCGGGCAGCCGCTGTTCGAGCTCTTCCCCGACGCCAATCCCGAGAACCCCGAGCCGAGCGGTGTGGCCAACCTGCGCGCCTCGCTCGACACGGTGCTCCGCACGGGCGCGCCGCACGTGATGGCGATCCAGCGCTACGACCTCCGGCGCCCGGATGGCGGGTGGGAGGTGCGGTACTGGGCGCCGCGCAATGTGCCGGTGCCGGGGCCCGGCGGCGCGGTGCGGTACATCATCCATCATGTGCACGACGTGACCGACCTGGTGCTGGAGCGCCAGGCCAGCGCGGCGGCCGAGCGCCGCGAGGCGGAGATCCAGGGGCTGCTGGCCGCCAGCGAGCGCGCGCGGCACGACGCCGATGCCGCGCGCGAGCGGACCGAGGCGGTGCTCGGCAGCATTGCCGACGCGTTCTACCTGCTGGACCGCGACTGGACCTTCACGTACGTGAACGCGGCCGCCGAGCCGCTGCTCCAGAGCACGCGGGAGCGTCTCCTCGGCCGCACGCTGTGGGAGGCGTTCCCCGGGGTGGTGGGGTCGGAGTTCGAGGAACCCTATCGCACCGCGATGGCGACGGGGCGCGTGACCTCGGCCGAGGCGTACTTCGCGCCGCTGGGCACCTGGTTCGACGTGCGTTCGTACCCGTGGAGCGGGGGGCTCATGGTCCACTTCCGCGACATCGGGGAGCGAAAGGCGGCCGAGGCCGAGCGCGAGCGCCTGCTGATGGCCGCGGAGGCGGCGAACCGCGCGAAGAGCGAGTTCCTGGCGATGATGAGCCACGAGCTGCGCACGCCGCTCAACGCGATCGGCGGATACGCGGAGCTGATGGAGATGGGCATCCATGGCCCGGTCACCCCCGCGCAGCGCCACGCGCTCGACCGGATCCAGCGGAGCCAGCGCCATCTGCTCGGCCTGATCACCGGCGTGCTCGATTACTCGCGCCTGGAAGCCGGCGCGGTCCGGTACGACCTGGCCGACGTGCCCGTCGCCGACGCCGTGGCCGAGGCGGAGGCCCTGATCGCGCCGCAGTTGCGCGCCAAGGGCCTCGGCTACACGTGGCCGGGTGCGCGGGCGGGCCTGGCGGTGCGCGCCGACCGCGAGAAGCTGCAGCAGATCCTGCTCAACCTTCTCTCGAACGCCGTGAAGTTCACCGACGCGCGAGACGGCCGCCCCGGGCGTGTGGACGTGTCGTGCGCCATCGGCGACGGCCCCGCCGCGGGGCAGGTTTTCATCCGCGTGCGCGACACGGGCGAGGGGATCGCGCCCGAGAAGCTCGATCGCGTGTTCGAGCCGTTCGTGCAGGTGGATCAACGCCTCACGCGCGCGAACCAGGGGGTGGGCCTGGGGCTGGCGATCAGCCGCGACCTGGCCCGCGGCATGGGCGGCGACCTGACGGTGGAGAGCACGCCCGGGGTGGGCTCGACGCTGACGCTCACGCTGCCGCAAGGCGGGGCGCCGCATCGGTGAGGAGCGTTGCGGTGTACGCCGCGACGCACCACGGATTGCTCCAGGCCCCTCGCCGTCCGCCGCCGCCCGGATTCGAAATACGAACGCGCCCTCGCCGAAATTGCCGGCGAGGGCGCGTCGCGTGTTTCCTGGTCCAACCCGGCGGGCGGGCTCACGAGCTCCGAGCTCGCGTCACCCTCTGAAGTGGAGGCTACCGGGATCGAACCGGTGACCTCCTGCTTGCAAAGCAGGCGCTCTCCCAGCTGAGCTAAGCCCCCTTCAACGCACCAAATCTAACCATTTCGGGCGTTTCGCTCAAGCCCGCGGCGGGCCGGTGACGGGACCCGGGCGAGGATGCGCGGCCGACGCGAAGGTGGGGCGGCGGGATGTGGCAACGATGCCACGCCCAGGCAGGGGCGGCGGCGAACCACCCGGAAACGCCTTGCGGCGGCGGGGCTGCGTAAAGGTCGGCCGCACAGGGCATTCCAGACGGTTCCGAGCCGCGGGGCGCAATCTGGCGTGGAGATTGCCTGCCCCGGCCGCTGCCGGCACGCCGTACGGCCTGCCCACGCTGCCCATGGCATCGCCCATGGAGGCCAGCCGCTCTCGCGGCTGTCCACGAACCCGCCCGGCGGTCAGCGGGGCGGTATCCACGCAACCACCACACGATACCACGGGGTTTTCCTCCGGTTCGCCGCGCGGCTGCTCAGCCGTTTACGGCAGGCCGGCGGGCGCTCCTGCTTCGCCGTCGATCGGACCGCCCGGCCGCGAACGGCAGCCGGGCGGACCCCGCATGGACGGGCGTTCCGTCGTGCCCAGGCGCGCGGCTGGGCCACGTCCCCAAGTCACGTTTCACTCGCGCGCACGAGCACGGCACCGCCGCCGGCGCGCCTCACATCCATCGTTCATGAGCCGCTCCACCTTCGCGCCGCGCACGCGGCCGGCACCCACCACGGCCAAGCCGCCGGCCCCCGCGAGCCCGCTGCTGGCGCAGCGCGCGGCGAGCCCCCACGAGACCGCCGCCACGCCCGGCCCCGCTCGCCGCACTGGCCAGGCGGACGGGGTGCCGCTCGCGGCGGACCTGCGCAGCCACTTCGGCGCGCGCTTCGGCCACGATTTCGGCGACGTGCGCGTGCACCGCGGCCCCGAGGCCGAGCGCGCCGCCGAGGCCCAGGGTGCGGCGGCGTTCGCGTTCGGGCGCAACCTCGTGTTCGGGCGCGGCCAGTATGCGCCGGGCACGCTGGCCGGCCGCCGGCTGATCGCGCACGAGCTGGCGCACGTGGTACAGCAGCGGCCGGGCGCGCGGGGCGCCGCGGAAACCCCCGCGCTGGAAGCGGCGGCGCACCGGGCGTCATACGCCGCGCTCTCGGGAGCGGGGACGGTGGCGGTGGAAGGGCGGGCGGCCGCGGGGGTGGCGCGGATGCCGGACTCGCTCCGCGGGAGCCTGGACGTGGAACACGCGGCTCCCGCCGAGATCGAGGCGAAGATCCGCGAGATCCGGGCGGTCCTGCGCGGTGGTGGAGAGTCTCTCTCGATGGCGGACCGGCTGCTGCTGGATCGCGAGCTCGACCACCTGGAAGACCACCGGTTCAAGGTGCGCACCGGCGTGGACGTGGAGGACTTCGCGCTCGCGTTCAACCAGGAGTTCCGCAACGTGCTCCACGCGTTCGCGCCGATGCCGGCGCTCCCGGGCGCCACCCACGCGAAGGCTCCCACGGGCGCCGCCCTCACCACGCGCCAGCTCCGCGAGCTGTTCACGCCGTTCCAGATGCACCAGCTGATGAACTTCATGTCCACGCGCCGGATCCCGGAGCGCCTGTTCAACGACACCGATCCCGGGCGCGCCAACGCCCAGCAGCGGCTGCTGATGTCGGCGCACATCCTGGCCACGGGCACCTACGATCCCGGATCGGTCGAGCAGAAGGTGCACGCGCAGATGTGCTGGCACTGGGTGCACATCGTCCACCACTACGCCGGGGCCACCACGCCCGTGCTGAACACCGGGGTGATGGGCGGCTTCGATCCGCAGGGCGGCGCCGTGATCGGGAAGGGAACGCTGCGGGGGAGGTTCCACGGCGAGAGGGTCTTCGCGCCCGACCTCCCCGCCTAGGAAGAGCCGGACAACGTGGGTCCCCTTCCCCCGGGATCGCAGCACGCCGAGGCCGCGAGGAAACAGGCGGAGGCGAACCCCGGAAAGCGGTCGTCCTTCAACCGCCAGCGGGAGATGCCGTTCGACGACTTCAAGACCATCGAACCGGGCGACTGGCTCTTCATCTACAACACCAACGCCTCCGACGACGGCAGCCACAGCGTGATCTTCTCCCACTGGAGCAGCGACCCCGCCAGGCTCCCGGACGGCACCCGCTACCGCAGGGCGTGGGTGTACAGCCAGCCCGATGCGGCGCGGGGCGGGCGCTTTCACGAAGCCCTGCTGGGCGACCAGCACGCCGCGAACCCCGCCGACAGGTACAACCCGATCACGCCCGTCACGCACGCCACGTGGGTGACCCCCGAAACCGCGCCCGCGCGCACGCCGGCCGACATGATCCGCGGCGGGGCCAGCGCGGCGTCGGAGAACGAAAAATTCATCCAGGGGAAGGAGCAGGCCTTCGGGATGGCCGTGGACCGCGGCGAGCTCCTCCGCTGGCTCCGCGAGCGCAACGGCGACTTTCTCGTGGCCGCGGCCCACCACCTCACGGGCGCCCAGGCCCGCCTCATCGGCGAGGCCATCCAGGGCGGTGACCTGGAGGCGCTGGTGCGGCTGTACCAGCAGCTCGGCGCGCTGGCGAAGAACGTGAAGCTGCTGGAAGCGAACGTAGCCGCCGAGAACGCGCGGGTGAAGGAGGGCTACGCCAAGGCCATGAAGGCGCGGGACGAGGCCGAGGGGAAGATCGCCTCGATCGACACCGGGCTTGCCGGGGTGAAAAGCCAGAAGGACACGCTCGACCGCGAGATGGCGGCGCTGAAGGCCGACCCCGACGTCCGCAGGCTCGAGGAAGCGGCCGGGGCGCTCCGGGCGCAGCTCCAGGACCCGAAGCTGGCCGGCCAGCGCGGCCAGCTGCGGGCGGCGCTGGTGGAGCGGGAGAGAGAGCTCATCGCGGCGCGGCAGCGGGTGGCGAAGCGCGTCGCGCAGGTGAACGCCGAGCTCCTTCAGCTCGCCTCCCGGCGGACCAGCTTCGAATGGCAGCGCGGGCAGGAGAGCACGAAGCGCGACGCGGTGCTGGCGAAGCTCCCCTACAACCTGGTCCCCGGGAGCCTGGCGAAGGAGGACCAGGGCTCGATCACCGGGAGGCTGTCCGAAATCCGTCCCCAGCCCGACTGGAGGATGTTTCTCATCCCCTTCTCGAACCCGGCCCCCGCGGCCGCCCCGCCCGTGAAGAAAGCCGCACCGGCGAAGAAGTAGGGAATCTCGTCCCCGGTCGACGGGCCGCCGGTCAGTGGCCCGTGTCGATTCCAGGGATCGTCGTTCGTCGCCCGTATGACGCGGCGAACGTTGACCCTGACCCGAGAGGCCCCATGAGAAAGCTGATCGTTTCCGAGTTCGTGACCCTGGACGGCGTGATGCAGGCGCCCGGCGGCAAGGACGAGGACACCGACGGAGGGTTCGAGCACGGTGGCTGGACGCTCCCCTACTGGCACGACGACATCGGCAAGGCCTTCTTCGAGCTGATGCAGGATTGCGACGCGTTCCTGCTGGGGCGGCGCACCTACGTCACCCACGCCGAGGCGTTCGAGCCGCTCCCCGCGGGCGACTTCTTCGGCGACCTGATGAACGCCCCGAGGAAGTACGTCGTCTCGAAGACGCTCCAGCACCCCATCTGGCGCGATACCACCATCATCCGCGACAACGTGATCGAGTCGGTGCGCGCGCTGAAGGAGCAGCCCGGCGGCAACATCCTGACGGACGGCAGCAGCCAGCTGGTGCACGCCCTGATCGAGCACGGCCTGGTGGACGAGCTGCACCTGCTGGTGTACCCCATCACGCTGGGGAGCGGCAAGCGCGTGCTGCCCAACGGCGTGCACGCGGCGTTCGAGCTGAAGTCCGCCACGCCCTACCCCACCGGCGTGGTGGGCCTGCACTACACGCTGCGGCGGTAACGCCGGGTCAGTGGGGGCTTGTCGCGCGCGCCTGATCCGGCTCCGGATCAGGCGCGCGGGTTTTCATGTGAATCGGCCCGGGTGCTTGCCGCTTCAGTGAAAAAGTGGTTCATCGCGGATTTCGTTGCAGCAGGTCGCGCGCACCGATCCTGCCGACGAGTGGCTGCAGGCGGCGCTCGCGCTGAGTATCGAAATTTTTTTTGGGGAAAGACCCTCCTCGCCCCCGCGGCCACTCACGGAAGGCCGGCTGTCTCAACGGATCGATCAGGGGATCACTAGGCGAGTCCGGTCGTCGTGCACGTCCTGCGCGTCGATGGCAGGAGGGCGATCATTCGCCGTTCCACGACGGCTGCGGAGACGCACGGAGGATCGGGAGGGCTCGATTTCCCCTGATGACGCAGTGAACGAAGCCTGCAGGCGCAGACGACGGGGTGAACGACGGAAGCGGTGTTCCTGCAAAAAATTTCGATACTCAGCGCATTCCGAGCCTGCAGCCACTCGTCGGCGAGCTCCGGTGCGATCACGTTGCAACTAAATCGACGAAGAACCGAAAAAGTGGACGCCGTCATCCTGAGGCCGGTCACACCATAACCTGCGGCATTGTATCGTCTTGCAGGCCGAAGGGATCTATGGGCGGGCGCGGAACCGAACATACGGCACGCAAGACGGCATCGGGATGGGGGGAATCAGTGCGGGCGGGAGCTCCCCCAGCCGTCCGCTGCGTGTTTCAAGGACGGGCCGTCCCGCCGCGCGTGCCTCTCCCCGCGGAGTCTCCTTCCGCGGGCAGCGGCTTCATGATGTTGAAGTAGATGGGGAGCGTGACCCATACTTTCACGGGGCAGCCCCGGAGGAATGCCGGCGAGAACCGCATCTTCCCGGTGACCCGTGTCGCCGCGTCGGCGAACGCCGGGTTGGTGGCCTCCTCCACCATCACGGACTCCGGATCGACCGTGCCGTTTTCCAGGATTCGGAATCTCAGGTCCACCTGTCCCGTGACGCCGCTGTCCACCAGGGCGGCGGGATAGTTCGCGGTGATCTGGCGCCCGATCTCATCGACATTCAGCATGCGCGGCGGCCGTTCAACCGCCGACAACTCGTAGGTTCCCTCATCCGGAGGCGCCGTCCGCCCGAGGCCGCTGAAACCGGAGGGTTGGCCGGGGCAGGCATCGTCCCTCGCCGCGGCCTGCCGCGTCGGGACGAAGCGGATGTTGAACGTGTGCCAGCCCTCGGGAGCGCCGGTCCTCGCGGGTGTGAAGGTCATGCGCCGGCCGACGGCCTTCGCCGGCTCGACGAATCCCGTGTCCGTCGCCTCGACCGCCGAAACCGACGCTGAATCCACGCTGCCATCCGCCAGGATCCTGAACCTCAGCACCACCAGCCCCGCAATCCCGCGTGCCTGCAGGGCGGGGGGATACGTCGCGGCGGTCTGCCGCCTGATCTCTTCACCGTTCAGCAGTGAACGCGCCTCTGTCCCGTTCCGCTGCCCGGCCGCGGGCCGAACGGCAGCCAGCCACGCTCCGGCAGCCAGCAGCACGAACGCCGCGTGGCGTGCAGCGGTTTTCCTCATTTTTTCAGAAGCGCGTCATGAATGGGCATGGCAGAAGCGGGTTGGCGTGACGGAGGATTCAGCGAGAAGGATGGGGCGCGGTCACATCGCCCGCGGCAGCAAGTTTCAACGAAATCGCAGGATGATCGGATCTGCATCCAAAGAGAACAACAGATCCGGAGTATCGGCCGCCAACGCCCGTGCGGCCCTGTCGAGCCGAATCTTACCGCCGTGCTCGCCCGCGTGCATATGGCTTGTTCCTTCGTGGTTCCCCCTCCGGCTGCCGCATTATGCCGCCTCGGCAACTCCGTCACGATCAACCGGACCTGATCGAGTCCGGCCCGGCCGAACGCTTCCTCCACGCGCTCGTGCCGCGAGGGCACGGCTCCCCGCCGCGATGGCGAGCGCCGCGACGATCAACGCCGCCGCGACCGCGAAAGTGATCCGCATGCCGGTGGAAACGGCCGCGGGAGGCGCCGTGGTGATGTCGGCTGCACTGGATGCCAGGGCGAACACCGCCCCCATCACCGACGCGCCGGTGATGAGCCCCAGATTGCGCGACAGGTTGAGCATGCCGGAGATCACCCCCCGCTGGTCCGGCGGGACATCGGCCATCACGGCGGTGTTGTTGGCCGTCTGGAACAGCGCGTAGCCGGCGGTGATCACCACGATGGGGGCGACGTACCCCGCGACCCCGAACCGGGCCGGGAGCAGGGAGAGGGTGACGCAACCGGCCGCCATGCCGATGAGCCCGGCGATGGTCGGGCGTCGCGGGCCCAGGCGGTCCACCAGGCGCCCGGCGGGCGCACCGGTCAGCGCCGCCACGAGCGGGCCAACGGACATCACCCCTCCCACCAGCGCCGCGTTCAGCCCCAGCGCCCGCGAGAGATAGAACGGCCCCACCACCAGCGTCGCCATCATCACCGTCGACACCAGCGCGCTGGTGGCCAGGCCCGTACCGAGCACCGGGTCGCGGAGGATCGCCAGCCGGATCAGCGGCGATCCCGCTCTCGTCTCGGCGAGCACGAAGAGGCCGGCTCCGAGGCCCGCGGCCACGAGCAGGGCCAGGTTGAGCGGGCCGGGATGGCCGCGCCCCATCGTCATCGCGAGCGCGTACGCCGCGAGCGTCAGTGCCAGGAGCAGCGTGCCCACGGGGTCGAAGCCGCCCCGGCCCGCCTTCGCCACGGGGCGGTCGGCGGGGAGGTGGCGATGCGCGAGAACCAGCGCCGCGATCCCGAGCGGCACCTTGACCAGGAAGATGCCCCGCCAGCCGATCGCGGCGATCAGAACGCCGCCGAGCGAAGGGCCGAGCGCGGTGCCGATGGCCGACATCGTTCCGAGCAGGCCCATGGCGCTCCCGGTCCTCGCCTTCGGCACCGTCTCACCCACGAACGCCAGCGTCAGCGCCATCATCACGGCCGCTCCCAGGCCCTGCGCCGCCCGCGCGGCGACCAGCACCGGGAGCGTGGGCGCCACGCCGCACAGGGCGGACGCCGCCGTGAACAGGAGGATGCCGCCCAGCAGCAGCCGCCGGCGCCCGATCACGTCACCCAGCCGGCCCACGCTCACGATCAGGGTGGTGATGGCGAGCAGGTACGCGAGCACCACCCACTGGACCTGCTGGAACGAGGCTGTGAACGCCCGCGCCAGCGTGGGGAGGCCGACGTTGGCGATGCTGGTGCCGAGCGCGGAGAGCAGCACGGCGAGCGAAAGGCTGGCGAGCGCCCACGCCGCCGAAGCCGTTCCTCCCGCGCTGGCGGCGGCGGTTTCATCTCGTTCCGCGGCGATGAGCTTCAACCTGGACTCCGTGTTCTGATCGGCCTCGGGTACAACCGATCAGAAACGTAGCCCTTGCGGGGGATGGCGGAAGACGCACGAATTGCATTGTATTCGTGCGTCTGACGCTATCTCATCAAATCCCTGCCGGCGGTGGATGCATGTCGAAGCCCGATCTCAACCTGCTCGTTACGCTCGACGTGCTGCTGGCGGAGGGGAGCGTCGCGCGGGCAGCCCGGCGGCTGCGGCTCAGCCCGTCGGCCATGAGCCGGGCGCTGGCGCGGCTGCGTGAGGCAACGGGCGACCCGCTGCTGGTGAGGGCCGGGCGCGGCCTGGTTCCCACACCCCGCGCGCTGGAGCTCCGCGAGCGGGTCAGCCAGCTCGTCCACGACGCCGAAGCGGTCCTGCGCCCCGCCGAGACGCTCGACCTGGGGCGGCTGGACCGCACGTTCACGCTGCGGACGCGCGAAGGCTTCGTGGAGAACTTCGGAGCCGACCTCATCGCCCGCGTGGGGAGGGAGGCGCCCCGCGTGCGGCTCCGCTTCGTGCAGAAGCCGGGCAAGGACAGCGCGCCGCTTCGCGACGGGGCCATCGACCTGGAAACCGGCGTGGTGGGGGCGGAAACCGCCCCGGAGCTGCGCGCGCAGACGTTGTTCCGGGACCGCCTGATCGGCGTGGTGCGCGTGGGGCACCCGCTGAGCCAGGGCGAGATCTCGCCCGCCCGGTATGCATCCAGCAGCCACGTCGCCGTATCGCGGCGAGGTTGGGACCGGGGGCCGATCGATGAGGCTCTGGAGGCATTGGGGCTGGAACGCGAGATCGTCACGATCGTCGGCGGCTTTTCGGCGGCGCTGGCCCTGGCGCGGGATTCCGGCCTGGTCGCGAGCGTCCCCGAACGGCACACCGGAAAGCTGCGCGCCGGGATGCACGCGTTCCCCCTCCCCTTCCCCACCCCCGAGATCACGATCTCGTTGCTCTGGCACCCGCGGATGAGCGCCGACCCGGCGCATCGCTGGCTGCGCGAGTGCGTACTGAACGTCTGCGCCGGGTAGCCCGCCGATTCGTCCGCACCCGCACAACCTTTTCCCGTCTGTTGACGTAAGTTGTTGATGTGATTACATTTAGAGACTAATCACGTCGCATCTGCGTCTCCGAAAACTTGATCGTGGGGAAACGATGAAGAGACTGATCGCCCTTTTGGGCCTTACCGTTCTGGCGGCGGGGTGCTCCGACCGCTCGCAGCCGCTGGCGTCGGAGCCGGGCGCGCCCCGGCACGGCGCGTGGGGAGTGGACAACGACTACGACGGGATCGACGACGGGACCGAGGCGGACCTGGCCAACACCTACGCGCCGGTGCTGTACATGCCCAACCTGATCAGCCGCGCCGAAGCCGGCAGCGGCGTGTGGGGCGACTGGGCGTGGCCGGCCAACGTGGAGTGGTATCTGGCCAACACGCAGATGCGCTTTCACCACGACAACTGCCCGGACCACCAGATCCTGAACCTGGGCACCATCACCACGTCGAACATCACCACGCAGTCGCACCAGCGCGCCACCAGCTGGCTGGGGTGCAGCCACTCGGGCACCACGTACGGCTCCAACGGCACCGGCGGGTGGAGCACCGAGAACCACTTCTTCCTGCAGGCGGTGTACGACGACGTGACGCACCCCGGCGTGCGCGACCCGTCGCAGTGGAAGGTGTACACGCACGTGTACCGCAACAACCTGGGCGGGATCAGCATCCAGTACTGGTTCTTCTACGCGTACAACGACTTCATCGCCGGGTTCAACCACGAGGCCGACTGGGAGCACATCACCGTGCAGCTGGACGCCAGCCAGCAGCCGGTCAGCGCGATCTACGCGGCGCACCACGATCCCAAGACGTGGCAGTGGATCCAGGTCACCAAGTACAACGGCACGCACCCGCAGGTGTGGGTGGCCGACGGCTCGCACGCCAGCTACGCCAGCGAGGGCGAGTGCGACAGCGCCTACCCCGAGGGCACCAGCGAAAGCTGCTGGACCAACCTGGACCAGCGCTGGTTCACCTGGAGCGGCGGGCTGGGGTATGACCGCGGGCTGCAGGGCGGCGGGCTGGTGAACGCGGGCGAGATGCCGCAGACCGGCACCAGCAAGCGCCCCATGCCCGGGCAGGACTGGCTGCGCTACTCGGGCCGCTGGGGCGAGAACGGGAACATCGAGGACACCAGCGGCCCTCAGGGCCCGGGCTACCAGCCGGCGGGTTGGGCCCCCGACTTCGGCGGCGGGTGCGGTGAAGCGTCGTGCACCCCGGTGACGGCGGCGTACGTGAGCCACTACACCGGCGCGGACTGCACCGGCACCGAGAGCTACTACACGCCGTACTTCAGCTACGATGGCGTGCGGCGCTCCTGGAACGGCACCGGCCTGGCCGGCACCACGCTGCGCACGGTCACCAACCGGTCGTACCGCGACAGCAGCGGCGCGTGCGTCAACGCCTGGCCCAACGGCAACACCCTGTCCGACTTCGTCACCATCTACCGCTGAGCCGGCGGACGGCACGGGGGTGACGGACGGAACCCGGGATGATCGACGGCTGATTCGAGCCGTCCCCGGGGTAGGAAGGAAAGAACGCGGGGAGCACCGGGCGGTGCTCCCCGCGTTTTTCCATCAGGCCCCCGCTGGAAGCCGGCCCTCAAGTGCGGTCAGGCTGCGCTTCGCCCCGCCTGATACTGCTCGTCGCTGACGTGCTCCATCCACTCCACCGCCTTGCCGTCCAGCGCCTCCTGGATGGCGATGTGCGTGATCGCCGTCGTTGGAGATGCGCCGTGCCAGTGCCTTTCGCCGGGCTCGAACCACACCACGTCGCCGGGGTGGATCTCCTCGACCGGGCCGCCCTCGCGCTGCGCCAGGCCAGAGCCGGCGGTCACGATCAGCGTCTGCCCCAGCGGGTGCGTGTGCCACGCGGTGCGCGCGCCGGGCTCGAAGGTGACGGCGTTGCCGGCCGCACGCGCCGGCGCGCTGGCGCCAAAGAGCGGGTCGATGCGCACGGTGCCGGTGAACCAGTCGGCCGGTCCCCTGCCGGAGGGCTGCGAGCCCGCCCGCTTGATCTCCATCGTCAATCTCCCGGGTTGAAGCTTGCCCGAGATCAGTATTCCTGCCGCGTGGGCCGGAACAGGATCTCGTTGATGTCCACGTCGTCCGGCTGGCTCATGGCGAAGGCCACCGCCCGCGCGAACGAGTCGGCGGGGATCGCGATCTCGTCGTACATCTTGTTGATCCGCTCGGCCACGGCCGGGTCGCTCACGGTGTTCGGCAGCTCGGTGGCCACCGCGCCCGGCGAGATCACCGTGGTGCGGATGTTGTGCGGCTTCACCTCCTGCCGAAGCCCTTCGGACAGGGCGCGCACGGCGTGCTTGGTGGCCGAGTATACCGCGCTCCCCGGGCCCACCTTGTGGCCGGCCACGGAGGATACGTTGATGATCTGCCCGCTCTTCTGCCGCTGCATGTGCGGGAGTGCCGCGGCGATGCCGTACAGCACACCCTTGATGTTCACGTCGATCATCCGGTCCCACTCGTCCACCTTCAGCCGCTCCAGCAGCGACTGCGGCATCAGCCCCGCGTTGTTGATGATTACGTCGATGCGACCGTAAGCCTCGACCGCCGCGTCCACCAGCCGCCGCACCTGCTCGCGGTCGGTGACGTCGGTCTCGATGGCGAGTGCCTTGCCGCCGCCGGCCGTCAGCTCCCGCGCCAGGGCGTTGATGCGGTCGGCGCGCCGCGCGCCCAGCACCACGCTCGCCCCCTGCGCCGACAGCAGCCGCGCCGTGGCCTCGCCCAGCCCGCTGCTCGCGCCGGTGATGACGGCCACCTTGCCCGCGACCCCTTCGATGTTGTTGCCCACGATTCAGGCTCCTTTGATCTGAAATCAGCGTTCGTTCTCCATCACGCCGCGAGGCGCCTGCCACCCGGTACCGGCGCGGCTCCCCGCGCGTCGATCCACCAGACCGATGCCGCCGCCGTGGATACGAGAATCACGCCGTGCCCATCGCAGGGCGGGAATCTATGGACAGGGGCCAGGCGGATGAACTTGACAGCGCTTACCAGGGTGGTAAGCCGTGCTTCACAATATCGTGAGTAGATCATCCGCTTGGCACCTCGTTGAAGGACGTCCGGGACCGGCGCCGGCTCCCGGACGGGCGGTGGCAAGTTGCGTCATCTTCCCGCTGCCCGCAGACTTCAATATCCCCCTCTGACGCACCGGCCGGAGAGCCCGATGACCGACACCCTCGCACCCGTCAGCGGCGCCCCCGCGGAAGTGTCCGTGGGCACACTGGCGCCGGAGCGGCCCGCCGCGCCGGGGCGGCTGCTGTCGCTGGACGTGTTCCGCGGCGTCACCATCGCGGCGATGCTGCTGGTGAACAACCCCGGCAGCTGGGACCACGTCTACACCCCGCTCGACCACGCGGAGTGGAACGGGTGGACGCCCACCGACACCATCTTCCCGTTCTTCCTGTTCATCGTGGGCGTGGCGATGACGTTCTCGTTCGCCGGGCAGCTCGCGAGGGGGCGGGAGCGCGGCAGGATCCTGGCCGGGGCGATGAGGCGCGCGGGGATCCTCTTCCTGCTGGGCCTGCTGCTGGCGGCGTTCCCGTACTACACGCTGGACCCGGCGCACCTGCGCATTCCCGGCGTGCTGCAGCGCATCGCGGCGTGCTTCCTGGGCGCCAGCGCCATCTACCTGTTGGTGCCGCGGCGCGGGCAGCCGTGGGTGGCCGCCGCGCTGCTGCTGGGCTACTGGGCGGCCATGGCGCTGGTGCCCGTGCCCGGCTGCGGCGCGGGCAATCTCGCCGACAAGGGGTGCACGCTGGCCGCGTACGTGGACCGCGCGGTGCTCGGCTCCAACCACCTGTGGGCGTCGGCCAGAACGTGGGACCCGGAGGGGATCCTGAGCACCTTCCCCGCCATCGCCACGGTGCTCCTGGGCATCTTCGCGGGAAACTGGCTGCGCGGCGAGCGCACCCCGGCCGAGCGTGCCACCGGGCTGTTCTTTGCCGGGAACGCGCTGATGGCTTCGGGGCTGGCGTGGAACGCGGCGTTCCCCATCAACAAGAACCTGTGGACCAGCTCGTACGTGCTGTTCATGGGCGGGATGGGGATGGTGGGGCTGGCGATGTGCTACTGGCTGGTGGACGTGAAGGGACAGCGCGGATGGACGCGTCCGTTCGTGGTGTTCGGCACCAACGCCATCGCCGCGTTCTTCCTCTCCGGCATCTTCGCGAGGCTGCTGAACCTGGTGAAGGTGCCCGGCGGGCCCGCCGGCACGCAGCCGGTGAAGGCCTGGATCTACGGGAACCTGTTCGCCCCCTGGCTCAGCCCCCTCAACGCGTCGCTTGCGTTCGCCATCGCCTTCGTGCTGCTGTGGTGGGCGTTCATGGAGGTGTTCTACCGCCGCAAGATCTTCATCAAGGTGTGATACGGCTGAACGGAAAGTCCCGGCCCGGCTCCGCACCGGCGGCTAAAGCCGCAGCAACAACTACGAAAAGCCTCGCAAACTGCGCGTGGCTTCACGGGCTCGGTGGCCCCACGGACATCGGCACCCTTTCAAACGAAGTCTACCCCGGGCGTGTTGCCGCTTCGATAAGAAATGTACGATGTCATCCTGCGGCTGGTCACGACCTAACCTGCGGCATTGTATCGTTTTGCTGGCCGAAGGATCTATGGACGGAGACTCGGAACCGAACAGTCGAAGCAGAAGATGATCCCAGGATCGGTCTGATCGGATGATGATGGAAAAGGACGAGGGGAGACGGCACCCATGCCGCCTCCCCTCGTCCTTTCCGCGATCCTTCGCTCAGCGGCCGGGCCGGCCGGCGCCGCGGCTCGCGGCGCTCGCGGGCCGGGCGGCGGGTTCGGGGCCGCCACGCACCAGCTCTTCCATCTCGCCCAGGAAGGTGGCGTCGCCCGCGCGGCTCTCGCCGAACAGCCCCTGGGGATTGCTGGCGGCGCGGCTGGCGGGATTGTACAGGTTGAGCCACAGGTCGAAGCGCTCGCCCAGCTCCAGCACGGTGTAGAAGAAGCCGCGTCGGGTGCCGGTGGTGAGCACCAGGATCATGTCCACGCAGAACGCCAGGATGCCGGCCTGCACCAGCACCACGTCCTTCAGCCCGTCCACCACCAGCTTCAGCGCGAACAGCAAAAAGTCACGGGCCAGCACGCCCGGCGAGTATCCGTCCCTCTCGGTCATTTGTCACATCTCCATGGCTCGTCCGTCGCAACCTTCGCGACCCCTTACGTCTGGACGATAACCACGGTTTCGCCTCCTGTCACCGCTTTGCCTCGTGAAGGTCGAAGCGCATGCTGATTCCCAACCGCGCCGGATCGCGTCCTTCTGACCGAGCGCGGTTTTCACGGTCGATCTGTTCGAGGACGTTCCGCTCGAATCCATGCCGTTCGTACCAGGTGGCGGTATCGGGCTTCGCGTCCAGCGAAAGGATCCGGCAGCCCACGCGGTGCCGAAGCTCGTGGACCAGCGCAGCCGTGTACCAGATCAGCCAGGTGCCCAGGCCTTGCCCGGCAAAGCGCCGATCGACCGCCAGCTGTGCGATCTTCACCCGCCCCGCGGCAATACCCGGCACCGCCGCTACGTACGGGAGCGCATCGTCTCGGACGGCCAGAGATCACGGACCAGGAGCGCAGCCCGGCGGGCGCCATCGAATGTCGCACGCCGCTCCGGTGTGTCCTTGGGCGCCTCCAGTGCTTCAAGCGCTTCGGCAAAGCCCGCTTCGGAAAAGTTGGGCGTTGGCCCCGTGTAATCCGGGCTCAGCGGATCGTTAAACCGATCCATCGGGTCCTCCTCGGGTTCGATTTGCACGTCCGTAATCTATCGGGATCGCCCGAAAGTCTCAACAGTGTACATGCGGCGGATTCCGGGCGCTCTGGCGGCGCCAGCGGTGGCACACTTCCGCGCGGGCGACGGTCAGCCGTGCGCCTCGTAGCGGCGAAGGCTCTGCATCAGCGAGCTGTCGGCGGCGGTGGCGCCGGGGAGGGTGGCCACGTGCGCGCGGACGGCGGCCAGCAGCGCGGGGTCGGCGGCGTGCACCTCCCACACGGCGCCGTCCAGGCACGAGAAGTGGAGCGCCACGGCCTCCTGCAGCAGCGCGTGCGCCGCATCGGGGGTGTCGGCCGCCCAGTAGCGCTCCAGGAATCCCTCCAGGTCGTCCGCGGGCTCGCGCAGGGCGAAGAAGTCGGCCCAGTCGTCCAGGAGCGACCCCGCGATGGCCTGCAGCCAGGCACCCTCCACCAGCTTCCAGTCGTCGCGCTCGTCCAGCACCAGCGCGTCCATCCGGCGCAGCTCGGGGGTGGCCCTCGCGCCATCCACCTCGTCGGCGCCGTACCACGCGTCGGGGAAGCGGTAGACGTGCGGCTCGGCGTGCAGCACCCAGCGCCACCCCGGCAGCAGCGGCAGCAGCGGCGCGAACCAGCGCGCGAAATCGCTGGTGCCCACCGAGACGAAGGTGGCGCCGGAGCCGGTGTTCGCGGCGGCGCTGGCGGGCGCGGAGGTGTCGGGCGGCCGGGAGATGCGCAGGCCGTTCATCTACGGGCGGCTCCGGCGCGCGGGGGTGCGGGTCGGGAGGGCCATGGGTTGGCGGATGGGTGCGGAGTGAACCGGACGGAGAGGATGCGGAGAAGATAGGGGCGGAGGTGCTGGGCGGGAAGAATGGCGGTCCGCCAGGTCACCCGAACGACGGTGAGGTGGCGATGGGGAAGGGATTCGCCCATGCCGCGGCAGCCCCCTCCCCCCGGCCCCCTCGCCCCGCGCTCCGCGGGGGAGGGGGAGCACTTCGCGCGGCCCGTCGATTTCAGCGCGGATCCGTGCGTGGGAGTCCGCGAAGGCGGACTTTGGGCCGTTGTTGCCGTGGATTCATCCGCCCAAGCCCGTTTGCCCGTCCCTCTACAACCCCCGCCCCCGCCACGGCTCGTTGGCGTCCAGACAGTCCATCAGCTCGATGTAGATGCGGCGCGCGGCCTCGGTGAAATCCTCGTCGCTGGCCTCCTCGTAGGGGGCCAGCGCACTGCGGATGCACTCGCTCAGCGAGCCGCGGTCGATCACGGCCGCCACCAGCTCCATGTACGGCGCCTCGTCCTTGCGCGCCTGCTTGCGGGCGCCGTCCAGGATGCCGCGCAGCACGGCGCGCACGTCGGTGCGGCCCGTCTCGTCGCGGTCCACGTTGAAGTGCGGGGCGGCCACCAGCGCGGCGCTTCCGTCGCGGATGCTCTCGCGGAAATCCTCCACCAGCAGCTCGTGCGGGGGGAGATCGACCTTCCCCGCCAGCACGCGCCGGGTGAGATCCTTCAGCGCCGCGCGGACGAAGGCGGCGATGGCGGCGTCCATCTTCACGCACTCCTGCGTGTCGAGCACCCGCACCTCCATCGCCTTCCGCGAAAACTTGAGGACGGCGCCGCGCGCGTTGAAGAACTCGTGGCGGATGGCCGACGCGTCGTGCGGAAGGCGGTCGAGCGCGGCGTACATGGGGCCCAGGATGCGGCGGCGGTAGTCGCCGAAGCTCTCCACGTACTCGGGCACCAGCTGGCCGCAGCTCTCGGGGATGCGCGCCTGGTGCTCCAGAATCCACGCCAGCCGCGAGTCGGCGTACGGCGTCAGGTCGCCGTCGTGCATCGGCGTGCTGGCGGCGATGGCGGGGAGGTAGGGGATCAGCAGCGCGGCGGCGGTGTGCATCGCCAGCGTCTCGCGCTCGCTTCCGAACGGCAGGTTCAGGTGGCTGGCCTGCACGTTCATCCACCCGTGGCTGTAGACGTCGAACAGCCGCTCATAGGTGTGGTAGACGCGACCGCCGCTGCGCGACCAGAGCTTCCCCTTCTTCGGGTCGAACCAGGGGTGCATCCCGGTGGGCATCAGCCGCGCGTCGAACTCGTCGCGCAGCACGGCGCCGAAGCGCTGCACACCCTCGTACAGCAGCTCCTCGGCCTCGCGCAGCGAGCGGACGGGCGCCTCGGTCTTCACCTCGAACACGTGGTCGGCGATCTCGTTGCTGAAGCCCAGCGCGCCCAGGTGCACGTCGCTGGTCCCGCGCCCGGCCAGGATGCGGAACGCCGGCTCCACCAGCGACACCACGTTCAGGTCGCGGTCCACCGTGGGGTACTCCAGCTCCATCCCCGCCACGCCGAAGGCGCGGTACCCCTTCTCGCCGCTCCCCTCGGCCGGCCGCGAGCGCACCGGGGCGCGCATCGACTGCAGCGCGGCCTCGGGCTCCCGCACGGCGCCGTGGGGAACGCCGCTCTCCTCGATCCGGCTCACGAAGAACTCCACCAGGTCTTCGTAGACCACGTTGCCGTCGGCGGCGTCCTCGTAGCCCACGTCGATGTTGGGGTTGTCGTTGATCTCGATCACCACCGGCCCGCTCGGCGTCTCCTTGATGTCCACGCCGTACAGCCCCTCGCCGATCAGCGCAGCCGCCCGCAGCGCCACGTCCACCACGTCCGCCGGCGCCTGGTGGCGGGGGACGGCCTCCACGCGGCCGTAGCGCTCGGTGCCCTTCACCTCGGTGCGGATCTGCCAGTGCCCGCGCGCCATGTAGTAGCGCGAGGCGAAGAGGAGGCGCCCCCCCAGGACGGTGACGCGCCAGTCGAAGTCGGTGGGGAGGAACTCCTGCGCGATGATCAGCGGCGAGCGGCGCAGCATCTCCCCGGCGCGCACGCGGAACTCGTCGCGCGAGTTGATCTTGTGCACGGCCGCGCTGAACGAGCCGTCCGGCAGCTTGACCACGAAGGGAAGGCCGAGCGCCGACGCCTGGTCCCACCGGGTCTGCTGGGTGAGGATCTGCGTGCGCGGCGTGGGGATCCCCTCGCGGCGCAGCAGCTCTTCCAGGAACACCTTGTTGCCGCAGCGGATGATGGACTGCGGGTCGTCGACCACGGGCATGTCGAGCGCCTCGGCCCGCAGCGCGAACTGGAAGGCCGGCTCGCTCACGCCGGTGAGCGCGCGGATGAACAGCGCGTCGTATTCCGGGAGCTTGCGCAGGTCGTTCAGCCCGATGCGGTGCACGTGCACGTTCATCCGCCCCGCCACGCGCTCCAGCCGGTCGATGGTCTCGGGGGAGGACGGCGCGAACGGGTCTCCCGGCGTGACCAGCACGGCGATGGAGGCGCGCACCGTTTCGCGCGGCACCTCGCGCCCGCGGCGGACCACGCGCTCGGGGTCGCCCAGCGTGCGCGCCAGCGCCATCCTTTCGTCGGGGGAAAGGTGGTGCGGCGGCACGGCGGCTACCTGCGTCACCTTCCACTCCTCGTCCTCGCTGACCAGCTGCAGCCGCAGCACCGGCGCGGGCCACTCGCGGTACACGGCCAGCGCGGCGCGGTGGAAGCGCGGGTCGGCGCAGGTGCCCATGAACACCAGCGCCTCCACGAACTCGTGCGCCTGGGCCGGCCGGCACCCGCGCTCTCCCTCGTCCTCGGCGCGCACCAGGGGCGCGGGAAAGGCGTGCGGCGGCTCCTCTTCCTCGGCCTCGTCGCCCAGCGCGGCGGGGGTGTCGGGGTGCGGCAGGTCCAGCTCGCGGCGGCGGACGCGCATCTCGGCGGCGTCCACCGTGGGGACGCCGGCCTCCTGCAGCGCGCGGAAGCGCCCGTACGGCTCCTGCAGCCCCTGGCTGGTCTCCACCGTGGGGATCACCTGCTGCCCGCGCGCCGAGGCCAGCAGCGACACGTAGTAGCCGCGGCTGCGGTAGCGCGTGCTGCGGCAGAGGTTGACCACCACGGCGCGCGGGTCGCCCAGGTCGCCGCCCCCCTCCAGGTAGCGGTCGGCGTCCACCACCGACTCGGGCGGCAGCCCCGCGGCGTCACGTGGATCGGAGATGACGACCAGCACTCGCCTGCGGCTCACGCGGCCTCCCCGGCGGGCCACACTTCCAGCAGCACGGCGTCGTAGGTCACGTCGCCCAGCAGGATGGCGTTGATCAGCCGGTTGGCGTCCACCGTCTGCCGCCCGCCGTCCATCTCGGGGTGCTCGAAGGGGTCGAGCACGCACAGGCGGCGGCCCCACTGGTCGTAGCCGCTGATCACCACGAAATGGCCCGTGGGCTCGCCCCGCACGTCGTCGTCGATCAATCGCTCCAGCACGTCGTCCCAGCGCTCGCGTGAATGGCGGTAGAGGTAGGTGGCGCTCAGGCCGGCCAGGATGGGGTGGTCGCGGTCGATGATTTCCTTCATCAGCCCGGGGGTCAGCTCGTCGAACGACAGCTCGCCCCCCATCTCCAGGAAACGGATGTAGGCCCCTGCCGCGCGCAGCCGCTGCGCGTCGGACAGGTAGGGGAAGCGGCCGTGGATCTTCTCCTTCAGCCTGGCCGGCGGAAGGGCGAACCAGGTGGGGTCGAAGATGCGCAGGTCGTACGAATAGATGCGCGCGCGAAAGCCGCGCTTGAGCGCCGCGATGCCCAGGAACACGGCCAGCGTGCCCCCGTCCTCGTTGCGCTCGAGCGAGGCGATCAGCTCGTCGAGCCCCATGTCCACGCCGTAGAACGAGTAGACCTTGCGCAGGCAGGTGGGCCCGCAGGTCACGTCGTCGGGCTGCACGAAACGCTGCACGCGCAGTTCGTGCGCCTTGCGCCCCTGCTGATCGGTGCGGTCGTCGCCCGCCACCGCCGGTGCCGAAATCATCGCTGTGTCTCCCTGACCGTCTGCATGATGCCGCCGTGCAAGCAACGGACATACCACCCGCCGCCGCGCCGCGCCAGCGAGCGCGGCCGGCGGTGCGGCCCCGGCCCGGCGGATCGCCGCGCGCCGGGCGCGAACGCATCGCTCCGCTACGGATCGACGTAGCAGATCAAAAGTGTTCTTACGATGTGTGACGCGGCCGCCGGCCCGTGCGTCTATGGGCCATCAACGGCAACGCGCGGGGGTCGGGCGGCGGGGGCACTGAGGCCCGCGGCTGCCGGACGGCGTATCGGGAGACCGGGCGCTCGCGCGGCTGTTGGATGATGGACCGAAGGCCGGGACGGCCCCGGCGAAACACCCGTACCAAGGTCAGACACTGATGCGCAAGATCCTTCTCCCGCTGATGGCGGCCCTCGCGCTGGGCGCCTGCGGCGACAGCGGCACCGGCAGCAACGGCGCCCGCACCGTTTCCATCCGCCTGCACGACGCTCCCGGTGACCTGAAGGAAGCCTGGGTGAAGGTGAAGGAGGTTTCGCTGCAGGGCACCGTGGCGGCCGACAGCAGCTCGGGGAAGACCGTGCTGCTGAGCACGCCCACCGGGTGGCTGAACCTGACCTCGCTGAGCGGCGGCAGCTTCGCCACGCTGGTGAACAACGCGCAGGTGCCGGCGGGGAGCTACTCGCAGCTCCGCTTCGTGGTGTGCGAGGCGTACGTGGTCACGAAGGATGGCCAGGTGTACGCCACGCAGGGCGCCACCCTCCCCGCCGGCGTGACGGCCACGGGGACGCTGCAGGTGCCCAGCGGCTGCCAGAGCGGGCTGAAGGTGAAGCTCCCCGGCGGCGGCGTGGACCTGACCCAGGCCTCGCAGATCCTGTCGGTGGACTTCGACGTGAGCCAGAGCTTTGGCCACCAGGCCGGCAACTCGGGGAAGTGGGTGATGCACCCGGTGATGACCGCCACCTCGATCGGGTTTGCCGGCAGCATCGCGGGGACGGTGGCGCTGGGCACCGGCGTGGCGCTCCCCACCTGCGGCGGCGCGGCGGTCACGCTGGCCTCCTTCAGCCCGCGCGCGGTGTCGGGCGTGGACTCGGTGTCGGCCACGGTCTCGGCGGCGGGGGCGTACGCCATGTCGGTGGCGCCGGGGACGTACACCATGACCTACGCGCCGGTGTACTCCTTCACCAACGGCGACTCGCTGACCGTGGCGGCGGCGGCCACCCCGGCCACGGCCACGGTTGCCGGCGGGGCCACCACCACGGTGAACTACACCATCAGCAGCGCCACCTGCAAGGTGAAGCCGGCCGGCTGATCCCAGGCCGCGGGTGATGCGCACGGCCGGGGGCCGCTCCTGACGTCGGGGAGCGGCCCCCGGTCTCGTTTCCATGCGGACGCAACGAATCGCGGGTGCGCACTCCGGACCGATCCGCGAGAAGACCGTCCTTCATACTGGTGAACACGGAGGGCACGGAGGACCACGGAGGACACGGAGAACTTCATTGCGGTCCCTCCGTGTCCTCCGTGTACCTCCGTGCACTCCGTGTTCACGACGAGAGGGCCTGCAGAATGGACCAACGCCGGGTTGTGCGCCCGGTCCGTCCCGTCTTTCCCTCGTCGCGCTTCCCTGCCGGTGTATCTTCCCCATCGCGTCGAGGGGGCGACGATGCGGAGCGGCGAAACGGCACAACGGGGGGATGGGAATGATGGACGGGATGCGGCCGAACGTGTTCGCGTCGGCGGGGTTCGACCGGGCGGCGGCGCTGCGGCGCGACCAGGCGTGGATCGACGAGCGGCTGCGCGATCCGTCCACCCGCTTCGCGCCCGTGTGGGAGCTGAAGAACCTGTTCGCGGCCGACGGCGGGCCACAGGTGCGCTGGCTGGGCGTGGACGAGGCGGCGCCGCTGCTAGGGGCGGGGACGGCGGTGTTCCTGGGGATGAACGGCGGCGCCGCGCACTTCGCGATCGAGGTGGGGCACGGCGACCCGGCCGACCTGGCGCGGCTATCGGGCGGCGAGTTCGGCGAGCTGCGGCGGCACGGGTCGGCGCTGGACGCCAGCGAGGCGGGGATGCTGGCCCTGGCGCGCGGGATGATGCACTGGCACGCGCGCCACCGCTTCTGCGGCGTGTGCGGCGAGCCCACCGAGGTGCGCGATGCCGGGCACCTGCGCGCCTGCACCAGCACCGCCTGCGGCGCGCTGCACTTTCCGCGGACGGACCCCGCCGTGATCATGCGGGTCACGCACGGCGGCCGCATCCTGCTCGGCCGGCAGGCCTCGTGGGACCCCGGCCGCTATTCGACGCTCGCCGGCTTCGTGGAGCCCGGCGAGAACCTGGAGGATGCCGTGGCGCGCGAGGTGATGGAGGAGACGGGCGTGCCCCTCCTGGCTGTCCGCTACCATTCCTCGCAGCCCTGGCCCTTCCCCGCGTCGCTGATGGTGGGCTTCACCGCCGAGGCCGCGGACGATCGCATCCAG
>DASSJS010000096.1:0-25690 GCA_035691085.1 Longimicrobium sp.
CGCCTGGCAGCGTCGGGGACGGTGGAGATTCGGTCGAATTGATGGGGGTGCGAGGGTAAGGATGGAAAACAGGTGCGCTAGTGCGTGAGTGCGCCAGTGCGTTGGGTTCAGGCGCGGTACGAGGTTGATCGGCGGGTCCGCGGCGCCGCGCGGGCCCTCTCCCTGGCGAATTCGGCGCGACTGCGTCGTATCCGGATTCGCCTGTCCCTCCCCCAAACTGCTGGGGGAGGGACTTTTTTGCGCTTCGCGCGGGCTACTTCGGCGCGAGAGATCCCAGCTGTTGGAGCCTCGCGCAGTTTGCGAGGCTTCTCGTCGTCGTTGCTGCGGCTTCAGCCGCCGGTGAGCGAGGCTGGCGGGCGAACCTTCCATTCAGGATTGACTCCCGAGCGCACCCAGCACCCAGCACCCAGCACCCAGCACCCAGCACCCAGCACCCAGCACCCAGCACCCAGCACCCGTTCGCTGTTCCCATCCCGTAGCGCATCCCCACGCGCGGGCCTAAGTTTTCCTCATCCCGAAGCAGTCCGACCGACAACCGACCGACTGGCCCGACCATGCCCATATATCCGTTGCGCCAACTGGACCCCTCGCGCGAGAGCGTGGAGCTGTACGATCGCTGGCTGGGCGAGCTGGCCGAGGCGCTGGAGCGCGGCGACGACCGCTGGGAGCTGTGCCGCACCGTGCTCACCGGCCTCTTCCACCCGCAGCTGGCCGGCGTCGATCCCGGCACCCTCCCGCTCGCCGCGCAGGTGGCGCTGGCGCAGATGGACGCGCGCAACATCACCCTCGAGCCCGAGTACTACGCCGAGGTCGATGTCGAAAAGTTCATGGAGCGCAAGCCGCTGCTGTGGATGTGGCAGATGTTCGACAAGAGCCCGCTGGGGCAGAACATCCACCTGGGGGTGCGTTTCCGCCGCACGCTGGCGCCGTACCTGTTCAAGCGCGTGGGGAAGAACTTCAAGTGCTTCCACTACGTGGAGTTCAGCTACGGGTACAACCTGGAGGTGGGCGACGACGTGGTGGTGCACCGCAACGTGCTGCTGGACGACCGCGGCGGCATCGTGCTGGGCAACGGCGTCAGCATCAGCGACTACGCCAACATCTACTCGCACACGCACTCCATCGTGGACCAGCGCGACGTGAGCAACCTCAAGACGGTGCTCGACGACGGCGTGCGCATCACCTACCACGCCACGGTGCTGGCCGGCACGCACGTGGGCGAGAACGCCATGGTGGGCGCCATGGCCGTGGCCACCAAGGACGTGCGCCCCTTCCACGTGAACGTGGGCATCCCCGCCAAGAGCGTCCGCGTGAAGCCCAACGCCCCGCCCGAGGCCTACAAGGTCACGCTGCGGAAGGGCCCCGACGCGGACGCGGCCGAGGTGCCCGTGGGCGGCGAGGGCGCGGGGGAGGGTTGAACCGCGTAACAGGTGCGTCGTAACAGGTGCGTGAGTGCGCGAGTGCGTTTGGCTTCCGCGCGAGCCAGCCGCGTCTCGCGCCCGGCGCAGGAACGCACTCGCGCACCTGTTCCAACGCACTCGCGCACCTGTTCCAAACGCACTCGCGCACCTGTCCCAACGCACTGGCGCACCTGTTCCAAACGCACTTTCGCACTCCTTTGAAGTGATATCCGCATGAGCGAAGAAACCCCGGGGGCCACCGCCATCCCGATCGAAACCGCCGACCCGGTCAACGCGGCGATCCTGGCAGTGAGCGAAGACCGGTTGCAGGGGTTCCAGGAAGAGCCCTTCCACGAGATCGCCCGCCAGAGCGGCGTGGAGCTGGGCACCGTGCTGGAGCGCATCCGCGCCATGCTGGCCGCGGGCACCATCCGCCGCGTGCGGCAGACGCTGATGGCCACCAACCTGGCTCCCGGCGCGCTGGTCGCCTGGGAAGTCCCGGTGGAGAAGCTCGACGCGGCGTTCGAGTACATGTTCCGCGAGGACCCCTTCTCGGGCCACGTGGTGATCCGCTCCACCGACCGCGAGACCCCGGGGTCCCGGTACCGCCTGTGGACCACGCTCAAGGTGCCGCAGGGCTTTTCCATGCGGAAGCACGCCGACTTCCTGGCCGGCAGGACGGGCGCGCTCTCGTACAAGCTGCTCCCGGCCAAGGCGCTGTTCACGCTGGGCGTGGGGCACGTGCGCCGGCGCGGGCTGGAGCCCGGCGCCCGCAGCGACGAGCCCGGCGCGGTCCAGGACACGCACGTGGTGGAGCTGAGCGAGCTGGAGTGGCGCGTGCTGGTGGCCCTCAAGCGCGAGCTGGACGTGGAGGAGATCCGCGAGCACCCCTGGACGGCGCGCGCCAAGGAAGCCGGCGTGCCGCTCGAAACCTTCGTGCGGGTGGCGCGCGAGCTGAACGAGCGGAAGGTGATCGGCCGCTTCAGCACCTTCCTGGAGCACTACAAGCCGAACGCGGCCGGCGAGCGCGTCACGCGCTACAACGCGCTCTTCCACTGGCAGGTGCCGCCGGGGCGCGAGATGGATGCCGGCCGCGAGGTGGGGCGCCACTACGTGATGACGCACGCCTACTGGCGCGAGGGCGGCCCCGAGTTCGGCAACGTGAACGTGATGGGCGTGGCGCACGGCACCGAGAAAGACGCCGTGCTGGCCCACAAGGCCGCCATCGACCAGCACCTGGAGGAAGCCGGCATCCACGTGGGCTACACCAACGTGTTCTGGGGCGGCCGCAGCGAGATCAAGCCCAGCGAGATCTCGCCGTTCGCGTACGCGGAGTGGTGCCGGTCGGTGGGGCTCGATCCCGGGGCCATGCGCGGGGATGGTCCGGCAACGGGTGCGTGAGTGCGTGAGTGCGTTTTGCGCCGGTGATGTCTCGCTGACCCGATGCACATTCATGTCACCGCTGGCCGCTTCCGCGCGGTGTCACCGAGCGCCTTCCCGGCGTACCTGGACCAACGGCCGCCGGGCACCTCGCCCGCGGCCGTTTCACGTTCACCCCCCCGTCTGCCGATGACCACGATTGCCGCCGCGGAATACACCTGCGCCGTCTGTGGCGCCGTGGCGGGGCGCGTGGAGGCGGTGCCCTCGCCCACCACGCCGGGGAACCGGCTGGTGCACTCCGTGTTCTTCGGCATGTGGCAGGCGTTACCGGATGCCACCCAATCGGCAGCTGTGAAGGCGCTGCGCGGCGGAGATCCGCGCGCGCTGTGGGCATTGGACAGCGAGTGGGCTCCCTTCTACTGCCCCGAATGCAAAGCCTGCTACTGCCGCGATCACTGGCGTCAGTGGATGGAGTTCGACGAAGGCTTCTACGACTGCACCTACGGCACCTGCCCCCGCGGGCACACCCGGATGCTGGATGACTGAGCCGGAGTGTCACCACGGTGGCCGTTTTGATGCGAATGATTTGCGCTACACGTGTGGTATTTTTGCTTCAGTTAAAATCCGATCTTTTCGGAGCGATTTTCCGCGCCCCCGCACCCTTCGCCCCCAGGCAAGTGCGGGCGGGCGCGGGTCCACCATCTTTCGGAGACACTGCGGAGAGATTCGGTTGCTACTCTTCCACTTGCAGGCCGATTGCATAAAGTAGTCATTTGGGAGCGGAGCAGCGTCAAATAGCTTGCGCTTTTGCGATTTCCCCATCAGACTGGTGACATGAACAACCTTGCAATTCCCCTCAATGAAAAACAGGTCGACCTTCTCCGTCACCTCTACCGCCAGACCGGCCCCGTACTGAGCGACCATCTGGACGGCCGCGTGGTGCGGGCCCTGCGCTCGCGCGGGCTGGTGGACGAGAAGAGTGGATGGCTGAGCCTGACCGACGCCGGCCGCGCGGAGTTCGAGAAGGTCCGCCGCCGCCGTGTCGCCAGCCCGCACGCCGAGGTGGCCAACCCGCGCGCATCCCGCGCCGAGGCCATCATCCGCGCGGTGGAGGCGCTGGAGCTGGCGCTCCCCCGCAACGCCGAGGTGATGGTGGGCGACATGCCCGCCTATGCCGACGACGTGGTGCAGGGCCTGCGCGGCTACGCCCGGCAACTGGCCCGCGCCGGCTGACTCAACCCGACCTGTAATCTCCCAAACGGAAAGATGCGGACGAAGCCCCACGCTTCGCCCGCATCCCGTGCTTCTCCGCGATCCCCAAGACCAGACACCGCCGCAGCCCGCGCGAGGGTCAATCCTCCGCGAACACGCCTTCCCCGGACGTGGGGAGGAGGGCGGCGACGACGGCATCCAGCTCCGCCACGCGGCCTCGGGCGAGCGCGGCCCGCACCTCGTCCGTCGCCGGCTCGACCAGCTCGGCCTGGATGGAAGCAGCGGAGGTGCGGGCGGACTGGTCGGTGGCGGGGTGGGCCTGCAGGAGCGCGGCCAGCTCCGCCGCCTGGGCGTGGTGGCCCTGGCGCATGCGCAGGCGGGCAAGGCCCAGCAGCACCTCCAGTGTCAGCGGCGCCTCGCCCGCCTCCGCGGCGATGGCGAGCGCGCGCAGGCAGGCATGTTCGCCCGCCGCCAGCTCGCCGCGCGCCACGAACACGTTCCCCAGCGCGTTCAGCCCAAACGCCAGCAGCCGCCGGAAACCCATCTCCCGGCAGATACGTACCGCCTCGTGCAGGTGCGTTTCGGCGGCCGGGTAGTCGCCCGCTTCCCACGCGGCGGCGCCCAGGTTCTGCAGCGCGTTGGCCACCAGCCGCGGGTTCTCGGCCCGGCGCGCCACCGCCAGGCTCTCGCCCAGCCGCCTGCGTGCCGCCGGATAGTCATGCCGCACGCTGGCGATGATCCCCAGGTTGCAGAGCGGCGCGAAGAGCAGCCCGCTCTCCCCGGGCCCCTTCAGGATCTCCACCGCACGGCCGTACAGCTCCTCGGCGCGCGTCACGTCGCCCTGTGCGTACGCCATGTTGCCCAGCAGGGTCAGCCCGCGCCCGGTGCCCCCGGCGTCGCCCAGCGCCTCCCACAGCGCCAGCGCCTCGTCCTGCAGCCGCACGGCGCCGTCGTAGTCACCCGCGTACAGCGTCTGCCCGGCCAGGTGCTGCAGCGCGAAGGCGGTCTCGCCCGTGTCGCCGGAGGCACGGACCCGCTCCAGGCCGCCGCGCAGCCGCTCCACCGCCTGCTGCAGGCGCCCCAGCTGCGCCAGGAACACCCCGTGCCGCAGCATGGCCACGCCCAGCAGCCGTTCGCCCGCCGCGGCATCCGGCGTCCCGCCCGCGAGCACCACCCCGATCCCCTCCACGGCCGCGGCGAACGAGCGCTCGCCCTCCAGCGCGCGTCCCTGCGCCTCCCAGAAGGCAAAGGCGCCCATCAGCAGCGGCTCCAGTTCGCCCCATTCCGCGTGCGATGCCGCCCAGCGCGCGGCGCGGCGCACGTTGCCCAGCTCGTCGCCCACGCGGTCGCGCAGCGCGTGGGCGCCGGGCGTCTCGCGCGGCTCGGCCACCACCCGGCGCATCCGCGTGGCGTACTCGTTCGCGTGCAGCCGCCGCGCTTCCCCGAAGCCCGCCGGATCGCGGCGCAGCTCGGCCTCGGCGTAGCCGCGCAGCAGGTCCAGCATCTCGTAGCGCCCGGGCGCGGCCACCCGCACCAGCGACTTGTCGGCCAGGGTACCGAGCATCCGCAGGTCGGCGCCGGCCACCTGGCTCGCGGCCGCGCGGTCGAATCCCCCGCGGAAAACCGCCAGCCGTCCCAGCGCCTGCCGCTCGGCGGTGTCCAGGTGGCGCCACGACCATTCGAACGCCCCGCGCAGGCTGCGGTGGCGCTCCGGGAGCGCCGGGTCGCTGGCGGCCAGGAAGTCACGGCTAGCGGCGATCTCGGCCTCGATCTCGTGGCAGCGCAGCAGCCGCACCCAGGGTGACGCCAGGTCGATGGCCAGCGGGAGGCCGTCCACCAGCGCGCAGATACGGCGGATGGCCGCGCGCTCCGCGGAATCCGGATCGAACCCGGGGAGGACCCGCCGCGCGCCCTCCATGAACAGCAGCACCGCGTCGCCGTCCTCCTCGTCCCCCGCACCGGCCTCCATCCCCTGCAGCGGCACCAGCTGCTCGGCGCCCAGCCCCAGCCGCTCGCGCGAGGTGACCAGCACGCGCACGCCGGGCGCGGCCTGCAGCACCTGCCCCACCAGGGGCGCGGCCCCGGCCAGGTGCTCGAAGTTGTCCATCACCAGCAGCAGGCGCTTCTCGCGCAGGTACTCCAGCACGCGGCGGCGCGGGTCGTCGTTGCCGGTGAGCGGCAGGCGCAGCGCGGCCGCCACCGCGGGGGCGATCAGCTCGGCGGCGCGCACGCCGGCCAGCGGCACTACGCACGCGCCGTGGGCAAAGTGGGGGAGGGCCCGGCCGGCTGCTTCCAGCGCCAGCCGCGTCTTCCCCACGCCGCCGGGTCCGGTCACGCTCACCAGCCGGCATCCCGGCCGCGCCAGCGCCTGCTCCACCGCCTCCAGCTCGCGCGTGCGGCCGATGAAGGGCGTGGGCTGCGCGTGCAGGTTGTTGACGTACCCCGGCGGCGCGGCCGGCGCCGCACCGGCGCCCTCCGCAGGCGCTGCCGCCTGCGCCGCCTCCACCGCCTTTGCCCGTCCCGCGCGGTCGCGGCGCACCTCGAAGAACCAGGCGCCCACCACCGCCACCGGGAACCCCGCGGCGAAGGCCACGGCCAGGGTGGCCACGGTCCCGCCCGGCAGGTGCAGGGCGTCGGAAAGAACGTCGGCGAGCTGGAGGGTGCCCGCGGCGGCGACCGCGTAGGTGGCCGCCGCGCGGTACACCAGCCGCACGTGGAGCTGCCAGTGGAGCGAGCCCAGGCGCGCGCGGAGCCTGGCAAGGCCCGGCGCGCGCGCGGCGGGGATTCGAAGGTGCATCCCGCTGTCCTGCCTGGTCGTGTTCAAGCCCGCGCGCCGCGCGTCAGTTCCCGCCGGCCAGCGCGTAGATGCTCAGGTGGGGGAGCGGCGGCGTGGTGATCTTCCCGCCGGCCACGCTTCCCCCCACGTCTTCCCACACGTCGGGGCTCACCTCCCGAACCACGGTCAGCCGCTTTCCCGTGGGCAGCGTGCAGTCGGTGATGTCGATGCTGATGCGCGCGTTTTTCACGGGAGCGCTGGCGTACGCCCTCACGGAGCGGTAGGCCCCGGCCTGGCGTTCCAGCGACACGCGCGTGCCCTGCGGCGCGGCGCGAGCGGGAAGCACCATCTGGTCACCCCGGCCACTGGCCACGGTGTGGCTGATCATCGAATCGACGACGTCCACGGGTGGTGGCGCCGGGCCCACCCCCGGCGTGGTACAGGGGATCAGGTCGATCACACCCACCGTCAGCGTGGCCGTCGTCCCGTACGTGACGCCCGAAAGCCGGAGCACGTTGATCGACGTGCCTCCCGGCGGCGGTGGTGGCGGGGCTGGCGGCTTGACACTCGGGGTCGGGGTGCACGCCAGCGAAGCCATCACCGCTGCGGCAAGGAGAAGGGGGATGCGGCGCATTGTGGGCGACCTCGCATCAAGGGGGAGAGAACCGGGGCAGAGCGGCCCGGCCAAGCGCGCGGAAATGTTCGCGCGTGTGGAGGGAGGGTCCGCAAATCCGGACCGGCTGAACAAATGTAATGATCTCCCCGATCCGACAAAATGATTTCATTGTATCGCCCGCCTGACGGAGCGTACGCCTTTCACCTCGTCCAGCTTTCGCGCGATCCCGCCGGCAAGACAGCAACGGCCTCCGCGCGGAACGCGGAGGCCGTCACGGACCGCCCCGGCGGATCAGCGCCAGCCCCTCATCCCCCGTCCACGAACCGCGTGTTGAACAGCGGGAGGAGGCGCAGCCCCTTCCGGTTGTTGCGGACGTAGTTCAGCACGCCCAGCTGCACGCCATGGATGTCGCGCGCGTAGTTGAACAGGCCGATGGCAAGGCCGCGCTGGGTGCCGCGCACCTGGTTCCAGGCGGCGACCGACGCGCCGTTCAGCGCCGAGGTGCGCACGCGGCCCACGCTGGCGGCCACTCCGCGGATGCGGCCCGCGTCCACCGTCAGCCCGCCGGCGGTCACGCCGTTCACGCTGTCGGCCAGCACGGCCAGCCCGCCGATCTGCAGGCCGTTCAGGTCGCGCCCCGCCAGCAGCAGCAGGCTCCCCGCCGCCCCGCGCGACCGGCCCTTGATGAACGTGCCCCCCAGCGACACGCTGGCGCCGGTCATCACGCCATCGGTGTACGCGGCGATCAGCCCGGCGCTGATGCCGGTGTGGCGCCCCTCCACGATGCTGATCCCGCCGGTGGCGGTGATCCCGTGCACGTCGCCCTCCGAGAGCACCACCAGCCCGCCCGCGGCGATCCCGTCGATCCCGTGGTCGCCCACGGTGGCGATGCCGCCCACCCCCACGCCCCGCAGCCGCTGCTCGGCAAGGGTGACGATCCCCGACACGGCCACGCCGTTGACCTGGTCGGTGGCCACCACGCCGCCCAGGCCCGCCGCCACGCCGTTGATGCGGTGCGCCACGGGCGCCAGCAGTCCCACGGCCACCCCGTTCATCTCGAATTCGGGATTCCGCTTCGGCTTCCAGGCGGTGAGGTTGATCCCGTTCACCCGCCGCACCTGGTGGTCCACCGCGTTCAGCCGGACCCCCGTCCACTCGCGCGAGTTGCCGATGCTGATCCCCACGCCGTCCACGCCCAGGTTCAGCGCGCGGTGGCTGGCCGGCGGCTCGGACACGGTGTCGGCCTGCGCGCGCGCCGGGGCAGGCGCCAGCACGCAGGCGGCAAGGAGCGCCAGGGGGAGCGCCGCACGAAGTCGGTTCATCAGGGTGGAACGGTGCACGTCGATGCAGGGAGGTTGATGAAGGAAGGAGCGAGGGCGCGGACTCACGGCTCCTCCGCGCTCTCGGTCCACGCGGTCAGGCGATGCAGCAGCCCGTCGATGCGGGCGCGCAGCTCCAGGTCGTCCAGCCGCTCGCTGGCCTCGGCCAGGTAGTGGATCATCAGCCCGATCTCGCCCTGCGCCAGCTCTTCAGCGAAAAGGGCGGGGTCGAGACGCAGGTCCCACGCGGCGGTGGTGACGGCGCGCACACACAGGTCGGCCAGGTCGCCATCGGCCCCGGCGGCGTCGGGAAGGGCGTGGGGCTGCATGATGGTGCTCAGGGCCGCGCGGGCGGCGGCGGAGGCGCGGGCGCCGGACGCGGCTGGCCGGGATTGGGCGGAGACTGCCCGGGGTCGGCCGGGATCTGCCCGCTCCGGAGAAGCCGCTCGCGCGCGGCGTTGGCGGCGCGGCGCTCCTCGGCGGCGCCGCGCAGGCCGGCCAGCATCCCCTTCACCTCATCGCTCAGCCGCGCCTTCCATGCGCCGCCCACGTTGCGCAGGGCCACGAGCGACACCTGGCTGGCGCTGCCCGCGCCCGCCGGGCCGGTCACGCGGTACACCACCCACGCGGTGTCGGCCTCCCGCACGTGGCCCATCACCCGGAAGGTGGCGCCGGCCAGGAACTGCGTCATCCCCTCGCGCTGGCCGATCACGTTGGCGGCGAAGCGCTGGTACACCACCGCCGGCGCCAGCGCGCGCATCTCCGCGGCCGAGGCCACGTTGAACAGCTGGCGCAGCCCCGCGGTGGAGGTGTCGCTGCTGGCCACGTCCAGGAACGCCGCCTTCATCGAGTCCAGCTCGGCGGGGTCCATCAGCGCCGAGTTGGCGGCCCAGTCCTGCGCCTTGAGCGTCTGCAGGTAGCGCTCGGCGGCCTGCTCCGGCGTCTGCTGGGCGGCGGACGCGGCCGGCAGCGCCAGCGCGAGCGCCGCCAGCGCGGCGGCGAATCGCTTCGTCATCGTCAACATTGCGATGCTACGGGTGTTTTGATCGCGAAAAATGCGAGTGAACTCGCGGCTACAAAGGCACACAGTCCGCCTGCGCGGACTTCAAGGGAGAACATCGGACGCGCTGTGCCCGAACGATCGCGCATGCCGCGGCCGGCCCCCTCCCCCGCCCCTCCCCGCGCTTCGCGGGGGAGGGGAGCACTGCAACTTCGTCTCGCACCCTGAATCGCCGCGCGAGGGCGGCGGAGCCACGGAACGCCGTTGAAGGCTGTTCCCTGTTCCTTTCCCTCGCGGTTCCCTACCGCGCCGGCCGCACGTTGGCGAACTCCGCGTCGGCGTTCCAGCGCGGAAGCTCGGCGCCGTTGGCGATCTGCGTGGCGAAGTCGAGCACCAGGTTGGAGAGCTGCACGGCGCCGGCCAGGTCGAAGTCCGCGCGGTACTCGTCGCTGGGCTGGTGGTAGCGGTGCGCGTTGTAGTCCTCTTCCTGCTGCGCGCCCCACCCGGCCGGCTTCCCCTCGTACTCGTTCCCCGAGCCGATGGAGACGGAGGGGATCCCCACCTTGGCGAAGGAGAAGTGGTCGGAGCGGTAGAAGTACCCGCGCTCCGGGTGGTCGTCGGGGGTCACGCGCCAGCTGTGGCCCGCGATCATCTGGCTGAACGACGGGCCCAGCGTGCTCTTGGCCTCGCCCAGCAGGCGGAAGTCGCGCGTGGCGCCCAGGATGTTGCCGCCGTCCACGTTCAGGTTCGCCACGATGTTGG
Organism: Longimicrobium sp.; assembly: GCA_035691085.1. Lineage (GTDB taxonomy): Bacteria > Gemmatimonadota > Gemmatimonadetes > Longimicrobiales > Longimicrobiaceae > Longimicrobium. The sequence continues at coordinate 10,466 of DASSJS010000096.1, forward strand.
CCGCCGGCACCGTGGGGTTCTGCCCGAAGTACCCCGATCCCAGCAGCCCGCTCTCCTCGGCGGTCACGAAGACGAAGAGGAGCGAGCGCCTGGCCGCCGGGCGCTGCATGGCCACGCGGGCGATGGCCAGCAGGTCGCTCACCCCCGACGCGTTGTCCTCGGCGCCGTTGTAGATGCTGTCGCCGTTCACCGCGGGGCCGATGCCCAGGTGATCCCAGTGCGCGCTGAGCGCCACGTACTGCTGCGCCAGCTGCGGATCGCTCCCGGGGATCACGCCGACGACGTTCTCGCTCTCCAGGTGCTGCACCGTGCTGCGCAGCCCCACGTCCATCATGATGCCGGTGGCCACGGGGCGGAACGATCGCTGCGCCGCCTGCTGCCGCAGCTGCGCCAGGTTCAGCCCCGCCTGCTGGAGGAGCGACGTGGCGGCGCTGTCGGTGATCCAGCCGCGGAAGGCCAGCGGCGCGGGGAGCTTGGGGTCACGCGGGAGCATCCGCTGCTCGCCGCTCCACGAGCCCACCACCGTGTGCCACGGGTACCCCGCCTGCTCGTTGGTGTGGATGATCAGCATCCCCGCGGCGCCGCGGCGCTCGGCCTCCTCGAACTTGTAGGTCCAGCGCCCGTAGTACGTCATCGCCCGGCCGCCGAACAGGTTGGGCTCGTTGGCCGGCGCCGGCGGGTCGTTGACGAGGACGAGGAGGATCTTCCCCTTTACGTCGATGCCCTTGTAGTCATCCCAGCGGTACTCGGGCGCGGTGGAGCCGTAGCCCACGAACACCACCTCGCCCCGCGTCGACGACTGGATGTTGTTGCCGGTGAGCGCAGGCGCAACGCCCCCCGACCAGATCACCACGTCATTGGGCATGCTCAGCGAGGCGGTGGCCTTTCCGCTGGCGCTCACGCGGATGCTGGCCGGGTCGGCGCGCACCACGTCGATGGGCACGCGCTGGAAGTAGCTGCCGTCGGCCACGCCCGAGCGCACGCCGTACGCGCGCAGCTGCGAGGCGATGTAGCTGGCGGCCAGCCGCCCGCCGCGGGTGGCCGGGGCGCGCCCCTCCAGCAGGTCGCTGGACAGGAAGCGCAGGTGCCCGTCGATCTCGCTGGCGGTGATCGCCGCCGGGGTCTGCGCGCGCGCGGTGCCGGCCGCCAGGGCCGCGCACGCCAGCGCGAGCGAAAGGGTGCGTGTGGCTCGCATGAGTCCGTTCGGAGTGACGTGTGTCCGCGGGGCGCCGCAGCCCCCGGCGTGCGGCGCGGGGAAGCTAAGCGGCGTGCGGTGGATGGCGAAAGTGCGGGGTACCCGGCGGGGTGGGCGCGGGGTCCGTTTGGCGAACAGTGGACACCACGTTGCAGGAAGGCATCTCGGAAAGCGTGACAAAACAGAAGGCCGGACGCACCGTGGCGCCCGGCCCATGATGATCCAGTGAGATTTCCGCGTTACTCGAACAGCTGTCGCAACGGCAGCGTCCAACCCGGCACCACGTCGCCGCCATCGATCACATCATTCTCCCTGAGCACGCGAACGTCGTCCCGGGAGCGATAGACCGTAGCGGAGCGCCAGTTCGGGACGATGACGATCACCATCCGGCAGCCAGCATCAAGCCACCTGAACGCCTTTACATCCACTTTCCCGATCGAATCGCTGGGCGATACGACCTCTACCACCAGGTCGGGCGCCCCGATGCGAAACCCTTTTCCAATGCCGATCTGGGAGATCCGTTCCTGTGCCACGAAAGCGGCGTCCGGACAAAGCACCGTATCGGGATCGGTGGCGATCTTGAAGCCCGTCTCCGCGGTATAGATCTGCCCAAGGCGATGTGTGCGAACGTAATGGCCGAGATCGACAAGGAAGTCCCCCGCGATCGCGCCGTGTTCCTCTCCCGCGGGCGGCATCGTCGTCAGCTCTCCATCCACCAGCTCCCGCCGGACACCGTCGTCGGTCATCCGGAGAAGCTCGTCCGCGGTGACAAGCCGCGGTTCTGCTGCGTATGCGGCCTCGGCCATGGGACCTCCTGGAAGAACACCGGCTCCCGCAGACGCGGAAATGCTTCCCCTCCGAACCCCGATCACTCCCGCCCGGAGATTCCCGAATCGAAACGGAATACCTCGGCGAGCGGCAGCGTCCAGCCGGGCACCACGTCGCCGCCGTCGAGCACGTCGTCCTCTCTCAGCAGCAGCACGTCGTCCGGCGAACGATAGACAGTCGCTATGCGGCGGCGAGGGTTCACGATCACGACCATGCGGCACCCCGCGGCGAAGTACTCCTCGATCTTCTCGTCCACCTCCGAGAACCGGTCTGTCGGGGAGATCACTTCAATCGCGAGGTCGGGCGCTCCAGGCCAGAACTCTTCGACGTCGCCCACTCGCGTCGCCCGCTCGCGCGTGACAAACGAAACGTCCGGCACGCGAACGGTGTCTGGGTCGCTCGCGAGCATGAACCCGGTATCAGGACCGTAGACCTCGCCAAGGCCATGCGCCTCCACGAAGCCGCTCAGCCGAGCCGCGATCCTCATCCCGATACGGCCATGCCGGCTGCCAGCGGGAGTCATCTCGCAAACCTCGCCGCGGACAAGCTCGCGCCGCACACCGCCGTCGGGCATGCGCAGGAACTCGTCAGCCGTGAGCAGGGCTGGCTGGGCCGCCGGAGCCGCGTTCGCCATGGCTTCATCTCCTAGAAGAACACCGGCTCCTGGTAGGCGCCGAACACTTCCTCCATCGCCGCGCGGATCTCGTACAGGGTGCCGTAGGCGCGGACGGCGTCGAGCAGCCGTTCGACGACGTTCTCGCCGTTGCGGCAGGCGTCCTTGAGCGCGCCCAGCGCTTCGTCCACGCGCGCCTGGTCGCGGCGTGCGCGCATGGCGGCCATGCGCTCGCGCTGGCGGCGCTCGCTCTCCTCGGTCACCTTCAGCAGCGGGATCTCGATCTCCTCGCCCTCCACCGTGAACTCGTTCACGCCGACGACCACGCGGTCGCCGCCCTCGATCTCGAGCTGCTGGCGCATGGCGCTGCGGGCGATCTCGCGCTGGAAGTATCCCACCTCGATCCCCGGCACCACGCCGCCCAGCTTGTCCACCTGCGCGAAGATCTCCTCGGCCTCGGCCTCCATCCGGTCGGTGAGCGCTTCGACGTAGTACGAACCGGCCAGCGGGTCGATGGTGTTGGGCACGCCGGTCTCGTACGCCAGGATCTGCTGCGTGCGCAGCGCGATCTGCACCGCCTTCTCGGTGGGCAGCGCCAGCGTCTCGTCCATCGAGTTGGTGTGCAGCGACTGCGTCCCCCCCAGCACCGCCGCGAGCGCCTGGTAGGCCACGCGGACGATGTTGTTCTCGGGCTGCTGCGCGGTGAGCGTCACCCCGGCCGTCTGCGCGTGCGTGCGCAGGCGCCACGATTCGGGGTTCTTCGCGCCGTACTGGTCGCGCAGGTGGCGCGCCCAGATGCGGCGGGCGGCGCGGAACTTGGCCACTTCCTCGAAGAAGTCGTTGTGCACGTCCCAGAAGAACGACAGCCGCGGGGCGAAGTCGTCCACGTCCAGCCCGCGCGCGCGCCCCCGCTCCACGTACTCGAAGCCGTTGCGCAGCGTGTACGCCAGCTCCTGCGCCGCCGTGGCGCCGGCCTCGCGGATGTGGTAGCCGCTGATGGAGATGGGGTTGTACTTGGGCGCGTTCCGCGAGCACCACTCGAACATGTCGATGATCAGCCTGAGCGCCGGCTCGGGCGGATACACCCACGCGTGCTGCGCCTGGTACTCCTTCAGGATGTCGTTCTGCACGGTGCCGCGCAGCTTGTCGGGGGTCACCCCCTGCTTCTCGGCCGCGACCACGTAGAAGGCGAAGAGGATGATGGCCGGGCCGTTGATGGTCATCGACACGCTGACCTGGTCCAGCGGGATGCCGCTGAACAGCGTCTCCATGTCGTCCAGCGAGCTGATGGCCACGCCGCACTTCCCCACCTCGCCGAGAGACCGGGGATGGTCGCTGTCGTACCCCATCAGGGTGGGGAAGTCGAAGGCGACGCTCAGCCCCGTCTGCCCGCGCTCGAGCAGGAAGTGGTAGCGCTCGTTCGTCTCCTCGCTCGTGCCGAAGCCGGCGAACTGGCGCATGGTCCACAGCCGCGTGCGGTACATGGTGCCGTACGGCCCGCGCGTGAACGGGAACTCGCCGGGCATCCCCAGCGCCGTGTTGTGGTACGCCGCCTCCTCGGGGCTGGGCACGGGGCGGTCGAGCGGGGTGTAGACGGGCTCCACCGCCGCGCCCGAGATGGAGGTGAAGTTGGCGTCGCGCTGGCCGGCGCGCTCGGCGGCGCCTTCCCACGCGGCCAGCGACGCGCGCAGCGTCTCCAGCTCCTTCTCGGTCTCGCGGATGCGCTCCAGCAGCTGTGCCGGCGCCACGCCGTTCTCGGCCACGCTCATGATTGGTCTCTGTAAGATGGAATGATCATCCCGCCCCCACCCCGATCTCCGCCACGATCCGGCCGGCCACCTCGTACGGCGAGGTGTCGCCCGTCTCCAGCTCGGGAAGCGCGGACTCCAGGATCTCCTCGCCGCGCCCGCTACGCCACGCCAGCCGTTGCAACCGGCGCTCCACCACCGCGCGCACCCGCTCGGCCAGCCGCGCGCGGCGGCGGCGGGACAGTTCGCCGGACTCCTCCAGATACACCCGGTGGCGGTCCAGCGTTCGCGCCAGCTCCTCGATCCCTTCCCCGCTCTGCCCCACCGTCTTGAGCACGGGAATGGCCCACGCCCCCGATTCCGCCGCCGCCTGCCGGGCGGACTCACGGGCGTGGCGGCCCACGGTCTTCAGGCTCACCCCGTGGTGGCCGGCCGACTGGGGCATGTCACCCAGCCGCATGTGCAGCATCAGCTCGATCTCGTTGGCCAGCCGGTCGGCGCCGGGGCGGTCGGCCTTGTTGATCACGAACACGTCCGCGATCTCCATCAGCCCCGCCTTCATCGCCTGGATCGAGTCGCCACTCTCGGGGACCAGGACCACCACGCAGGTGTCCGCCGTCCCCGCGATCTCCAGCTCGCTCTGTCCCACGCCCACGGTCTCCATCACCACCCGCGCGAAGCCGTAGGCGTCCAGCAGGTCGGCGACTTCCTTGGTGGTCGTCGCCAGGCCGCCCAGCGCCCCCCGCGTGGCCATGGAACGGATGAACACGCCGGGGTCGGTGGAGATGTTGTTCATCCGGATGCGGTCGCCCAGCAGCGCCCCGCCGGTGAACGGGGACGATGGGTCGACGGCCACGATCCCGATCGTCTCCTGGGCCTTGCGGTACTCCAGCGCCAGCTTGGAGGTCAGGGTCGATTTCCCCGCGCCCGGCGGCCCGGTGATGCCGATGCGATGCGCGCGCAGCATCTGGCCGTGCAGCTCGTGCAGCAGGTGCTCGAAGCCGGGGCGCGCGTCTTCCACCATGCTGATGGCGCGGGCGAGCGCCGTGCGCTGGCCCGCGCGAAAGCGGGTGAGCAGCTCCTCTTCCCGCGAAGTGTCCGTGCTTGCAGTCATCGGGTGAAACTGCCGCGCGCGCGAGGGTCCCGTCAAGCGGGCGAACGCTCGACCGAATCGCCCGCGGTGCGGCCGGATGCGGAGGTACGGGGGTGCGGGGGTACGGACGGGCGATGCGGTGACGGCGATTCCGGCGTTGGACAAACCGGTACCCGCCGGGCAGTGACGGAATGGGCCGCGCGGCGTCATATTGCAGGAACAAGCGGCGCTCTCCCAGCGCGGGCGCGGCTTTCCCGGCTGGCGCGGCGAGCAATGGCGGTGTGAACATTGCATCGGGAAACGGGTGTCTTGCTGGCGTGCCGGCGGTCCCCTCACGCCATTCGTGCTGGAGCCCGGCCCGGGCACTCGGGGACGCCGCGTCCGCATACGAGCGCGGGCTGGGCCGATCCCCGGGGTTTCCGGTATTTGCAGGTGGCCGGAAGGACGCTGATCGGCTCATCTCCTGCAATTTGGCACGCCGGCCGCGCGCGGCACGAGGGATGATGGAACGGGTGCCACCGGGCGTCCTCCGCCGTGCTTCCCACCATGGCACGCGCGGTGTGGATTATTTCAATGCCAACCCTTTTCGCGATCCCCATGCGACTTTCACGTTTCGCCGCCTCCGCGCTCGTGGCGCTGGCCGCGTGCTCCGATTCCACCGGCTCCGGAAAGGGCGGCCCGCCCGCGCGCCTCGACATCGTTTCCGGCGACCTGCAGCCGCAGGCCGTGGCCGGCGCCGAGCTGGCGCAGCCGCTGGTGGTGAAGGTGCTGGACGCCAAGGGGAAGCCCGTGGAGCAGCAGGTGGTGAGCTGGGTGGTGACCGCCGGCGGCGGCCACGTGTTCGCCGGCACCTCGCTCACCGACGCCAACGGCGAGGCGCGCGAGCGCTGGACGCTGGGCACCGTGGCGGGCGACACGCAGCGCGTGGAAGCCCGTGCCGTGAACCCCACCACCGGCCAGGCGCTGGTGTTCGGCCAGTTCCGCGCCTTCGCCGTGCCCGGCGCGGCCGCGCAATTCGTGGCCGAGGGCGCCATCAACGCCGCCGCGGGTGACGTGGTGCCCGCGGTGACCGTGCGGCTGGCCGACGCCAACGGCAACGGGATCGCCGGCGCCCAGGTGACGTGGTCCGTCGTCACCGGAACCGGCACAGTCTCCGCCGCGCAGACCACGACCGACGCGGCCGGGCGCGCCAGCGTGCAGTGGTCGCTGGGAATGGAGGTGGGGACGCAAACCGTGCGCGCGACCACCGGCTCGCTGGCGCCGGTGCAGATCTCCACCCTGGCGGGCACGCCGGCGGGCTCCATCCAGGTGGTCTCGGGGAACGAGCAGACCGGCACGGCGGGGCAGCCGCTCGCGCAGCCGGTGGTGCTGGCGTACCGCCGGACGGACGGACGCTACGTGGCCGGTGCCACGCTTCACGTGAGCCAGCCGCCCACCAGTGGAGCCCTGAGCGCCAGCTCGGTGGTGACCGGCGCGCAGGGGACGGCGCAGCTCACCTGGACGTTGGGAACGGTGGCCGGCCGCCATCACTTCGCCGCCACGCCGGCCGCTCCCGCCTTCAGCCAGGCCGACGTGTATGCCAACGTCACGCCCGGGGCGCCGGTGCTGACGGTGACCGGCCGGCCGGGCCCGCTGGTGGGCGTGGCGCGGAACTACTCCGTCACGGTGCGGGTGGCCGACGCATACGGCAATCCGTGGAGCGGCCTGGCGGTCACCGGCACCGTGGAGGCGGGGGGCGGCGCGTCGGGCACCGCGACCACCGACTTCGACGGACGGGCCATCGTCGACTGGAAAAGCGGCGGCGAGGCCGAGGTGACGCAGCGGCTGCGCATCGACGCGGGGCCCACCACGGCCACGGTCACGTCGCTGACCCGCTGGATCTGGTTCGTGCTGACCCAGGCCCCGGCGGCCAACTCGGTGGTGACCGGCAACTTCGTGGCCGAAGGCGACGTGTATCCGGAGAACATCACGCTCAATCCGAGCTTCCTGAAGCCAGCGTTCTACGTGACGGTAGACGGCCGCACGCAGCAGATCGGCCATCTGGCGGGGCACACCGGGTTCTACGGCACCTTCGACATGAGCGGCCTGGCGCCCGGCGCCAAGGTGGCCGTCTTCCGCGCGGTCGACCCGCAGGGCCACGAGTCGGTGCAGCAGATCCCGTTCACCTATCAGCCCTGAACGCGGACAGGGGAGGCGGAGGGTCCGCCTCCTCGCCCGGACCGGACTTGAGACAACCTTCGTTCATCGACCGCATGCGCCGTTCATTGATCGCCGCCGCCGCGCTCCTGGCGCTGGCCGCGTGCTCCGATTCCACCGGCTCCGGAAGCCCCGCGGCTTCCCTGCGCGTCCACTCCATCGTGGCCGAGGGCACCATCAACGCCGCCGCGGGCGACGTGGTGCCCGCCGTGACGGTGCGGGTGCTGGACGCGAACGGGAACGGCGTTTCCGGCGTGCGGGTGACGTGGTCGGTGGCCGCCGGCACGGGCACGCTCTCCAGCGCGCAGACCGTGACCGACGCAACGGGGCGGGCCAGCGTCCAGTGGTCGCTGGGGATGGAGATGGGGACGCAGGCCGTGGAGGCGGTGGCGGGGAGCGTGGCGCCCGTGCGCATCTCCACGGCCGCCGCCGCGCCGTCCGGCGTGCTGGAGGTGGTCTCCGGGAGCGGGCAGATCGGCACGGTGGGCCAGCCGCTCCCGCAGCCGCTGGTTCTCCGGTACCGCCGGGCCGACGGCCGGCCGGTGACCGGCGCCGAGGTCCGCGTCGTCGACGCGGCCGGCGGAACGGCCACCCCCGGGTCGGCGCTGACCGGGGCCGACGGCACGGCGCGGTTCACCTGGACGCTCGGCGGGGCCGCGGACCGCCAGGAGCTCACCGCGTCGATGATCACCGCGCGGGCCAGCGCCTACGCCAACGGCACCCCCGCGGCGCCGCGGATCACGGTACTCTGGGGGCCGTACCCCTCGACGGTGTACCCGGCCCCCGCGTACCTGCACCCGGGCCGGGCCTATCCCATGGGGGTGAAGGTGGCAGACGCCTACGGCAACGTGTACAGGGACCTGCGCGTGACGGGCGTGGTGGAAGCGGGCGGCGGATCGGCGACCTCGGCCGTGACCGATTCGGCCGGCACGGCGGTGGTGAGCTGGAAGATCGGCAGCGTGGCCGACGTCATCCAGAAGCTGCACGTCGAGGGCGGCGGCGCCACCACCCCGGCGATCACCTCCGAGAGCAAGTGGATATGGCTCGTGCTGATCGACCCTCCGGCGGCCAACTCGGTGGTGGCCGGCAACTTCGTCGTGAACGCGTACGCCGACCCGGGGGTGCCGATGAACGACGATCCGACACTGCCGAAGATGTTCGTGACCGTGGACGGGCGGACGCAGCAGTTCCTGCACTTCCCGGCGCGGGGCATCTTCGGCGTGTTCGACATGAGCGGGCTGGCGCCGGGCCCCAAGGTGGCCACCTATCGCGCCGTGGACCCGCAGGGCCACGAGTACGTGCAGCAGATCCCGTTCACCTACCAGCCGTGACGCGAACGGGGGAGCCGGACCACGCCGCTCCCTCGCCCGCCCCAGGCTTCGGGCAACCCCAACCAATCGACCGTATGCGCCATTCATTGATCGCCGCCGCCGCGCTCCTGGCGCTGGCCGCGTGCTCCGACTCCACCGGCTCGGGGAAGGCCGGCCCCCCCGCGCGCCTCGACATCGTCTCGGGCGACCTGCAGCCGCAAGCGGTGGCCGGCAGCGAGCTTCCCCAGCCGCTGGTGGTGAAGGTGCTCGACGCCAAGGGGAAGGCGGTGGAGGGCCAGCTGGTGAACTGGGTGGTCACCGCCGGTGGCGGCCACCTGTTCGCCGGCGCCTCGCTCACCGACGGCAACGGCGAGGCGCGCGAGCGCTGGACGCTGGGCACCGTGGCGGGCGACACTCAGCGCGTGGAGGCGCGCGCGGTGAACCCCACCACCGGGCAGGCGCTGGTGTTCGGCCAGTTCCGGGCGTTCGCCAACCCGGGTCCCGCCACGCAGTTCGTGGCCGAGGGCGCCATCAACGCCAACGCGGGTGATGTGGTGCCGGCGGTGACCCTGCGGCTGACCGACGCCAACGGAAACGGGATCGCCGGCGCGCAGGTCACCTGGCAGGTGACGGCCGGGAGCGGCACCGTCTCCAGCGCGCAGACCACCACCGACGCCGCGGGGCGCACCAGCGTGCAGTGGTCGCTGGGGATGGAGGTGGGAACGCAGACGGTGCGGGCCACGACCGCCGCGCAGACCCCGGTGCAGATCTCCACGGTGGCCGGCACCCCCTTCGGCACGGTGGGAGTGGTGTCGGGGAACCAGCAGACGGGGACGGCGGGGCAGGCGCTCGCGCAGCCGGTGGTGGTCGACTACCGCCGCCTCGACGGGCGCAGGGTGATCGGGGTACGGCTGCGCGTGGCGCCGCAGGGTGGCACGACGAGCGCCGACTCGGTCACCACCGGGCCCGATGGCACCGCGCAGTTCACCTGGACGCTGCCGACCGCCGCGGGGGCCACCAGCCTGGTGGTGCAGGGCTCGCCCTCCAACTCGCAGTCGGCGATCGTGACCGCCACCGCCATCGCGGGGGCGCCGGTGCTCGCCGTGGTCGAGGCGCCCGGCCCGTACGTGGGGGTGGGCCGCCAGTACGCCGTGGGAGTGAGGGTGGCTGACACGTACGGAAACCCGATCCTCGGGACGACGGTGACGGGCACCATCCAGGCTGGCGGCGGCACGGCCGGAAGTGCCGTCAGCGGGAACGGCGGCATTGCGTACGTGCCATGGACCAGCGGCCCGAACGGCGACGAGACGCAGACGATTCGGTTCCAGGCCGGCAGTGCCACGCCCGTGGACTTTTCGGTGCTGAGCAAGTGGATCTGGTTCACCCTCACCACCGCGCCCGCGCCCAACTCGGTGGTCACCGGCGATTTCACGGTGGCCGGGCGCGTGATGCCGGTGGAGGTGGGAATGACTCCCGATCCGTTCAGCCCGCGGATGTTCGTGACCGTGGACGGCCGCACGCAGGAGTTCTTCAAGAAGCCGGCACAGGGCTTCTTCGGGCAGTTCTCGATGGCCGGGCTGGCGCCGGGAGCGAAGGTGGCCACCTTCCGCGCGGTGGACGTGAACGGCCACGAGTACGTGCAGCAGATCCCGTTCACCTACCAACCCTGACGCGAATGGGGGAGCCGGAGCACGCGGCTCTCCCGCACGCTCGGGCTTCAGGCAACCCTCTCGACGAATCCGACCGTATGCGCCATTCATTGATCGCCGCCGCCGCGCTCCTGGCGCTGGCCGCGTGCTCCGACTCCACCGGCTCCGGAAAGGCCGGCCCCCCCGCGCGCCTCGACGTCGTCTCGGGTGACCTGCAGCCCCAGGCCGTGGCCGGCGCCGAGCTGGCGCAGCCGCTGGTGGTGAAGGTGGTGGACGCCAAGGGGAAGGCGGTGGAGGACCAGCTGGTGAGCTGGGTGATCACCGCCGGCGGCGGCCACGTGTTCGCCGGCACCTCGCTGACCGACGCCAACGGCGAGGCGCGCGAGCGCTGGACGCTGGGCACCGTGGCCGGCGACACGCAGCGCGTGGAGGCGCGCGCGGTGAACCCCACCACCGGCCAGGCGCTGGTGTTCGGGCAGTTCCGCGCATTCGCCAACCCGGGCCCCGCCACGCAGTTCGTGGCCGAGGGCGCCATCAACGCCGCCGCGGGTGACGTGGTGCCGGCGGTGACCGTGCGGCTGACCGACGGCAACGGCAACGGCATCGCCGGCGCGCAGGTCGCGTGGTCGGTCGTAGCGGGGAGCGGCACCGTCTCCAGCGCGCAGACCACCACCGACGCCGCCGGCCGCACCCACGTGCAGTGGTCGCTGGGGATGGAGGCAGGGACGCAGGCGGTGCGGGCGACGACCGCGGCGATGACACCCGTGCAGATCTCCACGGTGGCCGGCACCCCGTTCGGAGAGGTGGGAGTGGTGTCGGGGAACCACCAGACGGGGACGGCGGGGCAGGCGCTCGCGCAGCCCGTGGTGGTCGACTACCGCCGCCTCGACGGGCGCCGGGTGATCGGGGTACGGCTGCGCGTGGCGCCCGAGGGCGGCACGTCGAGCGCCGACTCGGTGACGACCGGGCCCGACGGCACCGCGCAGTTCACCTGGACGCTTCCGACCAAGGCGGGGGCGGCCAGCCTGGTGGTCCAGGGCTCGCCCAGCAACTCGCAGTCGGCGATCCTGAACGCCACCGGCGTCGCCGGCGCGCCGGTGCTCGCCGTGACGGCGGGGCCCGGCCCGTGGGTTGGCGTGGCGTCTCAGAACGCCCTCGAGGTGAAGGTGACCGACAGCTACGGGAACCCGTGCGCCGGCGTGACGGTGACCGGCGTGGTGCAGGCCGGCGGCGGGACCTCGGGGAGCGCCGTCACCAACTACGCGGGCCTCGCCTACGTGCCGTGGACCATGGGGGACCAGGGCGACCAGACGCAGACGGTGCAGATCCAGGCGGCCGGAGCCGCGCCCGTGACCGAGTCGAGGCTCACCAGGTGGATCTGGTTCACGCTCACCACCGCGCCCGCGCCCAACTCGGTGGTCACCGGCGACTTCACGGTGGCGGGGCGCGTGATGCCCACCGAGGTGTCGATGTTCGCGGAGCTGAACGTCCCCCACATGTACGTGACCGTGGACGGCCGCACGCAGGAATTCTTCAAGAAGCCGATGCAGGGCTTCTACTGGCAGTTCTCGATGGCCGGGCTGGCGCCCGGCGCCAAGGTGGCCATCTTCCGCGCCGTGGACCCGCAGGGGCACGAGTACGTGCAGCAGATCCCGTTCACCTACCAGCCGTGAGGCGCCCGGCGCCCGCGCGGGAGACGATCTCCCGCGCGGAAGCCGGGTACCTGGCCCCCTTCGCTCCTCCCTGCCGCGCGCGCCGCCCGGAGCGCGCGGCATGCACCCCACGCAATCCCGCGCAATGAGCTCTTTCCTTCATTCCAGATGGACCGCGATGCTCCGCGTAGGCGCCGTGCTGGCGCTCGCCGCCTGCAACGGAGACGGCACGGGGAGCGACAGGCCGGGCCCCCCGGCATCGCTCACCATTACCGCCGGTGCCAGCCAGACGGCGGTCGCGGGCACCCCCCTGGCCGACTCGGTGGCCGTGAAGGTGGTGGACGCGAAGGGCCGCGCGGTTCCCGGCGCCACCGTGCAGTTCCAGGTCACGTCGGGCGGCGGGAGCGTATCGCCCGCGCAGGTGGCCACCGACACCTCGGGCACGGCCAGGGCCGCGTGGACGCTGGGCACCACCGTGGGCGCGCAGACGCTGGCCGCCACCGTGGCCGGCGCCAACGGCCAGCCCGTGGGGAGCGTCACCTTCAGCGCCACGGCGACCCCGGTTCCCGGGCCGGGCCCGCCGGCGTCGCTCAGCATCACCGCCGGGGCGAACCAGTCGGCCTTCGCGGGCACGCGGCTGGCCGACTCGGTGGCCGTGAAGGTGGTCGACGCGAATGGCCGCTCGGTTCCCGGCGCCACCGTGCAGTTCCAGGTCACGTCGGGCGGTGGAAGCGTGTCGCCCGCGCTGGTGGCCACCGACACCTCGGGCACCGCCCGGGCGGCGTGGATCCTGGGCGCCACCGTGGGCGCGCAGACGCTGGCCGCCACGGTGATGGGCGCGAACGGCCAACCCGTGGCGAGCGTCACCTTCAACGCCACGGCGAACGCGGCCCCCGCCTGGCGCATCCGGCTGGTGAGCGGGAGCGACCAGAGCGGCCCGCCCAACCAGCGCCTGGCCGACTCGCTGGTGGTGCAGGTGACCGACAGCACCGGCGCTCCCCGGGCGGGCGTCCCGGTGACCTGGCAGCCGATCGGCGAGATCGGCGGCGGCGTGAGCCCCAACCCGGCGATCAGCCGCGCCGACGGGACGGCGAAGGGCGCGTGGACGCTGGGGCCGGTGCTGGGGCGCGTGTCGCTCCGCGCGTCGGTGCCGGGGGGCGCGAACGTCGTCTTCTTCGCCGATGCGGTTAGCGACCTGTTCACCATCAACGTGACCACCCCCCTCCCGGGACGGCGCGTGGCGGTGGACACCCTGCGCGTGAATGCCACGGCGTCAGTGGCCAGCGGCACGCTGGTGCGGGTGACCGCGCGCGTGGGCACGGCCAGCACCGACGTGACCAGCGGCACGGGCGTGGTGAACCTGGCCGGCCTCCCCGAGGGGCAGCTGAACCTGCTGGTCACCGCGGTTTCGTCGACGGGTGACAGCGCCACGCGCTTCGTGCCGTTCACGCTGGCGCGGCCGCCGCAGTTGCAGGTGACCGCCCCCCCGCCGTACACGGGGCTGCGCGCACCGCAGGTCAACATCAGCGCCAGCTGCACCGATCCGTCGGGGTGCAGGCTCGAGATCGGCAACTATGCCACGACCGTGATCCTGGACACCAAGACGTTCGAGGGGACGGTGCAGCTGCTGGATGCGCTGGAGCCCAACCGGGTGGTGGTTACCGCGCGCGACCCGCTGAACGCCGCCACCGCCGACACCATCCTGGTGTACGTGGAAACCTCGCCCGCGCTGGCGGAGCTGGGCTCCGCGGGCACGCATATGTGGGACGCCGACGCTTCGCGCGTCCTGTACCTGGACAGCGTGAAGGGCGCGCCCAGCACGCTCAAGGTGCGCGCGCTGGCGGGCGGCGCCGAGACGGTGCTGTTCACCTTCCCGGCGGGCGCGGTTCCGCCCGACGCCAACTTCGGGCGGCTGTACCCCGGCGGCGCCGTCTTCCTTGCCAACGGCCACGTGTGGGACTGGCGCGGCGCCGGCAGCCCGGTGGACCTGGGCACGGGCGGGCTGCTGGAGGTGGCGGGGAGCTGGGCCGTGTGGACGAACGGATCCACGGCGTTCCGCCGCGACCTGGCAGCGGGGAGCACGCAAACGCTCGGCGCGGTGCTGAACGCGTTCGGCTACCGCGTGGACGTGGCCACCAACGGCGACGCGGCCTGGGTGGGCGCCGACGGGAACGTGCGCTGGCTGCACGGCGGCGGCACCATCCTGGTGACCAGCGACGCGCCGGCCCCGGGGAGCCCGCCCTTCTTGTACGGGCCTCCGGGCACCGACGGCACGCGCGTGGTGTTCGGCCAGCGCGACCTCTCCACCCAGGGGTACCGCCTCGTGCAGTACAGCGGCGGCACGGTGACCCCGGTCGACGCGTACACCGACTACCTGGCCACCGCGCCGAACGGCACCCCGCGGCCGCACTACGAGTTCGAGGTGGAGAACGGGTGGATCGCGTACCTGATGTACGACAACGCGGGCAAGTACCGCCTGTTCACCCTCGCGCCCGACGGAACCAAGCGGCAGGTCACCTCCAGCGCCACCGAGCGGATCGACGCGCTGGGGCCCGCCGGGCAGGTGGTGTTCGTGCGGGCAGCGCGCCGGTACGTGGCGGTGCCGCCGTACACGGCCGAGCCCACCGGCATCGGCTGGGCGCACGGGCGGGTGGAGTTCGAAGGCACGCAGCTGAACGAGTACCTGGGCCGCACCGCCTTCAAGGTGAACTTCTGACGGAGCCCAACCGGCAGGAACGGAACCGCCCGGCAGCGCGTTTTGCGCTGCCGGGCGGTTCCGTCTTGAGTGCTCCGATGATCTCATTCTCAGTCTCCCCACCGCGTTCCATGCGACCACGGGGGAATGAAAAGCGGGATGAGCGTAAGGCGCCGGGCTGTTGGAGCCTCGCGCGGTTTGCGAGGCTTCTCGTGGTTGTTGCCGCGGCTTCAGCCGCCGGTCAGC
>DASSJS010000097.1:0-5454 GCA_035691085.1 Longimicrobium sp.
GCTACATCAGCAGCGCTTCCACGCGGTGGGCGTGGACCATGTTTTCGCAGGGGCTCCAGGCGAACACGGTGAAGCGGCCGTCCTGGCTGGCCACCATCGCGAGCGCATCGCGCTGGTCGTGAACGAACTGCGCGGCGCTCAGGTGGCGGGTGCCGCCCAGCGCGCCCGGGTCCACGATCTTGCAGGTGTTGCCCACCACCGGCGCGGTCACCGCCACGCGCTCCACCCGCTCGGCGCCGCGCTTGCGCACCAGCTTGACCCCGAAGGCCAGCACCTCGTGGTGCTCGTTCAGCACGGTGGCGCCGTCCACGGCGGTGAGGCCGGCGATGTTGGCCACCGTGCGGTGCAGCGCGTCGCGCCAGGCCGAGCGCTCGCGCTCGTCGTCATCGGCGCGGAGGAGGCGGGCCAGGTCGCCGAAGGGGGCCACGCGGTAGGTGATGGGGTGCGACGCCGACTCCTTCCATTCGTCGCTCCCGGCGGGCACCACGATCAGCGAGCCGCCGCGGCCGTGCTGCCGCATCGATACCGCCAGCTGCGCCAGCACGCTGCTGGCGCCGCCGGAGGGGAGCGGCGCGTCGAAGCCCAGGAGCGAGGAGAGGAGGGCGGGGCAGTCCGGGAGGCTGGCGCCGCCCTCGTCCACCTCCATGATGCGGTCGCCCTGCAGCACGGCGATGGTGCCGTACTTGTCGATCTCGTCGCCGCGGCGGTACTTGAGCACCAGCAGCCCCGGGTCCATCACCTCCACCACCAACGTGGCCATGGGGACGCGGCGCGTGGTGCCCCACACGCGCAGCCGCCCGCTCTCGGGCCACACCCCCAGGTGGATCCCCGGCCGCTCCACCGCAGGCGCCAGCCGGGCCAGCTCGCGCGGGTTCAGCGCCAGCGCGCGCTCGAACACCATGCTCTCGCCGTCCGCCTCCACGTACGCCAGCGAGATGCGCGGCACGCGGCCCTCCTCGCGCTGCAGGCTGGCCCAGAACGCGCCGTCGATCAGCGTCTCGATGTCGTCCACCTCGGGCTGCGCGCCCAGGCGCTCCACCCCGCGCGCCCGCGCCCCGGCCACGTGCCCCGCCAGGTGCTGCGCCACCGTGGGCGCGATGCTCCGCGCCGCGGGATACCCGGGCGCCATCTTCTTCTTCGTCTCGGTTTTCATCCCCACCATCCGTTCTTGAGCCCACCTCCCCGGTCCCGCGCAGGGATCGGGCCTTCGCCGCGCGCGTGCATCCGTGCGGAGTGAGAACCCCGCTGGCCCTCTCCCCCCGACCGGCCCCGATCCCCACCCGAAAACAACCTTGGGAGGAGGAGAGTTTCGCTTGAAGAGGAGAAGAGGCTGCTTCATCCTACCCTTTTTTTCTTACGCCCGCGCGGTATGCCCTTGCGCAAATGTATCGCCCGGGGCTCTCCGGGAAACGCGCCGCCCCGCTCGCGCGCGCTGGCGAAGGCGTCGTGACGCAATCGGCGGGATGGATCCGTTGTGCAGTCCGTGCCTGAAGACGACCTTGCAGCCGTGGGGAAGTCCCTATGGGTGAACGCAGAGCAGCGAAGATAAGCAGAGTCAGGCAGAGAACTGCTTGCGGTTCTCTGTTTATCTCTGCCTATCTTCGCTGCTCTGCGTCCACTGCCGTTGCTGTATCTTCGTTCGAGTGACAGGATTTCTCCGCCCGTTGACTCCGCTGCGTTCGCGTGAAGGTTGTGTTGTCTCGGCGGGAGGATCGAACCACGTGAACGGAGCGCTGGATGAGAAGCTTGCAGCTGGTGGAGTTCGGCGCGCCCCTGGAGTGGCGCGAGGAGGAGACGCCCCAGCCGCGCGGCGGCGAAGTGCTGCTCCGCACGCTGGCCACGGGCGTGTGCCACAGCGACCTGCACCTGTGGGATGGCTACTACGGCAGCGGCCCCACGCGCAGCTACGTGAAGGACCGCGGCGTGAAGCTGCCGCTGACGCTGGGTCACGAGATCGTGGGCGAAGTCGTCGCCGTCGGCCCCGAGGCGGAGGGCGTGGCGGTGGGCGACGTGCGGCTGGCGTATCCGTGGATCGGCTGCGGCAGCTGCCGGCATTGCGCCGGCGAGCGCGACAACCACTGCTCGGCCATGCGCTCGCTGGGCGTGCTGGCCCACGGCGGCTACGCCACGCACGTGCTGGTGCCCGATGCGCGGTACCTTCTCCCCATCGGCACCCTGCGCCCCCAGGAGGCGGCCTCGTACGCCTGCGCCGGGCTCACCGCCTACAGCGCGCTCACCAAGGCGCTCCCGCTGGAGGCCGGCGACGACCTGGTGATCATCGGCGCGGGCGGTCTGGGGCTGATGGCCGCGCAGATCGTGCGGGCGATGACGGAGGCGCGCGTCACCTTCATCGACCTGGACGCGCGCAAGCTCGCCGCCGCCCGCGAGTTCGGCGACTTCGCCACCATCGACGGCTCGGCGACGGACGCGCGCGAGGAGCTGATGCGGCGCAGCGAGGGGCGCGGCGTGGCGGTGGTGATCGACTTCGTGGGCTCGGGAGAGACGGCGTCGCTGGGCCTGGCGTCGCTCGCCAAGAACGGCACCCTGATCCTGGTCGGCCTGTTCGGCGGGGAGATGACGCTCACCACGCAGATCCTTCCGCTGCGCAACCAGACCATCCGCGGCTCGTACACCGGCAGCCTGCGCGAGCTGCGCGAGCTGATGGAGCTGGTGCGCAGCCATGAGCTTCGGCCGATGCCGGTCGCCTGTCATCCCATGGACGACGTGCCGCGGATCTTCGAGGAGATGAAGGAGGGGCGCGTGGTGGGCCGCGCCGTGGTGGTGCCGTGACGCGCCGCCCGCCCGCCGCCCGCGGCGAGTTCGCGCACTGGGTGGAGATCACCACGCGGTGGATGGACAACGACGCGTACGGCCACGTGAACAACGTGGTCTACTACTCGTTCTTCGACACCGCCGTCAACCGCTTCCTGATCGATCGTGGCGTGCTGCGCATCGACAACAGTCCGGTGATCGGGCTGGTGGTGGAGACCGGGTGCCGCTATCACCGCGCGCTCAGCTATCCGGAGAACGTGGAGGTGGGCATCCGCGTGGCCCACCTGGGCACCAGCAGCGTCCGCTACGAGCTCGGCATCTTCCGCCCGGGGGATGCTACCGCCGCCGCCGACGGCCACTTCATCCACGTCTACGTCGATCGCGACTCGCGGACGCCGACCCGTCTGCCGGATGAACTGAGGGCGGCGCTGCAGGAACTGCGGATGGACGCGTGAGCGCCGCAGGGGAATCCACGGCCATTGACGGTGTTTCCGCCACGCGCACGGCACTCGTGTCACGCCGGGGTGGCCGGGTTGGGGCTGCCTCGGCTCGTGTTCGTCCGCTGATGCCGTCATCCGAGAACCACCGTCGTGCAAGCCTTTGGGACGAAACCACCTCCTGCGGCGGCGGAGGGAGGTGACCATTGCCCCCCAGAACCGACGCCCGTCCGTCGCCACCCCGGGCGGAGACGTGCGGTGGGGGATCGGGTGTTTCTTGCAGGGTGATCCCGACTGGTTGTATGGTCCCCTCCGCCCGCTTGCCATTTACGGCAAAAGATAGGAAGCGAAGCCTTTTCACCTGTACATGCCGGATCCAACCACAACCACAACCAGCGATGCGCCCGCCGCGGAAACGCTGGACCCGCGGCGGCGGGTGCGCGGGAAGTTCGCAACAGGCCCTCGCGTTGCCCGGTGGGCCTGGGCGGCGCTGGCGTGCCTGCCGCTGCTCGCCGCCCCGTGGGTCAGCCGCGCGCTGATTCCCGGCCCGCCGGGCTTCGACTCCGACCGCGCCATCCCGGTGCTGATGGTGCGCGCCCGCGAGTGGAGCCTGTTCGACGCCTACTACTGGGGGCAGGACCGGCTGGGCGCGTGGCCCCTGCTGCTGCTGCGCGCGGCCAGCCAGCTCTCCGGGCAGGTGTTCGATTACACGACGCTGCACCGGGTGGCCACGGCGTGGGTGCTGCTGGGCGCCGTGGTGATGGCGCGCCTGGCCGGACGCTGGGGCGTGGCGGCGGGAGGCCTGCTCGCCGCCATCCTGGTGGGGAACCCCGATTCGCGCGCCATCCTCTTCGACGCCGCGCATCCCTACGGCTGGCAGCTCACCTCGCTGCTGCTGGCCTGGTGGGGGCTCCGGAGGCTGGCCGAATGGCCCGGCACCCGCGCGCGCGGCCGGTGGCGCCTGCGCGCCGCCACCTCGTTCGCCGCGTTCCTGGCGCAGGCGATGTCGCCGCTCAGCGCGCCGCTGCTCGTGATCGTGGCCGCGGTGGAAGCCGTCCGGGCGCGCCTGCTGGACGCGGGGCAGGGCCGCTCCGCGCCGCGGCGGTGGGCCGAGGGAGCGCTGGTGGTCGGCGCGGCCGGCGTGGCCGAGCGGGTGCTGCGCGCCGCGTACCACGCCTACACCCGCGCCCGGTACGGGGAGGAGTATCGGACGTTCATGACGATCGACTGGGGGCGCCTGGGCGCGAACGCGCGGGAGGTCGCCAACCTGCTGGCCAGGTCCGCCTCCATGCCCCTGCTGGTGGTGGCCACCGTGGGCGCCGTGGCCGCCGTGGCGGTGCTCTGGCGGGCGCGCGGCGGGCGGGTGCCCGCGTGGCGGGTGGAGGGCGCGGCGCTGGTGCTGGCGTGCTGGGCGATCTCGGCCGCCCAGGTGCCGGTGCTGTTCCTGCTGCGCCACGTGCGGATGAACCGCTTCTCGGTGCGCTACTTCTCGATCGGGTTCGTGTTCGGCACGCTGGCCGCGGCGCTCGCGGTGGTGTGCCTGGCCGCGAGCCTCCCCTGGCTGTCGCGCCGGTGGCGCCCGGTGCTGGCGCTGGCGGGCGCCGCGGGGCTGGCGACGGCCGTGCTGCGGCTGCCGCCGGCGCCCAAGCCGCGCGCGGATGCGCCGGCCGGGCTGGCCGCCCGCCTCCAGGCGCGGGCGCCGGGCGCGCCGCTCCTTGCCGGCTACTGGAGCACGTACGTGCTGGCCGCGCACCAGCGGCCCCAGACCATGCTCGAGCCGGTGCCCTGCGAGGGGCGGCAGGTGCGCGCTCCCTGGTGGGCCGCGGACCTGCCCCGGCACCGGTGGGTGGTGGTGGGGCACACCTACGAGTGCCCGGACGCCGGCCCGGCCGACTCCGCCGCGCCCTGGGTGTACCAGTATGGGGTGCTGCTGCGGCTGGTCCGCGCGGACTGGGAGAGTGGCGCGGCCTTCCACGTCTCGCTGTACGAGAACGCCACCGCGCGCGCCGTGGCGCACACCGAGGCGCCCGCGGCCGCCGCCTGGCGCTACTGCGACGCGGGCGCGGCGCTGCGGGTGGGCTTCGCCGCGCGCGAGCGGGCCGAGGTGATGGTCGCGCGCGTGGTCCGGTCGCCGGACGCGGTCCTGCTGGCCGCGCCGGTCTTCGCGGACGGCAGGGTGGGGCGGCCCGCGCCCATGCGCCGGACGGGGCGCCTGCACCGCGCCGAGCTGCGCGCGGCGGGCGCG
>DASSJS010000098.1:0-45164 GCA_035691085.1 Longimicrobium sp.
GCCGTGCGCCAGGGATCGAACATAAGGGTACGGACGGAAGTCGGTCAAGTTTCAACTCGTGCCGACGTACGAATTTGCGAGTGGATCACCGGGCCCAGCACCATCTGCAACCGATCCGCGTTGCAGTAGCTGTCGGCTCCCAGCCGGAGCTCGTAGGCGGGGAGGCGGGCCGCGCGCTGGAATAGCGACAGCACGGGCGCCGCCCCCCGGGCGTCGGCCAGCAGCCAGGGGGCGTTGCGCACCAGCAGCGCAAGGGCGCCGGCGGGGTGCAGGGGCACCAGCGCGGTGGGCGCGCCGGCCTCCACGCGGGGGAAGAGGAGGCCGGCCAGCGGCGCGGTGCTCTGCCATGCTCCCGGGCCGAACGCCTCGGGGTCCACGCGCGAGCGCACGCCGCGCGATGCGCCGGACGCGTAGCCGTGGTCCAGATTGAAGCGGCGGGGCCACCCCTCCACGCGTATCTCTCCGTCCATCCGGCCCAGCACCACGTGGTCGTCGGAGAGCCACCCCCACCCGCCCCGGATCAGCGTGACGCAGGTGCTGGTCTTGCCGCTGAAGCTGCCGCCGGCCAGCAGCCACGCCCCGCCGCCGGGCGGCAGCACGGCACCCGCGTGCACCAGCGCGCGGCGCAGCCGGGTGAGCAGGAGGGCCGAGACCATGGTGAGGGTGGACACCACCTGGACCGTCTCGGGCGGGTCGCGGTCGGTGCGCACGCACACCTCCGCGCGCCGGGCGGCAAGGTCCACCGTCACGCCGATCGCCCCGGCGGCGTCGGCGAAGACCACGGTCTCGCCATCCCCCGTCACCCATCCCCCCACCCCGGACATCTCCATCGCCGGGGCGCCGGGGGGCGGCGCGTGGGGCGGCTCTCCGGCTCGCACGCGGATCACGGCCCGCGCGTCCGTGCCGTCGGTCACCATGGCGGCGTTGCGGGTGACCAGCGGAAGCCACAACTCCACCAGGTCGTGCGCGCGCGCGCCCGCGGACACCACGATGAGCGATCCATCCTCCAGCAGGGCGTGCGCGTGCCCCGTCGCCCCCTTGCCGCGTTCCATGGTCACGAAGCCCCTCCCGCAACGCGCGGCGCCGCGGGCTCGTCCGGCACCTCCGCCAGCCACGCACCGGCGGCCGATGGAGCCACCAGCGCGTCGGCGGCGGGGGGGAGCGCGAGGTCGCGGGGGTCGGCGAACGGCCGCCAACGCTCGAACAGCGTCGACGGGACGCCGCGCTCGACCGCGCGCGCCACGGCGGCCCGCCGTTCGGGGTCGCGCACGGCGCGGCAGAGCGGGTGTCGCGCGGGCTGGGCGGTGCCGGCTGGAAGGGGGCCATCGGCGGCGGCGGCGGCAAGGTCGGCCGCCATCTCCACCCAGAGCGCCCGGAGGAAGCGGGCCAGCGCTTCGAGCGTCTCGCCCCCGGCCACGGGGAGCAGCCGGCGCGCGATGACGCGGCCGGTGTCGATCCCCGGGTCCACCCAGAGCGTGGTGCAGCCGAGCGGAACGCCGAGCAGGATGGAGTTCTCCACCGCGCCGTTGCCGCGCACCCAGGGGAGGAGCGCGGGGTGCACGTTCACGGTCCCTTCGCGCGGGATGGCCAGGATCTCGGGGGAGAGGATGCCGCAGCCGGCCAGTAAGAGGACGTCGGGCCGCAGCCGCCGGACCGCCTTCTCCATCGACCGTCCGTTCAGCGGCCCCGTGATCACCACCCGCCCCACGCGGCCGCGCACTTCGCGCCGGGGACGCAGCCGGATGCGGCGGCGGGCCCAGCGGAGCGGGATCAGCGGGAACGCGGCCACGCGCCTGCCGGGTGGCAGCGCCCGCCATTCGCGCAGCGGGCTGGCGGCGTAGAGGACGAGGGCGTGGGGCCGAACGCCGCGCGCATGCAGCGCCGCCACCAGCTCGGGAACCGCGCTGTCACCGTGTGACAGGATGACGACGCGGCGGCTCATCGGGTCGAACAGGTGCGCGAGGGTGTCAACCGCACAGGTGCGTGAGTGCGTTCACCACGCGCGGAGGACGGCGGCATGGGGTGTGGGGAAGGGACGCGGGACGGCCGATGCATGGTGGACGGACCCGGGGCGAACGATTCGCGGCGGCCCGGCGGGAGTGCCGGGCCGCCGCGGACAGGGTCGCAAATCTACGCGGCGCGCGGTGAATGCGTCAACGCGACAAAGTGGTACCCGGGCCGCTCTCCGGGGATACGTGCGCCGCCGCGTCCCTCCGGCGTATCTGAACGCCTCAGCTCAGATCGACCCCATCTGCACCGGCTTGCGGCCCTCGGTCGCTTCCGCGCGGAGCTGGCCGCAGGCGGCGGCGATGTCGCGGCCGCGGCTTTCGCGCACGGCGGCGGGGATGCCGCGGCTTTCCAGCACCTGCACGAAGTGGTTCAGCCGCGCGCGCGTGGAGGGCTGCCAGTCCGTCCCCGGGATCGGGTTGAACGGGATCAGGTTCACGAAGGCGTGGAACTCCTCGATCACGTCGGCCAGCTCGCCGGCCAGGTGCGGGAGGTCGGTCACGCCGTCGATCATCACGTATTCGAAGGTGATCCGCTTGCCTCCCGCCTCGTCGAACTTGCGCAGCGCGTCGAGGAGGACGGGGAGCGGATACTTCTTCTCCAGCGGGATCAGCGTCTGGCGCAGCTCGTGGTTGGGCGCGTGCAGGCTGACGGCCAGGCGGTACTGCTCCGGCATCTCCGCCATCTGCAGGATGCCGGGGACCACGCCCACCGTGGAGACGGTGATGCGCCGCGCGCCCACGCCGTAGCCGCGGTTCAGGATCGCCAGCGTGGGGAAGAGCGACTTGGGGTTCATGAGCGGCTCGCCCATCCCCATGAACACGATGTTGCTGATCTCGCCGTACCCGTTCTCGGCCGCCCAGCGGCGCGCGCCGCGGTACTGCGCCACGATCTCGCCCGGCCCCAGCTGGCGGCGGTACCCCGCCCAGCCCGTGGCGCAGAACGAGCACGCCATGGCGCACCCGGCCTGCGAGCTGATGCAGAGCGTCAGCCGCGACGGGGTGGGGATGAGCACCGACTCGATCAGCTCGCCGTCCTTCAGCCGCCACAGGTGCTTGGCGGTGCCATCCACCGAGCGCGAGAGCTTGGCCACGGCGGGGGCGGTGAGCGTGAACGCCTCCTTCAGCGCCTCGCGCTCGGCGGCGGGAAGGTCGGTCATCTCGTCGAAGCCGCCGGCCAGCCGCTCGTACACCCACTTCACCACTTGCCCCGCGCGGTATTTGGGCTGGCCGCGCCCGGCGAAGTGGGCCTGCAGCACGGCCGCGGCTTCTTCGGGAAGAAGCCCGGCAAGGTCGGGCTGGATGGTGGCTGCCACGGACATGGGGTACGAAAGTACGGGGTGCGAGGTACGGAACCGAACCGGCGTGCGAGGGTGCGCCATCGCACGGGCGGCGGATCATCCCGGCCCCTGGCGAAGCGCCTCGCGGGCCGGAATCGTTGTGATTCACCGCTGGGGCGAATCGGTTCCCGCGCGCGCTTGATGCCGCACCCGGCGGGCGTTAGGTTGCAAGGTCCGCACCGGCCACGCCCTAGCGCGTGGCCGGGCCGTTTCAGGGCCTGTCGACTGGCGTTCGCATCACCGTGCTGCTCACCGAGCTCCTTGCCGCCGACCGAGTCCGCGTGCCCCTGGCCGCTCAGACCAAGGAGGCCGCGCTGGAGGAGCTGGTGGGCATCCTGCACGCCCGCGGCGCCGTCAGCGACCCCGCGGCCGTGCTGCGCGCCGTGCGCCAGCGCGAGGAGCAGCTCTCCACCGGCATCGGCGGCGGCGTGGCCATCCCGCACGGCAAGGCCGAGGGGGTGCCGGGGCTGACCATGGCCGCCGGGGTGTCGGCCGCGCCGGTGGACTTCGCGGCGCTCGACGGGCAGCCGGTGCGCCTCTTCTTCCTGCTCGTGGGCCCCGAGAGCGCGTCGGGGGCGCACGTGAAGGCGCTTTCGCGCGTGGCGCGCCTGGTGCGGGCCGAGGAGCTGCGCCGCCGGCTGGTGGAGGCGCCGTCGCCCGAGGCGTTCATGTCCATCGTGACCGAGGCCGAGAGCGCGTGAACGGCCGGCTGTCGCGGTGGATCCCGGCGCTGCTGTGGGCGGCCGCCGTGTTCTGCGCCTCGGCGCTGAGCCGGCTTCCGCAGCTGCCGCCGGGGCTGCTGAGCTGGGACAAGCTGCAGCACTGCGCCGCCTACCTGGTGGGTGGCGCGGCGTTCGCGCACGCCACGCGGGCGGGCGAGCGCGGGCCGTGGCCGGCCGTGGCGCTGGGCGTGCTGTACGGCGCCTTCGACGAGGTCCACCAGTACTTCGTCCCCGGCCGCAGCAGCGACGTGCGTGACTGGGTGGCCGACACCCTGGGCGTGCTGGCCGGCGTCTTTCTTTTCCGATCGTACCTGTCCTGGCGCGGGCGCCGCACTCCGGGCGCGCGGGCCGAAGCCGTGAGACCATGACTTTCCAGAGCCAGACCGCGTACCGCACCAGCATGGCCGGCACGCTCCGCGCGGGCGACGCCGGCAACCCGGTGACCCTGGCGGGGTGGGTGCACCGCCGCCGCGACCTGGGCTCGCTCGTCTTCGTCGACCTGCGCGACCGCGAGGGGCTGGTGCAGGTGAGCTTCGACCCCGCGTGGACGCCCCCCGCCGTGCTCGACGAGGCGCGCCGCCTGGGTCCCGAGGACGTGATCCAGGTGGAGGGGACGGTGTTCCCGCGCATCGCCGGGCAGCACAATGCGGATCTCCCCACGGGCGACGTGGAGGTGCGTGCCACCGGGCTGTCCATCGTCACGCGCGCCGAGCCGCTGCCGATCCAGGTGTTCTACGGGCCTCAGGACGAGCTGCCGGGCGAGGACCTGCGCCTTCGCTACCGCTCGCTCGACCTGCGCCGCCCCGAGCTGCAGCACGCCATCCGCACGCGGCACCGGGCGGCGCAGGCCACGCGGCGCTTCCTGGACGAGCAGGGGTTCCTGGAGATCGAGACGCCGCTGCTCACCAAGCCCACCCCCGAGGGCGCGCGCGACTTCCTGGTTCCGTCGCGGAACTGGCCGGGCGAGTTCTACTCGCTGCCGCAGAGCCCGCAGCTGTACAAGCAGCTGCTGATGGTGAGCGGGTTCGACCGCTATTACCAGATCGCCCGCTGCCTGCGCGACGAGGACCTGCGCGCCGACCGCCAGCCCGAGTTCACGCAGATCGACCTGGAGATGGCCTTCGCCAGCGACGAGGACGTGTTCCGGGTGGGCGAGGGGCTGATGGCGGCCATCCTGCGCGAGGTGGGCGGGATCGAGATCCCCACCCCCTTCCCGCGGCTCACGTACGCGGAAGCGATGGCGCGCTACGGGAGCGACAAGCCCGACCTGCGCTTCGGGCTGGAGATCGTGGACGTGACCAGCGTGCTGCGCCGCGCCGACTTCCGCCTCTTCCAGCAGGTGGAAGGCACGCCGCAGCGTATCCGCGGGATCCGCGTGCCCGGCGGGGCGCGGCTCAGCCGCAAGGAGCTGGACGAGCTGCAGGAGGTGGCGAAGCGCGGAGGCGCGGCCGGCGCGCTGTGGGTGAAGCGCGGCGAGGAAGGGCTCAGCGGCCAGTTCGCCAAGGCGCTGGACGACGCCACGCGCGACGCCTTCTACGGCGCCACGGGAGTGGAGAGCGGCGACCTGTTCGTGGCCGTGGTCGGCGAGTTCCGCGTGGCGGACCCCAGCGCCGTGGGCCCGGTGGTCGGCTCGACCGACGGGCCGGCGCCGGTGGCGGAGGACACGCACCAGGTGCGCGCCGGGCTGGAGCCCGCGCTGGACGAGCTGCGGCGTCACCTCGCCCGCAAGCTGGGGCTGATCGACCCCGGTGCCAACGCGTGGCTGTGGGTGACCGAGTTCCCGCTCTTCGGGTGGGACGCGGACGGCGACCGGCTGGTGAGCGAGCACCACCCCTTCACCCGCCCGCATGCGGACGATGTGCAGCTGCTGATCGACGCGACGAAGGACGGCGCGCCCTCCGCGGAAGCGGCGCGGGCGCTCTATCGCCGCCCGGTGCGGTCGCTGGCGTACGACGCGGTGTGGAACGGGATGGAGATGGCCAGCGGCTCGGTGCGCATCCACGAGCCGGCGCTGCAGCAGGCCATCTTCCGCTCGCTGGGGATCGGGCCGGAGGAGGCGGAGACCAAGTTCGGGTTCCTGCTGGAGGCCTTCCGCTACGGCGCGCCGCCGCATGCGGGGTGCGCCTTCGGGTTCGACCGGCTGGTGATGCTGCTGGCCGGCGGGCAGAGCCTGCGCGACGTGATCGCCTTCCCCAAGACGGCCACCGCGCGGGCGCTGTTCGAGGGCGCGCCCACCCGCGTGACCGACGACCAGCTCGCCGAGGCGAACATTCGCCGCGCTGAGACGTAACAATCTCCGTGGGGACCGGCGAGGGATGGACAGCGGGCGGGGACCGGCGCAGGGCCGGGCCTCGCCCGAGAGCGTTTGGAATGGTTCTTGGGGGAGGACGGCGGAACAGGTGCTGAGTGCTGAGTGCTGAGTGCTGGGTGCTGGGTGCTGGGTGCTGGGTGCTGGGTGCTGGGTGCGTGAGGGTGCTGGTGCGGGGACGGGCTGGAAAGCGCTCCGGCGGCACCGCGCCCCTTCCGCTCGCCTAGGCTCGCACCTCCCCCGTACCGGGAGAGGTTGCGTCGTCGGCGCGGAGGCTGACGGGGAAGGCTCGTCGCTCGTCAACTCGCACGGCCGGCGGTACGCAGTCCGCGAAGGCGGGCTTTCCGATGTTCCAGCGGCGGGTTTCAACCCGCCGTCGGTTGGGATGGCAAGGATCGAATCTGTCGCGCGGATGGCCGTGTGGGAGTCCGCGAAGGCGGACTTTGGGCCGTTGTTGCCGCGGATTCATCCGCCCGGGGTGGTTGGGGTGTGGCTGGGGTGGCTGGGTGGCTGGGTGGCTGGGTGGCTGGAATGGCTGGGTTGGCTGGGTGGCTGGGTGGCTGGGTGGCTGGGGTGAATGCCGGCCGAACGGTATGTAGCTGGAAGAATTTCGGACGATTGGAATCTCGAGCACAGGGAAAGAAGGATCCAAGGCAGATAGATGGCTGAGCAGCCGGTACAGCATCGTGTTCCCACCGACGGCGCCGATCCGTTGGCGCTTTCGGGGGTGAACGACCAGAACCTGACGGAGCTGGGGCGCCTGGCGGGGCTTCGCGTGGTGCTCCGCGACGACCATCTCCTTCTCAGCGGGCCGCTGGACAGCGTGGAGCGCGCCGTTCCCGTGGTCCAGCACATGGTGGAGATGGCGCGCCGCGGCAACGCGGTGGCCACCGACGACGTGCACCGCTTCTTCGACACCGCGCGCGAGAACGGCGGCGGCGGGCTGGAGCGCCTGGCCGACGCCGGCCGCGTGGTGGTTCCCGGCCCCAAGCGCACCATCAGCGCCAAGAGCGAGGGGCAGGCGAAGTATCTCGCGGCGATCGACGACAACGACATCGTGGTGGGGATCGGGCCGGCGGGCACGGGGAAGACGTACCTCGCCGTCGCCATGGCGGTGGACGCGCTCTTCAAGAAGCGGGTGAAGCGCATCATCCTGGCGCGCCCCGCGGTGGAGGCGGGCGAGAACCTGGGCTTCCTCCCCGGCGACCTGCAGGAGAAGATCGACCCCTACCTGCGCCCGCTGTACGACGCGCTGGAGGACATGATCCCGCAGGACCGCCTGCGCCGCGCCATGGAGAACCGGGCCATCGAGATCGCCCCGCTGGCGTACATGCGCGGCCGCACGCTGCAGGACGCCTTCGTGATCCTGGACGAGGCGCAGAACGCCACCACCGCGCAGATGAAGATGTTCCTGACGCGTCTGGGGCTGAACAGCAAGGCGGTGATCACCGGCGACAAGACGCAGATCGACCTGCCGCGCCGCGAGGACAGCGGGCTGATCCAGATCGAGGAGGTGCTGAAGGGGATCCCGGGGATCGCGTTCGCCTACATGAAGGGCACCGACGTGATCCGCCACCGCCTGGTGAAGGAGATCATCCGCGCGTACGCCGCCCACAGCGGCCACGAGCAGGAGCCGGGGGAGGCCTGATGCCCGGCGCCGAGCGGTCCGGGCCGGAACGCCGCGCGGTGCCGCGCGACGCCGGGGAGCCGCCTCCCCGGCGCCGGCGCGCGCGCCTGGCGCACCACCTGAAGCGCGCGGCCGTGCTGCTGGCCTCGGCCACGGGGATGTACGTCCTCTTCCCCGGCGGCGCCTCGCCCGGCCCCGCGGTGCTGGAGCGCGGCGTGGTGGCGCCGCACGACGTGGTCGCCACCATCCCCTTCCAGATCCCCAAGACCGAAGCGGAGCTGCGCCGCGAGCAGGAAGAGGCCGCCCGCGGCGTTCCTCCCGTCTACGACTATACCGGGAGCGCGGCCGACAGCGTGGTGGGCGGGCTGCGCGGCTTCTTCCGTCGTGTCTCGGACGCGCTGGCCCAGGCGCAGCCGCCGCAGCGTGACGCCGCGCTGCGGCAGGTGCTGTCGCAGAGCGGCGTGCCAAGTACGCTGGGCGGGCTGGCGGTGCTGGCCGACTCGGCGCAGCGCGCCAGCCTCCTGGCGGCCACCGAACGGGCGGTGCGCGAGCAGTTTCCGCGCGGCGTGGCGGCCAGCTCGCCGGGGCGCAGCGGGATCAGCGCCGTGCGCGTGCGCGGGCTGGCCGGCGGCGAGCGGCTGATCGCCGCGGACTCGATGACCACGGCCGACCAGTTCTACCGCGCGGCGCAGGGCTACCTGCCGGCGGGCGCGGGCGCCGACGCGGCCGAGCTGCAGCGGCTGCTGCTGGTGCGCTGGTTCCAGCCCTCCCTGGCCGTCAACGAGCGCGAGACCGAGGCGGCCCGCGGCCGCGCCCGCGCCGCGGTGGACCGGGTGAAGTACCGCGTCCTCGCCGGCGAGAAGATCGTGGGCGCGCGCGAGCAGGTGGGCGAGCGCGAGGAGGAGCGGCTGCGCGCCTACCAGGCCGCGCTGGCCACGCACGGCGGCGAGGACCGCCCGGGGCGGACCGTGGGCCGCGCCATCGGGTCCATCCTCTACAACCTGCTGCTGCTGTCCATCGTCGCGCTGCTGATGCGCTTTTCGCGGGCGCACCTGTATCGCGACGGGCGCAGCGTGGCGTTCATGGGCGTGCTGACGCTGATGGTGGCCGCGCTGGCCGCCGTCATCGCCCGCCTGGGCCTGCCGCCCGAGCTGATCCCCGTGCCGTTCGCCGCGATGGTGATCGCGGTGCTGTGGGGCGGGCGGCTGGCGCTGGCCATGGCCCTGGTCCTCGCCCTGATCCTGGGCGGGCAGGCGCCGTTCCTGGGCGTGGCCGTGCCGTTCACCGCGGCCGTGGGCGGCGCGGCGGCGGCGTTCGCGGTGCGGCTGGCCCAGCGCCGCCTGCAGACGTGGGTGGTGGTGGGGCTGATCGCCGCGGCGTACGCGGCCACCGCCGTCTCCATCGGCCTGCTGCGGGCGTGGACGCTGGAAGAGATCGCCTGGTCGGCCTTGTGGGGCGCGGTGAACGCCACGGGCTCGGCGCTGCTCGCCGTCGGCCTCCTGCCCGTGGCGGAGTGGTTCACGCGGGTGACGACGAACCAGACGCTGCAGGAGCTGGCCGACCCCAAGCACCCGCTGCTGCAGCGGCTTTCGCTGGAGGCGCCGGGGACGTACGCGCACACCATCAGCGTGGCGAACCTGGCCGAGGCGGTGTGCAGCGCCATCGGGGCCAACGCGCTGCTGGCGCGCGTGGGCGTCTACTACCACGACATCGGCAAGATCGTGAAGCCGCAGTACTTCATCGAGAACCAGCCGCGCGGGCGCAACCCGCACGACAAGCTGAAGCCCTCGATGAGCGCGGCCATCGTGCGCAGCCACGTGGTGGAAGGGCTGAAGCTGGCGGAGCAGTACAAGCTGCCGGACGCGGTGAAGGTGTTCATCGCGCAGCACCACGGCACGCAGCCCATCTCCTTCTTCCTGCAGCAGGCGCGCGAGAGCGACCCCAACTGCCGCGTGGAGGCGCGCGACTTCGCCTACCTGGGCCCCAAGCCGCAGACGCGCGAGGTGGCGGTGGTGATGCTGTCGGACTCGGTCGAAAGCGCCGCCCGCGTGCTGCAGGACCCCACGCCCGAGAAGATCCGCGAGCTGGTGGAGCGGATCGTGAACGGAAAGATCCAGGCGGGGCAGCTGGACCAGTGCCCGCTTACGCTGAAGGAGATCGGCATCGCCAAGGAGGTGCTGGCCCGCGCGCTGGGGAGCATGTACCACCACCGCGTGGACTATCCCGCCCCGGCGAACGGCAACGGCGGGGCGGATGCTTCGTCCGCGGCGGAGGGCGAGGGGAAGGGCCCGGTCCGCGTCTCCGGCGGCGCGGCGGGGAGTGGCCAGGGCGAGCCGGCGCCCGCGGGGGCGGCCGCCGGGGGCGCCAGCGAACGGTGAGCGCGATGGACGAGCTGGAGGTGGAGGTCAGCGTGGGCGAGGGCGTATCCCCGCCCGTGGACCCCGCGCGGGTGGAGGGCGCCGTGCGCCACGTGCTGCGCGAGGAAGGCGTGGGCGCGGCCGAGATCTCCATCGCGCTGGTGGGCGATGACGAGATCGCCGGGCTGAACTCCGAGTACCTGGATCACGAAGGCCCCACCGACGTGATCTCGTTCGCGCTGCACGAGGCGGGCGAGGCGCCGCTGGGCGACGTGTACGTGGGCGTGGGCCAGGCGCTGCGCCAGGCCGCCGAGTTCGGCGCCACCCCCGCCGACGAGGTGCTGCGGCTGGCCGTGCACGGCACCCTGCACGTGCTTGGCTACGACCATCCCGACGGCGCCGAGCGCACCGCGAGCGAGATGTTCGCGCGGCAGGAGGAGCTGCTGCGCGGCTTTCTGGACGCCGATGGGTGAGATCGGCGACGAGATGGTTGTGTGCCGCTGAAGCCCCGCGCAGTTTGCGGGGCTTTCCGTTGTCGTGGATGCGGCGATGCGGATTCGGCCGCCCGGGGCGATTTCGCCGGCCGGGCGGATGGAGGCCCCGCGCACGCCCTTCATCCCTCACCACCTGACGAGACCTTGCCGAGCTGATGGCCGAGGCTGCCGACGACCGCGCGCAGGTGGAGCGCATGCGCGAGCTGCTGGAAGGCGGCGACGCGGCCGCGCTGGTGGAGGTGCTCACCGCGCTGCACCCCAGCGACCTGGCCGACCTGCTGGAGGCGCTGGACGAGGACGAGCGCACGGCCGTGCTGCGCTCGCTGGCCGACGAGCCCGCGCTGGCCGCCGAGGCGCTCGCCGAGATGGAGCCCGACGAGCACCCCGAGGAGTCGCTCGCCTCGCTCGACAGCGAGCAGATGGCCGACATCATCGCCGAGCTCTCGGACGACGACGCGGCCGACCTGATCGGCGAGATGGACCCCGACGACCAGGTGCGCGCCCTGGCCTCGCTCCCCCGCGCCGAGGCGGGCGAGATCCGCGAGCTGATGCAGTACGACGAGGACAGCGCGGGCGGCATCATGACCACCGAGGTGGTGGCGGTGCCGATCTCGCTGACCGCGGCGCAGACCATCGACGAGGTGCGGCGGCAGGCGCGGGAGGTGGGGGAGATCTGGGTGGTGTTCGTGGTGGACACCGGCGGGCTGCTGGCCGGCTATCTCCCCCTGCAGACGCTGGTGACCGCCGCGGCCGACGCGCGCGTGGAAGACCTGGTGCTCCCCCCCGTGGCCGCCGTGCTCCCCGACACCCCGCAGGACGAGGTGGGGCGTGTGCTGAGCCGCTACAACCTGTCGGTGGTGCCGGTGGTGGACGCCCAGGGCCGGCTGCTGGGCGGCGTGACCTTCGACGACGTGATCGACGTGGTGGAGATGGAGGCCACCCGCGACATCCTGGCCCTGGGCGGCACCAGCGGCGAGGAGGAGCTGCGCGGCGGCTGGTGGGACGCGGTGCGGGCGCGGCTCCCCTGGCTGTTCGTGAACCTGCTGACCGCCTTCGCCGCGTCGGCGGTGGTGGTGATGTTCCAGGGCACCGTCGCGGCGCTCCCGCTGCTGGCCGCGTGGATGCCGGTGATCGCGGGGATGGGCGGCAACACGGGAACGCAGGCGCTGGCGGTGACGGTGCGCCGCCTGGCGCTCTCGCGCGAGTCGGACAGCCGCCGCTGGTCCGTGATCGGCAAGGAGGTGCTGGTGGGGGTGGGCAACGGCTTCGCCATCGGGATCACGGTGGCGCTGATCGCCTGGCTGCTCAACCAGAACGCCATGCTGGGCGTGGTGGTGATGGTGGCGATGTGGCTGAATCTGGCCGTTGCCGGCTTCGCGGGCGCCTTTGTCCCCATCGTGCTGGAGCGCCTGGACGTGGACCCCGCCGTGGCCTCGTCGATCTTCGTCACCACCTTCACCGACATGTGCGGCTTCTTGCTGCTGCTGGGCCTGGCGACGCGCCTGCTGCTCTGACGCTGGAAGCGATGATTTCACCACTCCTTGGGGAATACGAGTGATGTCATGCTGAAGGAGCCTTGGCGACTGAAGGATCCATACCTGACGCCAGCAGAGCGCCCGTTTTCCACGCGATCAACGGGCTCGGCCTGACCCGCGATGGCTGAAGATTTCCGCGACCTCACCTTCCGCGAGTTCACCTCCGGCTCCGTCGCCGTCGAGCTGCCGCTGCGCTTTCGCGTGCCCGACGGCTGGGTGCCCGTGCGCGACGGCTTCCAGACGTGGTGGATGAGCGAGCGCGGCCGCGCCGAGCACGACCGCGACGATTCATCCACCCCGCGCGACGGTTTCTTCTCCGTCACGCTGAGCCTGAACGTGGGCTACGATGCCGCCCGCGACGTGTTCTTCGGCGGCGGCGAGGGTGAGGGCGACGAGACGACGATGGCGGCGGGGTTCACCCGGGCGGGTGTGGAGGATATGTCCGTGGAGCGGTACGACGTCAACGGCATCCCCGTGCTCTTCGTGGAAGGCCGCCAGGGCGAGCGCCGCATCGCGATGTGCTACATCGCAATTGGGATCGACACCAACGTACTCTTCCTCTTCTACTCCCATCCCACGCCGTTCCGGGAGATTGACGCACAGCGCTGGGCGGAGATCAAGAGCCGAATTCTGTCGTCGGGCGAGGTCGAGCGCGTGAGATGACGGTCGGGCGATGATCGGATCGTCGATAGGTGGACGTCGGTCAAACAGCCACGGAGATCCGCTGAACGCCAACGAAGTCGAGTGGCTCGACCTCGTCCCCGGCAGCTTTGAGACAGAGGGAGATCGCTTCCCGCACGCGCTCCATCGGCTCGTCCAGCGACTTGGCCTGCGTGTGACAGCCGTGCAGCGCCGGGACGGACGCAACGTAGACGCCGTCGCTATCCTGCTCGATCACCACGCTGAACTCGCGCTGCATGGAATCCTCCACGGAATCCGGTCCGGGCCGCGTGTTGAAAGGCTGTCGGAATGATGTCTCGTTTGCAAGCCAGCGGCGTGGATTTTAGCCGTCGGCGCTACTGAGTGACGCCGCTCCGGCCGTAAGCAGCCCGCGGCATCCTCGTCCCCTCCGACAGCCTTCCGCAAGGCCGTCATCTTCGGTATACTTTCGCCCATGTTGACCGAACTGCGCATCCGCAACTTCGCGCTGATCGACAAGCTCTCCGTCCGCCTTGGGCCCGGGCTGAACGTGCTCACGGGCGAGACGGGGGCAGGGAAGTCGATCATCGTGGGCGCGCTCTCGCTGCTGCTGGGCGAGCGCGCGTCGAGCGACGTGGTGCGCAGCGGCGAGGACCGCGCGTCCATCGAGGGCGTGTTCGAGGTGGATGGCCGCGACGACCTGGCGAAGCTGCTGGACGAGCGCGGGATCGACGTGGAGGACGGCACCATCGTCCTCAAGCGCGAGGTGGCGGCCGAGGGGCGCAGCCGAGCCTGGGTGAACGGCTCGCCCGCCACCGCCAGCCTGCTGGGCGAGATCGGGCGGCTGCTGGTGGACCTGCACGGCCAGCACGAGCACCAGACGCTGCTGCGGCGCGACGAGCAGCGCGCCATTCTCGACGCCTACGCCGGGAACGCCGCGCTGCTGGCCGAGGTCCGCACCACGCACGGCACGACGGTGGAACTGCGCCGGCAGGTGGCCGACCTGGAGCGCCGCCGCCGCGAGGCGCTGCAGCGCGCCGATTTCCTCCGCTTCCAGGCCGACGAGATCGAGAAGGCGGCGCTCACGCCCGGCGAGGAAGACGCGCTGGAAGACGAGGCGCGCCGCCTGTCGCACTCCGAGGAGCTCACCTCGCTTTCGGCGCAGCTGTACGACGCGCTCACGGGGTCCGACCGCTCCATCGTGGGCTCGCTGGGCGGCATGGGGCGCACGCTGGACCACCTGGTGCGCATCGACCCGGCGCAGGAATCCTCCCGCGAGCTGTACGACACGGCTTACTACGCGCTGCAGGAGCTGGGCGACCGGATGGAGCGGTACGCGCAGACCGTGGAGCACGACCCCGCGCGCCTGGACGAGATCCGCCGCAGGCAGGACCTGATCTTCCGCCTGCGCACCAAGTACGGCGGCACGGTGGAAGAGGTGGTGGAGACCGGCCGGCAGGCGCGCGAGGAGCTGGACCTGGTGGACGGCGCCGACTTCGAGCTGGGCGCGCTGCAGAAGCGGATGGCCGCCGCAGCGGCCGACTTGGCGCGCCTCTCCGCCGGACTCACCGAGCGGCGCACCGAGGCCGCCGCGCGCCTGGCCCAGGAGGTGAACGCCGTCCTCCCCGACCTGGGGATGGCGGGCGGCGGCTTCGAGGTGGCGCACCTTCCGCTGGCCGAGCCCGCTGCGTTTGGCGCGGAAGAGATCGAGTTCCGCGTGTCGCTGAACCGCGGGTTCGAGCCCAAACCGCTGTCGTTCGTGGCCAGCGGCGGCGAGATGAGCCGCATCATGCTGGCGCTCAAGACCATCCTGGCGCGGCTGGACGAGGTGCCCACGCTGGTGTTCGACGAGGTGGATGCGGGGATCGGCGGGCGGGTGGCGCTGCAGGTGGGCGACAAGATGCGCGAGGTGGCGGGGAGCCACCAGGTGTTCGCCATCACCCACCTGCCGCAGATCGCCAGCCGCGCCACCGTCCATCTGCTGGTGAGCAAGCAGGACCGCGCCGACGGCCGCACCGCGACGGAGGTCACCGCGCTGGGTGACGACGAGCGCATCCGCGAGATCGCACGCATGCTCGGTGGCGACCCCGAGAGCGCCGTGAGCCTGGAGCACGCGCGCGAGCTGCTGGAGCGCGGGGTGGCGGTCAGCTGAGCTGAGCTGAGGGGAGGCAGGGCGATCGGTCGGCGGGATCGCTGCACAAACAGTCGCCCCGGCGCGCCATCCTGCGCGCCGGGGCGATCATCGTTCATCCACCGAGGTTCATCCCGTCCCTCGCCGCGTCACCCGGGCCGCGTGGGCACAGGCGCTCCGGCCGGGGCGGTGGGAGCGGCGGGGGGCCGCGTGACCGGCGCCGGCGTCGGGAGCGTGGGCGGTGGAGCCGTGGGCGGCGCAGCGGGCGGACGCGGTGTTTGCCCGGGCTGCTGCGCCGGCGGCGGCACGGCGGGATTCGGGTTCGTGGTCGGCTCGCCGGCGGGCGTGGTGGGGCGCTCCGTGGGCGGCGCCACGGGGCGGGGACGCGGCCGCGCGGCGGCGGAATCGGCGGCGGGGGGCGGGGGGAGCGCGCGTGCGCTGTCCACGGCGGTGCTGTCGGCCGCGCGGGGGCGGCGGGGGCGGCCCACGGCCTGGTACAGGAGGCGGGCCACCACCTCCAGCGTTCCCGCGTGCGGCGCGTAGCCGCTCCCCGCGAAACTGTTGTGGTACAGCAGCGACACCTCGAACGGCACGCGCGACTTGCCCGTCTCGAACGCCTCGATGGTGCTGTAGCTGGCGCCCAGGCTCACGCTGTGCGCGGTCCACGCGTCCGTCCGCTCCACCGGGCCCAGCAGCACGTCGCCGTCGCCGCTGTAGGTGGTGGCGCCCTGGTGGTCCAGGCGGTATCCGGCGGCGAAGGTCATCTCGCGCGTGAGCCGGTAGCGCGGCAGCAGCGCGGCGCTCAGCCGCATCCCGGGCTCGCGGCGCACGCTGGCCGTCACGCTGTCCACCGGGAACGGCCGGTCGGCCGAGAAGGCGTGCCGCAGGATGGTGGCCCCGAACAGCTGCGCCACCCCCGCCGACCCCGTCACCCAGAAGCGCGACGAGACGAACGCGTCACCCGTGAGCTCTCCCGACACGCCGAAGTGGCCGGTGTTGCGGGGGATGATCAGCAGGAACGCCGTGTCGGCCTTTGGCCCCGTAGGGATGCGGGCGTTCACGGAGAGCGCCGCCCGCGCCCCCCTGGGCCGCCCCAGCGCGTACGAATCGCCTCCGGTGGTGTTCAGCAGCTGCAGCCGCACGCCGGCTTCCACGTCGCCCAGGTAGTAGCGCGTGGCGGCCGAGGTGGTGCGCAGCGCGAGCGAATCCTCCGAATCGAGCCCGGTGACCAGCCCGTTCTGCGCGAACAGCCCCGAGAGGCTGGCCACCGCCGTGGGGAGCACCAGGGTGTCGTTGGCCAGCGCCTTCACCCGCCGCTGCAGCTCCACCGCCGCCGGGGTGCCCGCCACAGGAAGGAGCGTCTGCCGGCCCAGCGAGGCATACGCGGTGTCGATCTTGGACAGCACCGCGGCGTTGGCGGTGGCCTGGGTGTTCAGCCCCAGGTTGCTTCCCGCGAAGCCCAGCCCGGTGACCGCCGTGCCGTTGCGCTCGATGGGCACCGTGAGCGACACGCTGATCCGCCGCGTGACTCCGTAGGCCAGCGAGAAGGGCGCGCGGCGGAGGTCGCTCGCCAGCTGCGCGCGCAGGGTGCCGCCGGTCACGTCGGCCGGGGTGACGGGGTTCTCGACCTTCGCGGCCGTGCTGGTGAAGAACGCGGCCAGCCCGGTGCGCACCGGGCCCACCAGCGGATCGAGGAAGCCCTGGGCGAGCGGGGTGAGCTGGGCCTGGAAGCCGGCGCCCAGCGGCTCGCTGCCATCGGCGAAGCGCGTGTTGTACTGCTGGTAGGTGCCGGCCGCGCGGAACTCCAGCCAGCCGCGCCGCAGCGCGCGGGCGTCGGGGCCCTGCGCGCGGGCGGCGGCGGGGAGGAGTGCGGCGGCCAGGGCCAGCAGCGCTCCGGCGGCGCGGAAACGTAGGGTCATCACGGCGTGCGCCGGCGGGGAACGGGGTTGGGCAGGCCCGCGGGCGCGGGCGCTGAAGGCGTGGGGACGCTAGCGCGGCGCCGCACGCGTGTCAACGCGCGCGCGAACGGCTCACACCCCGCTAATGCACGGATTTATGCGCCGTGGGGGGTTGACCGGGGGCGGGGGTCTGGATACATTTGGGGCTCGCTAAAACGCGGGCATAGCTCAGTTGGTAGAGCGCAACCTTGCCAAGGTTGAGGTCGCCGGTTCGAGCCCGGTTGCCCGCTCTTCGCGCCCGCCGCAGTGGTGAGCGGCAGCACGGCGCCGTAGCCAAGTGGTAAGGCAGAGGACTGCAAATCCTCCACCCCCGGTTCGAATCCGGGCGGCGCCTCTAAGCAGGAGCCCAAGCGCAGGTTACGGCTCTGGAAGAGGTTGACGGAAGTGGGCCGTTTGGGTAGTTTTCACGGCCTTGAAGGTCACGCCCCGTTCGTCTAGTGGCCTAGGACAACGCCCTCTCACGGCGTAAACAGGGGTTCGATTCCCCTACGGGGTACTTTGAAAATCTGGGGGACAAAGGGTCAGGGCCCCGCAGGCAGCAGCCCATCTCCTGGCGCGGGCGCGGTGCAAGCCGGCCCGCGATACTGGTCGATTAGCTCAGTTGGTTAGAGCGCTCGCCTCACATGCGAGAGGTCCGGGGTTCGAGTCCCTGATCGACCACTGAACACCCAGAAGCGCCCGTGCACGACTGTTCGTGCACGGGCGCTTTTTCGTGTGCCGAAGGGGTTGCGGCCGAGCATTGAGGGCGTCGAGCACGCGAAGGCGGGATCTGATTGCCTTCGCACGGCGAGACAAGCTTTTACACACCTTCGAATGCCTCAATCGTGGCGGTGACTGTCCGTCCGTCCGCCGGCGCTATATGTTTCCAACGACCCATCGTTTGCAGGTCTCCTTCCGCCCCCACTGGAGACCCCCTGGCGCGCTATACGCTCGGTTTCCGAGTGCTCTCCTCTCGCGCCTGCCAACGCAAAGCCAAGACAACCATCCACTCCTCGTTTTCGCACGCAGGGCTGCGTGCGGGCCGTGTGGACCCGTGTGCCTGTTTCGCGCGTGAATATCGCCCCGGTCACAACGCGGAATTTTTGAGCCATTTTGTCCCGTCATCCAATACTCTCTTCGCGAAATGAGGACGTCCATGCGGAGCTTCAACCCGAAGGCCGCTGTTCCCGGGCTGCTCGTGACCACCGCGCTGCTCGGTGCGGCCATCCTGGGCGCGTGCAGCGACCAGCAGCCGCTCGCCTCGGCGCGCGAGCCCCTGGTGGCGCCGCACGGCAGCCTGATCCAGGAGTTCGATTGCACCGGCAGCACGGCGGGGACGGTGAGCTGCAGCCCGGCCGCCCGCACCAACGCCCGCGGGATCATCATCGGCAACCAGAACGTGAACATGAAGCTCACCTCCAGCAACGTGAGCTATGACGCCGGCACCGAGATCTTCCAGTTCGACGTGACGGTGCAGAACCTGATGAACGAGGCGATGGGCACTCCCGACGGCGTGGTGGCCGATCCCGACGGCATCCAGGTGTTCTTCAACAGCGGCCCCGTGATGACGGCGGGCTCGGGGACGGTGTCGGTGGCCAACGCCGACGGCGTCGGTACGTTCACCGGCACCAACCAGCCGTTCTACGCGTATCACAGCATCCTGGCCAAGGACCAGGTCTCGCCCGCGAAGACGTGGCAGTTCAGCATGCCGCCCACCGTGACCACGTTCAAGTTCACGCTGTTCGTGGAGACCGACGTGCAGTACCTGCTGGTGATCAACGAGATGCTGGTGAACCCGGGCGGAACCATCACCGACGCAAGCGGCGAGTGGATCGAGCTGTACAACGCCGGCTCGCTGAAGGTGGACCTGCAGAACCTGGTGATCGCCGACTCGGGGGCGGCCGGGCGGCGGGCGTACCACCTGATCTCGTCGTCGGTGGTGGTGCAGCCCGGCGCGTACGTCACGCTGGGCCGGACCACCAACACCACCAGCAACGGCGGCGTGCCCATCGACTACGTGTACACCATGAGCGGGTTCGCGAACAGCCTGGGCGCGTTCAAGGTCGCGCGCGTGTACGGCACCGACACGCTCACCGTGGACCGGACTCAGTACGCGAGCGCCGCCATCTCGGCCCAGAACGGCATCAGCCGCGAGCTGAAGAACCCGTTGCTCGACAACTCCAACATGGACGGCAGCAACTGGGGAGACGCGTCGGTCACCAGCGTCTACGGCCCCGGAGGCCGCGGCACGCCCAAGGCGCAGAACTCGGCGTTCACGCCCTGACCGTGCGATCGTTCCCGTCTGTTGAAAGCCCCGCCGCGACTCGCTCGCGGCGGGGCTTTTTCTCGCCGGCCAAAGGTTGAGTTGCGGATTCCCTGAAGCGTGCGGTTGCCCCGGCGTGTGCCGAGGGCCTATCCTGCGGCAGCACGGTGG
This sequence comes from Longimicrobium sp., assembly GCA_035691085.1. Lineage (GTDB taxonomy): Bacteria > Gemmatimonadota > Gemmatimonadetes > Longimicrobiales > Longimicrobiaceae > Longimicrobium. The sequence continues at coordinate 19,531 of DASSJS010000098.1, forward strand.
TCCCAACCTCGACCCGGCGTGGCGATGAACCTGTACCAGATCGATGCGGCATATCGCTCGTTCCCGCCATTTGCGGAGTGGGCGGGGCTGGACATCGACCACGATCGATGGAGCCGATCCGCCGCCGGGCTCCCCGATTCGCGCTCGCTGCCGAGGCACCAGTTGGCACGGGCGCACAGCATCGCCATGCGGGCCGCGGCGGTGGATACCGGCGCCATCGAGGGGCTGTACGACGTCGATCGCGGGTTCACGATGACGATCGCGCTGCAGACGGCGGCGTGGGAGTCGGTGCTGGATGCGCGAGGCGAGAAGGTGCGCTCGCTGATCGAGTCGCAGATGCACGCGTACGAGTACGTAATGGATCTGGCGACAGGGCGGGAGCCGGTGTCGGAGATGTGGATCCGTGCGCTTCACGAACGGATCTGCGAGTCTCAGGACACCTATCCGGTGCTGACGGAAGTGGGTTGGCAGAATCATCCGCTTCCCAAGGGGCAGTACAAGTCCATGCCCAACCACGTGCGGCTGCAGGACGGCAGCTATCACGCATACGCGCCCGTGGACCTGGTTGCGGCCGAGATGCACCGCCTGGTGGAGGAGATGCGCAGCGAGGCATTCCAGGACGCCCACCCGGTGCTCCAGTCGGCGTACGCGCACTACGCCCTGGTCTGCATCCACCCCTTCGCGGACGGGAACGGGCGGGTGGCGCGGGCACTCGCGTCGGTGTTCACCTACCGCAGCCATTCCGTGCCGCTGCTGATGCTGGTAGAACACAAGCCGGAGTATCTCGCCGCGCTCCGACGCGCGGATGAGGGCGAGCCGCAGGCGTTCATCGACTTTGTGTTCGAGCGGACTGTCGACGCCATGCTACTGGTCTCACAGACGCTTCAGGCTGCCTCGGCACCAGATCCCGACGAGGAAGCAGCCAACCTTCGTGCCGTGTTCCTGACAAAGGGCGGCTACTCGCATGCACAGGTCGATCAGGCAGGAGAAACGTTGCTCTCGCTTCTGGAAGCCGAGTACAAGAAGCAGAGCGAAAGCCTGAACACTGCCGGACAGGTTCTGTTTCTGGTCAAGACGGCAGTTCCTTCGAACGAAGCAGAGAAAGAACCGCCCAGGGACCATTACCGTTTTACGTCCGGCCGCAGAATGCTCATTGCACGCGCTTCCACTCCGGCACTCGTCGTGGTTTCAAGGATCGTCGCGTCCGAGGTTCCGGCGAATTCCGCAGTCGAGGACGTGGTGTACCTGAACGTCGGCGGGGCGGCCGATCCATTCATTGCGCGGTTGCCAGAACTCATCCCTGCCTCATCGTCGCTCCTTCAGATTCGCCTCGCAGTGTTCGTTCGGGGGCTCATTGGCGAGATGCTCGGCCAGTTGCGTGAAACGGCGACAGAGGAAATGCGCCGGACCTTGAGCTGACTCAATCGGCACGGGCTGCCGCCCGTTGGCGCAACTGCATCGGCGCGTTAGCTTTGAGGCACGCCCGCATCTCCATCTCCGGGCGCTCGAGCGGTTTCGATCCTCCCGATCCCCTGAAGTCACTGACGTGAAGCTCCGCATCCTCACGGCCGCGCTGGCGCTCTCATCCGCGCTGGCGCCGGCGGCACGCGCGCAGACGGATGCCGCGCCACAGGCCGACACGGCGGCGCCGCGGCCGGTGTCGGCGCTGCGCATCGACCTCAACATCCCCGAGAACCGGCTGCGGCTGTACGACGGCGACAGCGTGGTGAAGACGTACCGCGTCTCCGTCGGCCTTCCCGGGCATGACACGCCCGACGGGCGGTACACCATCGACCACGCCGAGTGGAACCCGTGGTGGCGGCCGCCGCAGGGGCGCGAATGGGCGCGCGGCAAGGAGAACACGCCGCCGGGGCCCAACAATCCCATGGGCCGGGTGAAGCTGTTCTTCGCGCCGTACTACTACATCCACGGCTCGCCCGAGGTGCGCGACCTGGGCACGCCCGCGTCGCACGGGTGCGTGCGGATGATGAACCGCGACGTGGTGGAGCTGGCGCGCACCATCCACGAGCGCAACGGCGGCTCGGTGGGCGGCGCCGAGATCACCCGGCTCCTGGCCCGGCCCAGCCAGACGCGCTGGTCGCAGATCGGCACGCCGGTGCCGCTGGTGATCCGCTACGACCCCGTGGTGGTGCGCGATGACACGCTCCGCATCTACCCCGACTTCTACAAGCGCAACGCCGTGCACACCGAGAGCGTGGTGCAGGCGCTGATGGCCGCCGGCTACGAGGCGCAGAGCATCGACCGCGCCGGCGTTCGCCAGGTGATCGAGGCCGCAGGCCGGGCGAGGGGCGTCTACGCGGTCTCCTTGGCCGAGGCGTTCGCCGGGCTGCGGCCGGCCCCGGTGCCACGCTCGGCCACGCGGTAGCCGCGGGCACGTCGCGCACGGTGGGTTGGGCGGCGGCGCGAGAGCCTGTCTCGCCCCGCCGTCATTCGTTGCGCGCGGTGCGCGGGCGGCCCCGGCCCGGTGTACGGAATCCGGACACCGGCGGTGGGTAACGCGGCCGCCCCGCCCACCGGCCGGACGGTTGCCGGGGGCGTCAAAAAATTTTCCGATTTACAAGGATTGTACAATTAGTTTCCAGGCGTGGACATATCTCATGGCTCCGTTTACATTTGCGGGCGCAATCCCACCTACCTCGGCCGCATCGCGGCGACCAACAAACTTCTGAACTCATGAACTTCCCCGTCCTCAGGCCCGCCGCGCTGGCGTGCTCGCTTCTCGCGTTGGCCGCGTGCTCCGACGGCACCGGCCCGCTGGGGCCCTCCGCCCCCGTTTCCGCCGCCCCGCAGCGCGTCGAGGTGGCCTGCGCGGCCAGCGTGGCCGATCGCACGGTGACCTGCGGCCGCCCGGACGCCACCCAGGCCCGTGCCATCATCGTGGGCAAGCAGGGCACCTACGTGCAGCTGACCTCGAGCAACGTGGCGGTCTCGGCCGACTCGTTCACCTTCGACGTGACGGTGCAGAACCTGACCCCGCAGTCGATGGGGACCAGCGACGGCGTGACGCTCGATCCGGCGGGGATCAGGGTGTTCTACGAGACGTTCCCCGTGGCCAAGCAGGGCTCGGGCGAGGTGGATGTGCTCCACCCCGACGGCTACGACACCTTCACCCGGTCGAACCAGCCGTACTACCAGTGGGACGAGGTGCTGGCGCAGAACCAGACCTCGGCGCCCAAGCACTGGGCGCTGCACCTGGATCCCGCCGTGGAGGTGTTCTTCTTCACCGTCTACGTGCAGGCGCCGGTGCAGTATCCGCAGGGGTACGTGGAGCTGTCGCCCAGCACGCCCTACCTGCTGTCGGGCGCGTCGCAGCCGCTGTCCTCGCTGGTGCGCAACGCCGTGGGCGACTCCGCCGCCGTCCAGGCGGTGACCTGGGGCTCGTCGGATACGGGCGTGGCCACGGTGGATGCCTCGGGGAACGTGACCGCGGTGGCACCCGGCCGGGTGATCATCTCGGCCTCGTCCACCGGCGGCGCCACGGGCTCGGCCACCATCGACGTGTGCCCCAACCTGGCCGTGGGCGATGCCTACACCGCCGCCATGCCGCTGGCCTCGCAGCTCTGCTTCGGCGGGCAGGCGGCGGCGGCCGAGTACGCGTACATGCCGGTGAACCTCTCCACCTCGTCGTCGCTGTCGCTGTCGGTCACCGGCACGGGCGTCCAGGGGGTGACCGGGCCCCCGGCGGTGCGGCTCCCCGCCTCGGGGCTGCTGGACGGCGTGGCCGCCGCGGGTGACGCGCAGGTGCTGGCGCGGGAGACCCGCGAGACCGCCCGCCTGATGGCGAGCCCGGCCAGCCGCATCCGCGCGGCGTCGGCGCGCGCCGCCAGCGGGGCGCGCCGCACCATCACCCCGGGCGTTCCGGCGGTGGGCGACCTGATGAACCTGAACGTGGCGCAGGGGTGCAGCGGCACCCCCGACCTGCGCACGGGCCGGGTGCGCACGGTCAGCCAGCGCGCCATCATCATCGCCGACACCGCGAACCCGGCGGGCGGCTTCACCACCGCGCAGTACGACAGCATCGCGCCGGAGTTCGACTCGCTGAGCTTCAAGGTCGACAGCACCAACTTCGGCGCGCCGACCGACGTGGACGGCAACGGCCGCATCGTGCTGTTCTACACCCGCGGGGTGAACGAGCTTTCGCCGCCGGGCACCCCGGTGACGAGCTTCGGCTACTTCACCAACCGCGACGCCTTCTCCGCCGACCCGGTGAACGGGTGCGAGCGCAGCAACGCGGGCGAGATCCTGTACTTCATGGTTCCCGACCCCACGGGCGTGGTGAACGGCAACTTCCGCACGGTGAGCAACGTGCGTGGCGGCGGCAGCCGCACCGCCGCGCACGAGCTGCAGCACCTGATCAACGCCTTCCGGCGCTTCTACGTCGTCGGCGCCACCAGCCTCGAGGAGCCGTGGCTGGACGAGGGGTTGAGCCAGGTGGCCGAGGAGCTGATGTTCTACCGCACCTCGGTGGGGCTGGCGCCGCGCGGCAACATCATCCTCTCCAACCTGAACACGGGGCCCAGCGCCTCGCGCCGGGTGGCGGCGTACAACACCTACGCCAACAACAACTTCACCCTCCTCCGCTCATGGCTGCAGCGCCCCGACACCACCGGCGCGTTCGCCACCAGCAACCCGGCGGGCTCGGCGTTCCGGGGCGCGCTGTGGGCCTTCCTGCGCTACGCGTCGGACCGGGTGAACGGCTCGGACGCGGCCTTCTGGCAGTCGCTGGTGAACAGCAACCTCACGGGGAAGGCGAACATCCAGAATGCCATCGGCGCCGACCCGAACGCCTGGCTGCGCGACTTCACGGCGGCGATGTACGCCGACGACAACAGCTTCACCGTGGCGGCGGCGTACAAGACCCCGAGCTGGAACTACCGCTCGGTGTACGGCGGCCTGGGCGGGTTCCCGCTGCAGCTCCGGGCGCTCTCCAACGGCACGCCGCTGTCGCTCGGCTACAGCCGGGGCGGGGGCACGGCGTACATCCGCTTCGGCACGGCGGCCGGCGCGTTCGCGAGCGTCTCGGCGCTCTCGGGCGGCGCCATCCCCACGTCGCCCTACGGGCTGGTGGTGGTGCGCACCAAGTAAGCCGCGCGCGGCCGAAACACTGAACGCGAAGCCGGGCGGAGGGGTGATCCCTCCGCCCGGCTTCGTCTGTGTCCACCGCGGCCTGTCCCGGCCCGCGGGGCACGGACGCGCCGCAGGCGATCCGGCTGGCGTACTTCATCGCGCGGGGCCGCGGGGAACGTGACTTGCCCACGGGGGCGACGGTGGGAATGCCGATTCTGAGCCCCGGTAATGCTGCGGATGACGGAGCGTGGATGGACGGGCGGTTGAGGCGGCTGCTGGCGCCGCGCGAGCACGCGGCGGCGATGGAGCTGGTGCGGCGCGTCCGCCATGGCGTGCCGGCGGAACTGTGGCGGGCGCTGCTCTTCGGCTCCAAGGCGCGCGGCCAGGCGCGGCCCGACTCGGACCTGGACGTGCTCCTCATCTTCCACGACCTGCCGTGGGACCGCGAGCCGCAGGCGGGGATCGCCGAACGGATCGCCGACGGCGTGGCGGCGGGCACCGGCGTTCCGGTCACCGTCTGGTCCGTCTCCCTCCCCGACCTGGAGCGCGGCCGCCGCACGCCCATGCTGGTGGACGCGCTGGACGACGGAATCCCGCTCTGGCCCGCGGACGCGCCGCCGATCGGCGTCCACTACACGCCCGATGACGCGCTCTTCTGCACCGGCGCGCTGCTGGATCGCGTGCACGAGGGGAGCGCGGAGGTGCGCGACGCCTGGGAGTGGGGAGACGCGCCCGCCGCCGCCCGGCGCGCCCGCGACGACCTGGTGCGCATGTGCACCGCCGCGCTCCTGCTGGACGGCGTCACCCGCCCCCGGCGCGGCGACGCGGTGCGCGCCTTCGTCGCCCGGCATGGGTGCCCGGCGGGGCTGGGCGCGGTGATGCGCTGGGCGGCGGAGTCGTACGGGGCGGACGGGCGCGATGGCGATGGGCCGGTGCCGCCGCCGCCGGGCGGGGTGCGCGCGGCCGCCGCGGCGGTGGAGGCGGTGCGCCGCGCCGTGGCCGCGCGGCGCCGCCAGCTCCGTGCGAACGGCGGGAGCGGCACGCCCGGCTGACTCATCGAACCTTCATCCCCGCGCGACGTTGCGGGGCGCGGGTCTTGCTGTCTGGCAAGGCATTTCACCCGGCGGTCCGTCCCAATCCGACCCGCGGCCCCAGGCCGAACGCACAGGATGAAGCTCTTCCAGTCCAGCAACCGCCAGCGGCGCGAGCTGGTGATGGTGTTCGCCATCACCTTCCTGATCACCGTGCTGCTGACCGCCTTCTTCGCCACCCAGGTGGTGAGCGGCCACACCTACGAGGCGCAGGCGCGCGAGAACCGGCTGCGCCCGGTGGTGATCCCCGCGCCCCGCGGCACCATCCTGGACCGCAACGGCGAGGTGGTGGCCACCAGCGTCACCAGCTACACGGTGCAGCTGCTTCCCGGCGACAGCACCATCATCCTGCAGACGCTGCGCGACCTGGCCCCGTTCGTGGGGCTGGCCGGGAGCGACGTGGAGCGGCTGATGGCGGCGCGCAACCGCCGCCCGCACGACCTGCTGGAGATCACCGACCGCGCCACCTACTCGCAGGCGGCCGCCATCGAGGAGCGCCGCGCCGCCTTCCCCAACCTGATGGTGATCGAGCGGCCCATGCGCTACTACCCGGCCGGGGCCGCCATCGGCCACCTGGTGGGGTACGTGACCGAGATCACCCGCGAGCAGCTGAAGCAGAAGCCGTACGCCGAGCGCCACTACCGCCAGGGGCGCCTGATCGGGCAGGCGGGGATCGAGAAGCAGTACGAGACCACGCTCACCGGCGACGACGGCGCGCGCTACGTGGAGGTGGACGCCAAGGGCCGGGTGGTGAACCCGCGCGCCGCGGTGGCCGCGCTCGACCCCAGGCCCGGCAACCCGATCCGGCTGACCATCGACGTGCGGCTGCAGGAGTACATCCACAGCATCTTCCCCGACACCATGAAGGGGGCGGTGGTGGCCATGGTGCCCAGCAGCGGCGAGGTGCTGGCGCTGTACAGCCACCCCACGTACGACCCCAACGCCTTCGTGGGCCGGATTCCGCCCGACCTTTGGCGCGCGCTGAACACCAACCCCAACAAGCCGCTGCTGAACCGCACCATCACGGCGCTCTATCCCCCGGCGTCCACCTTCAAGACGGCCACGGCGGTGATGGGCGTGCGGCTGGGGATGGTGAACGCCAAGACGACCATGCCGATCCCCTGCACGGGCGGGATGGCGTACGCCGGGCGCTACGCGCGCTGCTGGAACCACGCGGGGCACGGCTACCTGGACCTGGCGCACGCCATCGAGAAGAGCTGCAACGTGTACTTCTACCAGCTCGGCATCCGCATCGGGCTGAACAACCTGGCCATGCTGGCCACGCGCATCGGCTTCGGGCACCGGACGGGGCTGGACCTGCCGGCCGAGGTGAACCCGATCTTCCCCAAGAACGCGGCCTGGTACAAGAGCTACTTCAAGGTGCCGCCGCAGCCCAGCGACGTGATGTCGCTGGCCATCGGGCAGGGGCCCAACTCGCAGACGGTGCTGAACATGGCCAGCTTCTACGCGGCCATCGCCGGCAACGGCCGCGGCGTGCCGCCCCACCTGGTGGCCACCGACTCGCTGGCCAACCGCGCGCCCAACATCGACACCGGGCTCAACCCCGAGCAGCTCACCAACATCTGGGCCGGGCTGCAGCTGGTGACCGAGGAAGACGGCACCGCGGTGCAGAGCTCGCTGGCGCGCTACAAGCTGTACGGGAAGACGGGGACGGCGCAGAACCCGCAGGGTCCCGACCACGGCTGGTTCACGGGCTTCGCCGGGCTACCCGGCGGCTCGCCCGAGATCGTGGTGGCGGTGATCGTGGAGCACGGCCTGCACGGCGACGCCGCGGCGCCGCTGGCCTCCAAGATCGTGAACTTCTACCTGGACCGGCTGCACCATCACCCGTTCGATCCCACGCCCACCTGGGGCGAGCGGATGCGGATGGGGAAGGCGAACGGCTTCGACCCGGCGGGCCGCATCCTGGTGCCCGCAGCGCTCCGCGCCGGGCAGGCGAACGCGGATAGCGAGGCCGGCGGAGACGGGAAGAAGGGGCGGGGGTGAGGTGGAACGCGAGCGGCGCCGGGCGGATGTTCGCCCGGCGCCGCTTCGTCGTGGAGCTCGGAGGGTCACGGCCGATGCCAATCCTGCTGTTCCGTTGCTTCCGGGAGAAGCCGCACGGCGTCATCCCGAAGGAGCCTGAGCGGCTGAAGGATCCATACTTGGCCTCACGCTACGGCTCGGATGACCAGCGATCTTCTGATCAACGGACCAGGCGGATCGGGTAGGACCGCAAGCGCAGGGGTGTTGGCCGTTTGCGGTGCCGGCCGTGGTCGCGAAGCAGAGGATCGGGCCGGGTGCCCGGCTTGACTGAAGTGGCGCGGCGGGCCAAGTTGTCGCGCTTCCCCGCCCGGGCAGTGGCCCGGGCGGGCAACCGAATTTGGCAAGAGGCATGGCGAACCGAACCCCCACGAAGCGCACGGCGGCCCCGGCCATCCCGCACGGGCTGAGCCGCGAGGAGCTTCTGGAACTATACCGGCTGGTGCGGCTCACCCGCTCGCTCGAGGAGAAGCTCGAGATCCTCTTCAAGCAGAGCAAGGTGATCGGCGGCCTCTTCCGCTCGCTGGGGCAGGAGGGCGAATCCGTCGCTTCCGCCTTCGCGCTCCGGCGCCGCGACGACGGCACGGGTGACATGCTGAGCCCGCTGATCCGCAACCTGGGAAGCATGATCACCATCGGCGCCACGCCGGGCGAGGTGGTGCGCCAGTACATGGCCAAGGCCGACAGCCCCGCGCGCGGCAAGGAGCTGAACATCCACTTCACCGACTACCAGCGCGGCTTCATCGGGCAGATCAGCCCGCTGGGCGACCTGGTGCCGGTGATGGCGGGTGTCACGCTCACCTTCAAGCAGCGCGGCGAGGACCGCGTGGGGATGGTCTACATCGGCGACGGGGCCACCAGCACCGGCGCGTTCCACGAGGGGATCAACTTCGCCGCCGTGCAGAAGTGCCCCCTGGTGGTGATCGTGGAGAACAACGGCTGGGCGTATTCGACGCCCACCCGGATGCAGACGGCCGCGAAGTCCTTCGCCGACAAGGCGGCGGGGTACGGCGCGGCGGCCGACCGGGTGGACGGCAACGACATGCTGGCCGTGTACGGCGCCGCGAAGACGGCCGTCGACCGCGCCCGTTCCGGCGGCGGGGTCACCCTGATCCAGGTGGACACCTACCGCCGCAGGGGCCACGCGCAGCACGACTCGCAGAGCTACATGGACCCGGCCGAGATCGACCGCTGGGCCACCGGCAACGACCCCATCGACCGCTACGTGGCCGCGCTTACCGGCAACGGCTGGGCGAAGGCCGACGAGCTGGCCGCGATCGACGCGCGCATCGACCGCGAGCTGGACGAGGCCATCGCCGACGCCGAAAAGAGCCCGCTGCCGGACGAGCAGGAGGCGCGCACCGACGTGGTGAGCGGCGGCCCCGTCCCCGGCCACTGGTACCGCATGGACCCCCCCGACCCCCGCATGGCCTGATGGCGAACGCGACCCTGAGCAAGCAGAAGCCCGACCACGTCCGCCTGACCGAGCAGGGGAAGCCGGTGACCCTCCTGGAGGCGATCCGCGAGGGGCTGTGGGAAGAGATGGAGCGCGACCCCAGCGTGTTCCTGATGGGCGAGGACATCGGCGTGTACGGCGGCGCCTTCAAGATGACCGAGGGGATGCTCGACGCCTTCGGGGGCCTGCGCGTGGTGGACACGCCGATCAGCGAGATCGGCTTCACCGGCGCGGCGGCGGGGGCGGCGCACATGGGGATGCGCCCGGTGGTGGAGATGCAGTTCATCGACTTCATCGCCTGCGCCTACGACATGATCACCAACTACGTCGCGACGAGCCGGTATCGCGGCAGCGGCCCGGTGCCGATGGTGATCCGCGGGCCCAGCGGCGGCTACGTGCGCGGCGGCCCGTTCCACTCGCAGAACCCCGAGGCGGCGTTCTTCCACACGCCCGGCCTCAAGATCGTGTACCCGGCCACCGCGTACGACGCGAAGGGGCTGATCAAGGCCGCCATCCGCGACGACGACCCGGTGCTCTTCTTCGAGCACAAGTGGCTGTACCGCCGCCCGCAACTCCGTGAGGTGCTGCCGAACGAGGACTACATCGTCCCCATCGGCAAGGCACGCACGCACCGCGAGGGGAAGGACCTGACGATCGTCACCTACGCGGCCATGGTGCACAAGTGCGCCGAGGCGGCCGAGGTGCTGGAGAAGGAGGACGGGCTCTCGGTCGAGATCATCGACCTGCGCACCCTCCTTCCGCTGGACGAGGACGCGATCGTGGAGAGCGTGAAGAAGACCAACCGGCTCCTGATCGTGCACGAGGACACGCGCACCGGCGGGATCGCGGGCGAGATCGCGATGCGGGTGAGCGAGAAGGCGTTCGAGTGGCTGGACGCGCCGATCCAGCGCGTGACCGCCATCGACGCGCCGATCCCGTATTCGCCGCCGCTGGAGGACTACTTCCTCCCGCAGACCGACGACGTGGTGAAGGCGGCGCGCTGGCTGGCGAAATACTGAGTGCTGGGTACGAGGTGCTGAGTGCTGTGTTTTCCGCACTCGGCACTCGGCACTCAGCACTACTTGAACTCAGTTACTGAACCCGAGAGCCCGATCATGGCCCGAGTCGAAGTCCCGATGCCCCAGATGGGCGAGTCGATCGCCGAGGGGACCGTGTCGGTGTGGCGGAAGAAGGTCGGCGACCGCGTGGAGCGCGACGAGCCGATCATGGAGATCTCCACCGACAAGGTGGACGCCGAGATCCCCTCGCCCGTGGCCGGCGTGCTCGCCGAGATCGTGGTGGTCGAGGGGCAGACGGTGGAGGTGGGCACCGTGGTCGCCTTCATCGAGACCGAGGCGGGCGCCATGGCCGCCACCCCGGCGGCCGCTCCGTCGGGCCCGGCCGCCGGCGTGCCCGGCGAGCAGCCGGCCACCCTTCCCGAGGCCGCGGCCGGGCAGCGCGAGGTGGCGAACGCCGGTGGCGCGCCCGCGCAGGCCGCTCCGCAGCAGAGCGGTGCCAGCAGCAACGGCGGCCCGCAGACGGCCGAGGAGAGGCTGCGCACCCGCTCCACCCCGCTGGTCCGCAAGATCGCGGCGGAGCACGGGGTGGAAGTCAGTGCGGTGCAGGGGACCGGCCGCGCGGGGCGGGTGACCAAGGAAGACATCCTGAAGTACGTGGAGGAGCAGAAGGCGGCGCCCGCCGCGGCCCCGGCCACCGCCGGCGCGTCCGCGGGCTCGTCGGCCGCTCCGCCGGCGCAGCGCCCCGCCGCACCGGCCAAGGTCTCGGCGGGCGGCGAGGGGCCGTTCGACTGGGACGAGTTCTACGGCCACGTCCATCACCCCGAGGTGAAGGCTGGCCCCAACGACCGCGTGGAGAGCGCCGACCGCATCACGCAGATCATCGCGCAGAACATGGTGCTGTCGCGGCGCATCTCGCCGCACGTGCACAGCTACTTCGAGGTCGACTACACCCGCATCGACCATGTGCGCGGCAAGAACAGGAAGGTGTGGGCCGACCAGGGGGTGAAGGTCACCTACACGCACTTCATCGCGTGGGCCGTGGCCCGCGCGCTGCGCGAGCATCCCAAGCTGAACGCCAGCTTCGGCAACAACGAGGTCATCTACCGCGCCGACGTGAACCTCGGCATCGCGGTGGCCATCGACAACGGGCTGATCGTGCCGGTGGTGAAGGGGGCCGACGAGCTCTCCCTGGTCGGCCTGGCCAAGCGCGTGAACGACGTGGGGACCCGCGCGCGCAACCGGCAGCTGAAGCCCGACGACATCCAGGGCGGTACGTTCACCATCACCAACCCGGGGATCTTCGGCACCACCATCGGCTTCCCCATCATCTCCCAGCCGCAGGTGGCCATCCTGGGGGTGGGCGGGGTGGAGATGCGCCCGGCGGTGATCAGCGACGAGTACGGCAACCACGCCATCGTCCCCCGCAAGCGCGGCTACATCTCGCTGGGCTACGACCACCGCCTGGTGAACGGCGCCGACGGCGACCAGTTCCTGGCCCGCGTGAAGCAGCTGATGGAGACCTTCCCCGAGACGGCGTGAGCGTCCTGGGCGGATGACGAACGAGCGGCCCCGGGGAGAGATCCCCGGGGCCGCTTCGCTTTCTTTGCCGCGCCGCTCGTGCTCAGGGGTAGATCGGGTCGTCGGGGCAGGTGCAGGTGTACTGGTGCTGCGTGGCCGTGCAGCCGCACGAGCAGGTGTTGCCGCAGGTGTATGCGCAGCTGAACAGCGAGGTGGGCGCGGGGGAGCAGTAGTTGATCGAATCATCCACCGGCTCCGAGTCGCATTCCCAGGCGTTGAGGGTGTATTCGCGGCCGCGGACAGTCCCCCGCGTGTTGCCGGGCCGCTCCACGGCAAACGATTCCACCTCCAGCTCGTCGATCTCCAGCTTCAACCTGCGCATCCCCACCTCCCGGGTTATTCGTGAGCTCGTGGTGCAGTGCACGGCCGAAAAGATGCTAAATTAACTTCAATCGTGCAATTAGTTTGTTGAATATCGTCGGTTTCCGATGATGCCTGTGGCGGATGACGGACATTGTGCCGTACGCGGCTTGGGAGGGTGCCGCGGCTCCCCGGGCGGCTGAAGCCGCGGGCTACAACCACGAGAAGCCTCGCAAACCGCGCGAGGCTGTTCGTCGGGATCGCCGCGAGCCGCGGAGGTGCTGCCTTCCGCCACGGAGGGTGTGGGCGCGGCCGCGCCGATGCATGTCGAGCCGCCACCGTGCCGCCGGCTGTTCCCTGTTCCCTGTCCCCTGTTCCCTGCAGTTCTCGCCTTGCCCGCGCGCGCTGGCTCCTTTATCCTCCGTCCGGTGTATTCTCCCCGACACGTTCTTCGTCCCACCATCCCTTGGCGAGAAACCAATGTACGAGCAGCCAACCTACGGGTACGCGCAGCCGCAGCCGGTAGCCGGCATCAGCAGCGAGCGGCGGGCGCAGTTCATCACGCGCACCTACACCCACTTGCTGGCAGCCATCCTGGGCTTCACGGCCATCGAGGTGGCAATCTTCCAGAGCGGGCTGGCGCTGCCGATCGCCAAGGCCATGCTGGGCGTGGGCTGGCTGCTGGTGCTGGGTGGGTTCATGGTGGGTGGCTGGCTGTTCAGCAGCATGGCGGCGCGCGCCGAGACGCGGTCGATGCAGTACGTGGCGCTCGCCGGCTACGTGCTGATCGAGGCCATCATCTTCGTGCCGCTGCTGGTGATCGCCGAGATCAATGCGCCGGGTGCCATCGGCAGCGCGGCGCTGCTCACGCTGGTGGGCTTCGGCGCGCTCACCGGGATCGCCATGACCACCGGCAAGGACTTCACCTTCATGGGCGCCCTGCTGCGCTGGTTCGGCGTGGGCGCGCTGCTGCTGATCGCCGGGAGCGTGATCTTCGGCTTCCAGCTGGGGATGTTCTTCTCGTTCGCGATGGTGATGTTCGCCGGCGCCACCATCCTGTATAGCACCAGCAAGGTCCTGCGCACCTACCCGGAAGACCGCTACGTGAGTGCCGCGCTGGAGCTGTTCGCCTCGGTGGCGCTGATGTTCTGGTACATCCTGCGTATCTTCGCGTCGCGGCGGTAGGAATTCGACATCCGTCCTTCCGCTGGACAACTGAAGGGCGGAGCGGCTGAACAGAGCGGGGCCTGCGGTCGCGCCGGGGTCCCGCTCTTTCTCTATTCAGTGCGCTCCCACGGGGACTGGAACTCTGAACCCGTCTGTCCGCGATGAAAAAATGCACACGACTACTCCCAAGCCCTTCGTATTCGTCCTGATGCCGTTCCGCGAGGAACTTCGTGATGTTTACGAGGTGGGGATCAAGCAGGCGTGCAAGGACGCGGGGGCATATTGCGAGCGGGTGGACGAGCAGGTGTTCGAAGAGCAGATCCTCGAGCGAATCTACCATCAGATCGCCGTGGCCGATGTCGTCCTTGCAGAGCTGACCGGGCAGAACCCCAACGTATTCTATGAAGTGGGATATGCCCACGCGCTGGGGAAACGCACGATTCTGCTTACCAACAAGGATTCAGACATTCCGTTTGATCTGAAACACTATCCTCACGTGGTCTACGACGGCAGCATTGCCCGCCTCAAGAGTGATCTGGAGACCCGCATCCGCTGGATGCTGGAGCACCCAAAGCGTTCTCTCACAAGGATTTCGGAAGAGGCTGCCTTCTACATCAACGGGGTGAGGATCGAGGAGGCCAGCGAGATCAGGATCCCGCTGGACAGACAGGGATCTCTGCAGCTGGCAGTCCAGGTCCAGAATCCCACGACGCGGGTGCTGCAAACCTCATCCATGAAAACCGCGGTGATCACGTCCGGATTGTTCCCCGGTAGAATTCCCCTGCCCGATGGCAGGCACATGCATTACCTCTCGCAGTTGTCCGATCTGCTTCCCGGAGAATGGACGTGGGTGGACGGCTGGCTTCCGGCCCGGCCGGGAGCGCGGCCGGTCGGCAGGTTGCTGGAAGCTCTCACGATCCGGATCTTTACCGAGGTCGGATATCGAGACTTCGACCTGAACGTTGAACTGAGTGACCCTGAAGATGGCTATTTGCGGTGAAGCGCCTGGCGACCAGTCTCGCGCCGTGACCCGCCCGCTGGACGTGCGCCGGCTGGGGCGGGTCGCGTATGGCGACGCGCTGGAGCTGCAGAAGCGGCTGGTGGACCAGCGCCGCGCGGGCGACATCCCCGACACGCTGCTGCTGCTGGAGCACCCGCACGTGATCACGCTGGGGAGCGGCGCGCACGACGAGAACGTCCTCGTGTCACCCGAAGAGCGCGCGGCCCGCGGGATCGAGCTGTACGAGACCGGGCGCGGCGGCGACGTGACCTACCACGGCCCAGGCCAGCTGGTGGGCTACCCGATCCTGGACCTGAAGCCCGGCCGGCAGGACCTGCACCGCTACCTGCGCGACCTGGAAGAGATGCTGATCGGCGTCCTCGGCGAGTTCGGGATCGAGGGGAGCCGCAAGGAGGGGCTGACCGGGGTGTGGGCGGGCGATCGGAAGGTGGCGGCCATCGGGGTGCGCGTGAGCAGCGGGTGGATCACCAGCCACGGCTTCGCGCTGAACGTGAGCACCGACCTGGGGATGTTCGGCACCATCGTCCCCTGCGGCATCCGCGACCACGGCGTGGGCTCGCTGAGCGAGGAGACCGGCCGCGCCGTGACGATCGCCGAGGCCGAGGCCGCCGTGGTCCGGCAGATGGGGCGCGTATTCGGGCACGTGACGGGCGACTGATCGACGAGCCGCCGCCCGATGCCGAGTTGCGGCAGCGCGGCGAGCGATCCGCTCAATTCCTGCCGAACGGCGCAAACAAGCGTCGCGCCGCTGGCAGCGTTGTCGAAACGCTTCGGACATGCACGCTCGGTGCAAGGCCCATTCGCCGCAGTCGGCTCACCCGCTCGTCCCGTGCTCGCCCGGCGGAATTCTCGATCGATCCCTAGCTCCGCGTTCCTTTTCCGTTGATGGCGGCGGGTCGGCCGCGGATCTCGTTTTTCCTCGATGGGCATCATGAGCAAGGTCAAAGTCCTGTTCTTCGCCGCCGATCCGCTTTCCGCTCCACCGGACGGACGCATCCCCAGGCTCCTGCTGGACGAGGACGTCCGGCAGATCCTCACGAAAGTGCGCGCGGCCGAGCACCGCGACGCACTGGAGTTCGACGTACGCTGGGCCGCGCGCACCGACGACTTGCTGCAGGCCCTGAACGAGGCGCGCCCGCAGGTGGTGCACTTCAGCGGGCACGGCGGGAACGACGGACTGGTGCTGGTGGACCCGGACGGCGGCCCGCACTGGGTAGACGGGGCGGCGCTCGCGCAACTGTTCCAGCTCTTCAGGGACGACATCCGCGTGGCGGTGCTGAACGCGTGCTTCTCCCTTCCACAGGCTCAGGCGATTGCCGCGGCTGTGGGGTGCGCCATCGGCACGCGCGGCGAGATCTCGGACGAGGCCGCGATCACCTTCGGCGCGTCGTTCTACCGCGCCATCGCGTTCGGCCGGTCGGTGCAGGCCGCCTACGACCAAGCGCGCGCTGCGCTGGCCCTGGAGTACTTCGAAGACGCGGAGTGCCCGCGGTTGGTGGCGCGCCCTGGCGTGGACCCTGACCGGATTTTCCTGGTCCAGCCAGTCGGCGTCGAGGGGGGCAAGCAGGGGGTCGGGCGGGTAGGGACGGCGATCGCCGCGCTCGCGCTAGCGGCTGCGGTCGTGGTTGCGAGCATGAGCCTGGGCGATCGAACCGCGCATCCGCCGGGACAGCTGCTCGCGGACACCGTGTCGGCTCCAGCATCTCGCGAGGTCGCGGACACGTCGCCGCCGCGGGACTCGGCACCCGCGGCGGCGTCGGCCGGCAAGCACGCTGCCGTGCGCTCGCGCGACGAGGCCAGGCAGCCGAGCGTGGACTCGCAGCCGCGTGAGCGATCCGTCGAAGCCCAGCAGGGCGCCGTGATCGCCTCCCCCGTCCAGAAGCTTCCGGGACCGCCCGACACCTTTGCCGTTCTCAGCGACCGGCCGCGCGACTCCACCCTGCCGCCGGCATACCCGCGGTAGCTCCGCTCACCGCACGCGGTGCCAGATCCGCGACGGCTGCACCGGCTCGGCCGTCATCTGGCCGGGCGGGCGAATCTTCAGGACGATGCCAAGTTGCGAGGCGGGAAGAACAGCCTGCCGGGTATCTACCGCAAGCCACACTTCCAGCCGGTGATACCCCGGCGCAAGCGTAAGCACCCGCGAGGAGGTCTCGAAAATCGGGTTACCCAGGAAAACTCGGACCTGCTTTTCGAACACCGTCTCCTCGTCCACCCTCACCATCGTCCGAACCTGTATCGCCCTACCCCCTCTCTCCCTCGAAAGCTCCGCAGCGAACACGTGGGCGCCCCGGTCGGGGATCTCGAGGAGCGCCGACCACTTCAGTAGAAGTGGCTGGCCCCAGAAGCCGCGCAGGTCCGGATCGGAGTTGACCACGTTGTAGCGGAAGAAATCCCCCTGCACCACCGCAGTGCCCAGTGACCGCTCGGTCGTGATGGTGCGGATGTCTACGTTCCTGTCGCTCAACCACACGTCCAGCAGCGCTCCCGGCTCGAGATTGGTAGTGTCGGCCGGTTCGGCCGGGGCTGTGATCGGCGCGTCTGCGCCGGGCGCACGTCCGATGCGGGTGCCCGGCAGGTCGGATTCAACGCGGAACTCGGTTCGTCCAAAAACGGGACGAGCGCCAGCCGCCACGTCACTCAGCCCCCACGCCGCTCCAGACGGGCCGTGCAACGGATCGGCTTTAGCGGCAAATGTGCCGCACCCAGTGGCCGCCAGCATGGAAGTGAAGATGATGCCGTGCAGGGGGGAGTGTCGCATTCTCGTGGATTTCCCATAGAAGATCGGTGGAATGAAGACGATCGTCAAAGCACACTATATTAGCTGTCGGTCGGGAAGCAAGGATTCCCTGCGCGAACATTAGCGTTTCGAGCTTGGCTCCGTAATGCCGGACGAAGCCGTGGGGGCCCGATTATCCGGCCCGCCGCTTCCTGTATCCCAACAGGCAAAGAGATGGACCGCAAGATACTGGTTGATTTTGAGGTTCATCGCCGGATTTCGTTGCAGCAGGTTGCTCGCACCGATCCTGTCGACGAGTGGCTGCAGGCGGCGCTCGCGCTGAGTATCGAAATTTTTTTGGAAAGCCCCTCCTCGCCCCGCGGCCACTCACGGAAGGCCGGCTGTCTCAACGGATCGATCAGGGGATCACGAGGCGAGTCCGGCCGTCGTGCACGTCCTGGGCGTCGATGGCAGGATGGCGAACATTCGCCGTTCCACGACGTCTGCGGAGACGCACGGAGGATCGGGAGGGCTCGATTTCCCCGGATAACGCAGTGAACGAAGCCTGCAGGCGCAGACGACGGGGCGAACGACGGAAGCGGGTGTTCCTGAAAAAAATTTCGATACTCAGCGCATTCCGAGCCTGCAGCCACTCGTCGGCGAGCTCCGGTGCGATCACGTTGCAACTAACTCGACGAAGAACCGACTTTGATCGCTCTGTCTCCCGTTCCCTCCGTGGTGATTCCTTTGCGTTCAACTCGCGGAAGACGTAGAGCGCGCGTCGCGCAGCGCGGCGTGGACGGCGTCGATCAGCTGCTCGGCGGTGAAGGGCTTGGGGAGGAAGCGGGCGCCGGGGTCCAGCACGCCGTCGCGCTGCACGGCTTCCTCGGCGTAACCCGAGACGTAGACCACGGGGATGCCGGGGCGCGCCGCCCGCAGCCGCCCCGCCAGCTCGCGCCCGCCCAGCCGCGGCATCACCAGGTCGGTCACCAGCAGGTCCAGCGGGCCGGGATGGTCGTGCGCCACCGAGAGCGCCTCCTCGCCGTCGCCCGCCTCGAGCACGGTGAAGCCGCCGCGCCGCAGCACGCGCACGGCCAGGCGGCGCACCGTCACCTCGTCCTCGGCCAGCAGCACCGTCCCCCGGCCCTGCCGCGGGGGCGAGGCGCCGGCGGCCACGGGGGCGGGGGCGGCGGGCGCGGCCACGGGGGGGAGGTAGATGCGCACGCGGGTGCCGCGCCCCAGCTCGGAGTCGAGCCAGATGAAGCCGCCGCTCTGCTTGACGATGCCGTACACGGTGCTGAGCCCCAGCCCCGTGCCGCGCCCCGCCGGCTTGGTGGTGAAGAAGGGCTCGAAGGCGCGCTCCCGCGTCTCGGGGTCCATCCCCTGCCCGGTGTCGCTCACGCACAGCATCACGTAGCGGCCGGGAACCACGTAGGGATGGGTGCGCTTCATCTCCTCGTCCAGCTCGGCGTTGGCCGTTTCCACGATCAGCTTGCCGCCGCCGGGCATGGCGTCGCGCGCGTTCACGGCAAGGTTCAGCACCACCTGCTCCACCTGCCCGGGGTCGGCCCGCACCTGCTCCACCCCGGGAGCCAGGCGGGTGACCAGCTCCACGTCCTCGCCGATCAGGCGGCGCAGCATGCGCTCCATCTCCTGCACCACGTCGTTCAGGTCCAGCACGCGCGGCTGCAGCACCTGGCGGCGGCTGAAGGCCAGCAGCTGCCGGGTGAGCGCCGCGGCGCGGTCGGCGGCCTTGCGGATCTCCTCCACGTCCTCGCGGCGCGGGTCGCCGGCGGGGATGTCGAAGAGGAGGAGCTCGGCGTTGCCGCGGATGGCGGTGAGCAGGTTGTTGAAGTCGTGCGCCACCCCGCCGGCCAGCCGCCCCACCGCGTCCATCTTCTGCGCCTGCAGGAGCTGCTGCTGCGACAGGCGCAGCGCCTCCTCGGCGTTCCTGCGATCGGTGACGTCGCGGCTGTTGACCACGATCCCGGCCACCGCGGGGTCGTGCAGCAGGCTGGTGCAGATCGCCTCCAGCACGCGGTACGAGCCGCCGGCGTGGCGGATGCGGAACTCCAGCCACTGCGGCTCGCCCGGCGAGCGGATGGCGCGGTCGAACACCTCCAGCACCGCGGGAACGTCGTCGGGGTGCACCAGCTCGAAGAGGTACACGCCGGCCAGCCGTTCGCGCGCGTACCCCAGCGTGCGCTCCACCGAGGGGCTCACGAAGCGCACGTCGCCGTCGCCCTCGAGCACGGTGATGATGTCGTGCGCGTTCTCGATCAGCGAGCGGAAGTGGCGCTCGCGGCTGCGCAGCGCCTCCTCGCCCGCGCGGCGCACGGTGATGTCGCGGGTGTTGTAGACGATCCCGCGCACCGCCGGGTCTTCCAGTAGGTTGCGCGCGGTGACCTCCACCATCCGCGGCGTGCCGTCGCGGTGCACCATGCGCAGCTCCACCTGCACCCGCATCCCCGGCGTCTGCACCAGCGCCGCGAAGGTGCCCTGCGCCAGCGGCAGGTCGTCGGGGTGGATGGTGGAGAGGGCGGTCATCTGCGTCCACTCCGCCGGCGTGTAGCCGGTGAGGGCGAGGACGCCGGGAGAGACGAAGCGCATGGAGCCGTCGGCGTCGCCCACCGCCACGATCTCGCCCACCGCCTCGGTGAGCGCGCGGAAGTAGTCGCCGCTGCGCCGCAGCGCCTCCTCGGCGCGCTTGCGCTCGGTGACGTCGGTGATGAAACCCTCCAGCATCACCGCCCCGCCGGCCCGCGTCACCGGCACCCCGTTCTCCTGCACCCACCGCTCGCTCCCGTCGCGGTGGAGGATCCGGTACTCCAGCTGGAACGGGCGCATCTCGGCCACGCTGGCCTGTACCCGCGCCCACACCGGCTCGCGGTCTTCGGGCACGATCAGGTCGCCGAAGGCCGCCGCCCGGTTCTCCACCAGCTCGGCGGGCGCGTAGCCGGTGAGCGCCCGGGCGCCGTCGCTGGCGAACTCGACGGTGTAGCTGCGGTCCACCCGGCAGCGGTAGGCCATCCCGGGAAGGTTGCCCATGAGCGTGGCCAGCGCGCGGCGCTCCTCGAGGAGCTCGGCCTGGGCGCGGCCGTGCTCCACCGCGTAGCGCAGCGTGCGCTCCAGCAGCGCGGCGGTCAGCTCGCCCTTCTCCAGGAAGTCGGCGGCGCCGGCCCGCATGGCCTGCACGTCGAGCTCGCGCCCGCCCTGCCCGGTCAGCAGCACGATGGGAAGGACGGCGCCCCGCGCGGCGGCCTCGCGCACCAGGTCCACGCCGGTGTGGGCGCCCAGGCGGTGGTCGGCCAGCACGGCGTCGTACGGGCCGTCCAGCCGGGCCAGCGCGTCGGCATAGGTGCAGGCGCGGTCCACGGTGATCCGGCCGCCGGCCTGGCGCAGCAGGTCGCGGGTCAGGACGAAGTCGTCGTCATCGTCCTCCACCACCAGCACGTGGAGCGGCTGCGTGCCGGGCATGCTCAGCCCTCGCCGGGAAGCGACACGGTGCCGCCCCAGTAGCGGCCCAGGGTGCGCATCACCTCCACCAGCCCCGAGAAGGTGACGGGCTTGGTGATGAACGAGTTGGCGCCCAGCTCGTAGCTCCTCAGCACGTCCTCGCGCCGGCTGGAGGTGGTCATCACCACCACGGGGATGCGGCGCAGCGCCGGGTCGCCGCGGATCTCGCGCAGCGCCTCCATCCCGTTCATGCGCGGCATGTTCAGGTCGAGCAGCACCAGCGAGGGCGCGGGCGCGTCGGCGGGCGGGGCGTAGCGGCGCTCGCGGCGCAGGTACTCCAGCAGCTCGCCGCCGTCTTGCACGAAGCGCAGCGTGGCGGGGACCGGCGCCCGGGCCAGCGCGTCGCGGGCCAGCAGCCGGTCGTCCTCGTCGTCGTCGGCCATCACGATGGTGAGCGGCGCCGCCTGGCTCATGCTCCCTCCTCGCCGCCGCACCCCGGCAGCGTGATGATGAAGGTGGCGCCCTCCCCGGGCCGCCCCTCGGCGCGGATGGAGCCGCCCGCCGCCTCGGCGATGCGCCGGCAGATGGCCAGCCCCATCCCCGTTCCCTCGTACTCGCTGCGCCCGTGCAGCCGCTGGAAGGGGAGGAAGATGCGCTCGGTGTGCTCCGGCTCGAAGCCGATCCCGTTGTCGGCCACGGTGATGCGCACGGCGCGCCCCCCGTCTTCGCCCGCGGAGTGCAGCGCCACGCGCGGGGGCACGCCGGGGCGGTGGAACTTGAGCGCGTTGGCCACCAGGTTCTGCAGCAGCTGCCGCATGTGCGTGGGGTCGGCGCGGACGGTGCCCAGCGGCCCGGCCTCCACCTCTCCGCTCGTCTCGCGCAGCCGGGGCTCCAGGTCGGCCAGCACCTCGGCCAGCACGCCGTCCAGCTCCACCGGGGCAGGGTGCACGCGGGCGCGGCCCACGCGCGAGAACTGCAGCAGGTCGTGGATCAGCTGCTGCATGCGCACCGCGGCGGCCTGCATGCGGGCCAGGTAGTCGCGCGCGTCGAGGTCGCCCGGCTGGCCCAGGTGGCCGCGCAGCCGGTCGCCGAACGCGCGGATCTTGCGCAGCGGCTCCTGCAGGTCGTGGCTGGCCACGTAGGCGAACTCCTCGAGCTCGCGGTTGCTGCGCTCCAGCTCGCGCGCGTGCTCGCGCAGCGTGGCCTCCAGCCGGGCGCGCTCGGTCAGGTCCACGAACGACCCCACCACGTAACGCACGTTGCCGCCGGCATCGAAGATGGGCGCGGCTCCCACGCGCAGCGGGACGGCGCGCCCGGCCGCGCGCAGCTCCAGGTCGTCCACCCAGGCGGCCTCGCCCATCAGGGCGCGGGTGACGGGGAGGCGGTGGATGGGGTACGGCTGCTGGGTGCCGGTCACGAAGGTGGCGTAGGTGGGCGGCCCGGCGGCCAGGCCCACCCGTTCGTCGGGGTCGCGCCCCACCAGCTCGCGGGCGGCGCGGTTGGAGTAGTACATGCGCCCCTCGCCGTCGCGCACCACCACGGCCACGGGGAGCGCCTCCAGGATCTGGAAGAGGCGCCCCTCGCTCTCGCGCAGGCGCTCCAGGATCCGCTCGCGCTCCACCACCAGCCCCAGCTGCGTGCCCAGGTACCCCAGCAGCTCCATCAGCTCGGGGTCGGGGCGCTCGGGGCGGTCGGAAAAGAACTCGGCCACCGCCACCACCTCTCCCCCGGCGCGCACCGGCCACGCCACGGCGCCGCGCACGCCGGCCTGGGCGGCGGCGGCGGCGCGCACGAAGCCGGGCTCGCGCTGCACGTCCTCGATCCACGCCGGGGCGCCGGTGCGCGCCACCAGGCCGGGAAGCCCCTCGCCGTGGCCCAGCCGCAGCAGGGCGGTGGCGGCGCGCAGCGCGGCGAAGCGGCCGGGGTCGCTCTCGCGCCATACGTCCGAGCTCACCAGCTCGCCCGCCTGGTCGCGCACGAAGGCGTGGCCCACGGGCCAGCCGGTGTAGTCGCAGGTCAGGTCCAGCGCCTCGCGCAGCACCTCGTGCAGCGAGCCGGCGCGGTTGGCGGCGGAAGACACGCGCTGCATCAGCTCCAGCACCGCCGCGCGGCGTTCCAGCGCCTCGGCGGCGCGGCGGCGGTCGGTCACGTCCTCGATCAGCGCCAGCGCGAACACGGGGCGGCCCTGGGCGCGGCGGATGGTGAGCTTCACGCGCACCCACGTCTCACGCCCGCCGCGCCCGCGCAGGCGCACCCCGTCGTGCACGTCCACGTCGCGGGCGTGGGCCAGCGCGTCCACCACCGCGGCCCGCTCCTCGCCCTCGCCGCGAAGGAACGACGCCAGCGGCCGGCCGAAGAGGCGCGCCGTGCGCACCTCCAGCATGTGCGCCAGCGAGCGGTTGGCGCGCAGTATCCGCCCGCCCAGGTCCAGCACCGCCATCCCCGACGACGACCCCTCGAACATCGCCCGGAACACGCTGATCCCCTGCCGCGCCGGCGCCTGCGCGTGAGGCGCGGCATCGGCCTGCAGCAGCGCGGCGGCGTCGGCCAGCGCGGCGGCGTCGGCCTCGCTCCACGCCCGCGGCCGCACGTCGGCCGCGGCCACGCACCCGCCGCCCGGGAGCGGCGCGGCGGCGAAGGCGGCGATCCCGCCCGGCGCGCCCGGGATGCTGCCCAGGGTGAGCGCCTCGCCCGCCGCCGCCCGCGCGCAGAGCCCCGCGAGGGCGTCGCGCGCCTGGGCGGATAGATCCTCGCTCGCGTGGACCTGGAGCGCGCCGGCCAGGTGGACGGCGGCGGCGGGGGCGTTCAGCGCGCGCGCGACAAGGCGCGCCGCGGCCTGGGGCTGCGGCGCGGTGTGCGCGAGGCGTGGTGCCGTTGTCTGATCGATCGCCATGTATCCGCCCGCCCGGATCCGCGGACCGCGCCACGCACCGGTCTCGCCGTGGCGCAGAACGCGCCGGTCGTGTCCTCCCGTTTCGATGAAACTAGCGGGGGGGTGTTGCCCCGACAATCGCTGCAAAGCTTTGGCAACGATTCACCGGCTTGCGGATAGAATCACGCCGTGTCTTCACCGGGCGATCAGCGGGGGAAATCCCTGTCACGGCGCCACATCCGGATGCCGCCGTCCTTTGGTGGCGTAATCGGGCCTCGCCGGGTGCCCTCGTCCATCAAACGATTCCGGGCGGACCAGAGCATTTCGTCGCGGCCTAAAGCGAACGGGACCCTCGGCCGCCCCGATCGGACGACGTGGATCACGGTACCGCGAGCGTTCCATCCCGGAGCCGGATCGGACCCTTCCGCGTTACCGGAGGCCCGGCGTGGAATCACTTCGCCGCGAGCGCTCCATCTCGGAGCCGATCTCGCCGCCCAGGAGGATGACGAGCGAGGTGTAGTCCATCCACAGCAGCAGCACGATCATCCCGCCCAGCACCCCGTAGGTCTTGTCGTACGAGCCGAAGTTGGAGGCGTAGAGGCGGAAGGCGAGCGTGGCGACCAGCCACAGCCCGGCGGCGATGGCGCTGCAGCGCAGCAGCACGCCCTTGTGGCGGCGCTGGTCGCGGTTGGGGAGCAGGTAGTACACCATCCAGAACGCGGCCACCACCATCGCCAGCCCCACCGGGTACTGCAGCACCGTCCAGACCATCCCCAGCCCCAGCGCCTTCGCGATCGCCGGCCCCGCCAGGAGCGCCGCGCTCCCGGCGAGGAAGAGGAGCCCCACCGCGAGCAGCGCGGCAAGGGCGACCAGGCGGCGCTTCACGAACCCGCGCTGGACGCGGACGCCCCAGGCCACGTTCAGCGTATCCTCCAGCGCCATGAACACGTTGGCCCCGGCCCACAGCGCCAGCAGCAGGCCGATGGACACCAGGCCGGGGTGCTCCTTGCGGACGACTTCGGTGACGAAGCCGTTCACCAGCGTTCCGGCCTCGGCGGGGAGATCGCGCTGCAGGCTGTCGGTGAGCCACGCGGCGGTGCTGTCGCCGCCGAAGATCCCGGCGAGCCCGAACACCGCCATCAGCAGCGGCGGGAGCGACATGAAGAAGAAATAAGCGACCTTGGCCGCCTGGTTGGCTACGTCGTCGTTCTTGTACTTCGTCCACACCCGCTTCCACAGCGGCCACTCGATCGGCGGCGCGTCCGCGGACTTCGCGGGGCTCCCCACCGGCTGCGCGGCGGGCGCCTCGCCGTCCGCGTCCGCACCGGTCCGCTCCACCCGCCGCGCCCCGTCCGTCCGGGGCGGGACGAGGACGGCGGCGCGGCCATCCCTTCCGTCAGCCGACGCATCCGCGGAGCCGCCGAGGCTGGAGCGGAGCGACGCGGCTTCGGCCTTGGCCCAGTCGCCGGTCTCGCGCAACGACTGCAGCGTCTGCGCCGGGGCCAGGGATTGCGCGCGGGCGCCGCGGATGCCGGCCAGGAGCAGGACGGCGCCGCCGGCGAGCAGGAGCACGCCGGTGATCAGCGCGGCGAGCCAGTAGCGGCCGCCCAGCGCGTCGCCCAGGCCAAGGACCAGCGCCTCCAGCAGCAGCAGCGCGCCGATGCCGGCGATCACGGCGCCGGCGGCAACCTTGCCGGCGTGCGACGCCAGGGAGCCGGCGCTCTGCCGCAGTTCGGCCTTGGCCAGCGCGATCTCGTGGCGGACGAGGGTGGACGCGTCGTCGCCCAGGCTGCGGACGAGGGCGGCAACGGACTCGCCGGCGGG